>NZ_JBIVLI010000022.1:0-160171 GCF_044751205.1 Streptomyces sp. NPDC088732
GAAATCGCGGGCTTCGCGGTATTCAGGGGGCGGGGGCTGCGGCTGGTGACGGTTACCTACTGACCCCGGGGGGCCCGGGATGAGCCGAGGGGGGACGCGCGTCGCGCGTCCCCCCTCGGCTCTTCCGGCCTGCGGCGCCCTGTCGGCGGCGTATCGGCGCCTCTGTCAGCGATATGTCGGCGCCGTGTCGGTGGCCGGGGTGAAGCTGAGGGCATGACACAGCGAGACGTGAAGAGCGCGGACGCCGCCGTGAGGGTGCGGGGGCTCGTGAAGCGCTACGGGGAGACGAAAGCCCTCGACGGAGTGGACCTGGACGTGCGGCAGGGGACCGTGCTCGGGGTGCTGGGACCGAACGGGGCCGGGAAGACGACGCTGGTGCGCATCCTGTCCACGCTGATCCGGCCCGACGCCGGCACGGCGATGGTGGCGGGGTACGACGTGCTGGCGCAGCCGCGGCAGCTGCGCCGGGTGATCGGCCTGACCGGGCAGTACGCCTCGGTCGACGAGTCGCTGTCCGGCCGCGAGAACCTGTACATGATCGGCCGCCTGCTCGACCTGTCGCGCCGCGATGCCTGGTCGCGCACGGACGAGCTGCTGGAGCGGTTCTCGCTCACGGAGGCGGCCCGCAAGCCCGCGAAGGAGTACTCCGGCGGTATGCGCCGGCGCCTGGACCTGGCGGCGTCGATGATCGGCCGTCCGGCCGTGCTCTACCTGGACGAGCCGACGACCGGTCTGGACCCCCGCACCCGCAACGAGGTGTGGGACGAGGTGCAGAACATGGTCGCGGAGGGGTCGACCGTGCTGCTGACCACGCAGTACATGGAGGAGGCCGAGAAGCTCGCCCACGAGCTGACGGTCATCGACCGCGGCCGGGTCATCGCCGGCGGCCGGGTCGAGGAGCTCAAGGCCAAGGTCGGCGGCCGCACCCTTCAGGTGCGCCCGGTCGACCCGGCCCTGCTGAACGCCATGGCGGCGGCCCTCGGCACGGGGGCGCAGGCCGTCCCGGACCACGAGCGCGGCGTGCTCAACGTACCGATCATCAGCGACGAGCAGCTGACGCAGATCGTGGCCGCGCTCGGCGCGCACGGCTTCGCAATCGCCGGTATCGACACCCATCTGCCCAGCCTGGACGAGGTGTTCCTGGCCGTCACGCACGGCGGCGGGACCACCGAGGACCGAGAGGAACTCGCCGCATGACCGCCATCACCGCCCCCGCCGCGCCCACCGCCGCGGCCGTGGACGCCGATCCGCGGATCGGGCTGCGCGCCAACCTCCGGCACGTCGGCGCCCTGGTGCGGCGCAACGTCCTGCAGATCCGGCAGGACCCGGAGTCGATGTTCGACGCGCTGCTGATGCCGATCGTCTTCACGCTGCTGTTCGTGTACGTCTTCGGCGGCGCGCTGGAGGGCAGCCAGGAGAAGTACGTCAACTACATGGTGCCCGGCCTGATGGCCATGATGGGCATGAACATCGCGATGGCCGTCGGCACGGGCGTCAACTCCGACTTCAAGACCGGGGTCATGGACCGCTTCCGGACCATGCCGATCGCCCGCTCCTCCGTGCTGATAGCGAAGATCGTCGTCGAGATCGGCCGGGCGCTGGTCGCCACGGTCATCCTGCTCGCGATGGGCTTCATCCTGGGCCTGCACGTGGACAACGGCGTCTTCGGCCTGGTGTGCGCGGTGGTGCTCTCCCTGACCTTCGGGGCCTCGCTGATGTGGGTCTTCATCCTTCTGGGTCTGGTCGCCCGGACCCCCCAGTCCGTCCAGGGGCTGTCCATGATCGTCGTCCTGCCGCTGCAGTTCGGAAGCTCGATCTTCGCCAAGCCCTCGACCATGCCGGGCTGGCTGGAGGCCTTCACCCGGTACAACCCGCTGTCCAACCTCGCGGACGCCTCCCGCAACCTGATCAACGGGGGCGCGGTGGCGCACTCGGTGATGATGACCCTCATGTGGGCCGTGGGCATCACGGTGATCAGCGCGCCGCTGGCGGTGGCGAGGTTCCGCAACAAGACCTGATCCTGGAGGCATGGACCCCGTCGAGGCGCTGGACCGGATCGCGTTCCTGCTGGAGCGGGACGGCGCCCCGACGTACCGGGTACGGGCCTTCCGGGGCGCCGCCGCCGCGGTCACCGCGCTGCCGCCGGAGGAGCTCCGGCGGCGCGCGGCCGTTTCCGGTTCCCTGGAGGAGATCAAGGGCCTGGGCCCGAAGACCGCCGCCGTCGTCCGGGAGGCGCTGGACGGCGGCCGCCCCGCCTACCTCACCCGGCTGGAGGAGGGCGGCGGAACGGATGCCGTGCCCCGGCCCGAGGGCGACGCGGGGCAGCGGATGCGGGCGGCGCTGCGCGGCGACTGCCATCTGCACTCCGACTGGTCCGACGGGGGCAGCCCGATCGAGACCATGGCCCGCACCGCGGCGGCGCTCGGCCACGAGTGGGCGGTGCTCACCGACCACTCCCCCCGGCTGACCGTCGCCCGCGGCCTGACCGCCGACCGCCTCCGCGCCCAGCTGGCGGTCGTCGCGGAACTGAACGAGCGGCTGCCCGCGCCCTTCCGGCTGCTGACCGGCATCGAGTGCGACATCCTCGCGGACGGCTCCCTCGACCAGAACGCCGAACTGCTGGACCAGTTGGACGTGGTGGTCGCCTCCGCCCACTCCAAGCTGCGGATGGATCGGGGCGAGATGACCCGGCGCCTGGTCTCCGCCGTCAGCAACCCGCTGGTGGACGTGCTCGGCCACTGCACGGGGCGCCTGGTGCGCGGCAAGTCCCGCCCGGAGTCGGAGTTCGACGCGGACCTGGTGTTCGCCGCCTGCGAGCGCTTCGGCGTCGCGCTGGAGATCAACAGCCGCCCCGACCGCCTCGACCCGCCCCGCCGGCTCCTGCGCACGGCCGTCGACGCGGGCGTCCTCTTCTCCATCGACAGCGACGCCCACGCCCCCGGCCAGCTCGACTGGCTGATCTTCGGCTGCGCCCGCGCCGAGGAGTGCGGCGTCCCGCCGGAACGGGTCGTCAACACATGGCCCGCGGACGCCCTCCTGCGCTGGACCCGCACCCGGCAGGTGCCGCCGGGGACCGCTCAGGCCTGAGCGCCGGTGCGGTCCGCCGGAAGGCCGAGCAGCCCGCGCAGTTCCGAGCTGTCCGGCTCGGCGCCGTCCTGCGGGGCCATCGCGGCGTCGACCGCCCGGTCCAGCGCGGCGTGCACACCCTCGTCGAACTCCAGGTGCTTCGCGCGTTCCCAGTCCAGCTCCCAGCGGGCCCGGCCGCCCTCGACCAGGGCCGCCAGCGCCAGGGAGTACAACTGGTCCGCGGCAGCAGCCTCGTTGCGGGCCCGCAGGGAGTCGTCGAGGAGCATGTGGCCCACGTCGCCGGTGCGGGGCATGCAGTCGACGACCTCCGGCCACCGTCCGTCGTCGACGGCGTCCAGCAGCGCGCCGAGGTCCGCGGGCCGGCGCAGGACCGCGCGGCCCGCCCGGAGCACCGGCACCGTCTCGGCGCCGAGCTCCGCCGTACCGGCCGCGGCGGCCAGCTCCCGCCAGGACAGCTGCCGCAGCCCGGCCGTCCCGGGCAGTGCCAGAACGGTGCGGGAACCGGTTCCCGCGGGGTCGTGGAGCAGTCCGGCCGCGGCCGGTGACGGCTCGTCGGGGAACGTCCCCGCGGCATCCGCGGGCAGCGCCTCGATCGCCGCGACCCGCTCGCGCATCGGGGGGTGCGAGTCGTAGGGCGAGGTCTTCTCGCGCGGCGGGTCGGCGATGAGCCGCCGCTCCTCCTCGCGCCAGGTGTCGCTGTCCAGGAACGCGGCGAAGCCGGAGTGCACCTCCGCGGCCGGCGGGAGCAGACCGAGCCCGACGCCGATTCCGGCGTACTCGTGCAGATAGCGGGTGTGCGCGGCGTCGACGAGAAGGATGCGGCGCAGGGCGGCGGAGGTCGCGTCGCGTCCGGCGATCCGTGCGGCGGCGCGGTCCGCGGCGAGTTCCCCGAGACGTGCTTCGGCCTGCGTCACCCGCAGGCAGAAGCGGGCGTAGCCGGCGAACAGGGAGCCCATCGTGTGGCCGATGCCGCTGCCGTCCTCGGCGTACCGGTCGAGGACCCGCGTCAGACCCGTGCGGTTGCGGGCGGCCAGTGCCGAAAGGAAGGTGTCGCGCCGGGCGAAGTGCCCGATCTCATGGGCGATGACCGCATCGAGCTGATGTTCCGTCAGGCCGGTGAGGTACGGGATGCCGAGCACCATCCGCCGGCGCCCGGGGACCAGCCCGAGCAGCCAGGAGCTCTGCCAGACCGCCGCTTGCGGCTCCGCCACGAGCCAGAGCTCTGCGGGGGCGGGGGTGTCCATCGCCGTGGCCACCCGAAGGACGCGCGCCCACAGCTCCGGCTGCTCGTCCGCGCTCACCCGCAGTCCGTCCGGCCGGTGGCGGTTCATCCCGTGGACGGAGGCGAGCAGTCCCGACACCAGCGGCGAGGCGAACGCGACGCTGACGCCCACGAACAGGAAGGTCACGTAGCCCCCCTTGAGTGCCGCGTCGAACAGGACGACGTTCGCGGCCACGATCGCCGCGAGCAGGCCGAGGGCCATGACGTAGAAGCCGAGCAGGAGCCCGAGGAGGCGGACGGCATGGAACAGCGCGCGCATGGCGGAAGGGGTCTCCTGAGGAGCGGGGATCACGAACGACGGCCGAATGGCGACGCGTCATCGTATGCGGGCACCCGACGCCGCTCAACGGCCTTTCCACGCGGGGGGTCTCGCGCCTCGCCCCGCAGGTCAGGACGGCCGCAGGCGCAGCACCGTGGTGAGGGCGTGGCGGCCGACGCCCTGGAGGATCTCGACGGGGAGGGGCCCGGGCAGCGGACGGTAGGGAGTGCCGTCGTCGAGGGCCGCGGTGGCGGGGGCCGCGGGGGTGAGGAGGGCGGCGAGTTCGGTGCGGAGGGGCGCGTCGAGGGGCGCGGAGGCCAGCGGGCCGTCACCGAGGTCGAGGACGAGGGCACGCGGGGCGCGGGGGGTGCCGGTGAAGCCGATGGCGACGGCGTCCTGCGGGACGGAGTGCCGGAGTTTCAGCCAGTCGCGGCGGCCGGGCCGGTAGCGCTGGGCGCGGCCCTTGACGACCAGGCCCTCGATGCCGGTGGCGGCCAGGGAGGCGTACCAGTGCAGCGCCTCGTCGCGGTCGGTGGTCATGGGGACGGGCTGCAACGGCGGGCCGAGCGGGGCGAGGAGGGCGGTCAGGGCGGCGCGGCGCTCGTCGTAGGGGCGGCCGCGCAGGTCGGTGCCGCCGGCCGCGAGGAGGTCGAAGGCCGCGTAGTTGGCGGGCGGCCCGGGCGGGCGTCTGCGGGTGCCGCCCAGGGCGCGCCGCTGGAGCGCGCCGAAGTCGATGCGGCCGTCGCGCCAGATGACGACCTCGCCGTCCACGACGGTGCCGGGCGGCAGGGCCCGTGCGGCCTCGGCGAGTTCGGGGAAGGTGTCGGTGACGATCCTCCCGGAGCGGGTCTGGAGCCGTACGGGGCCGGTGAGGACGACCATCCGGTGGCCGTCGAACTTGGGCTCGTACGCGCAGCCGCCGGGCAGCGCGCCCGCCTCGGGGACGGTCTCCACGCGCCGGGCGAGCATCACCACGACGGGCGGCGGGACGGGATCGGTCACGGCAGCCGGCCCCGGGCGGCGCCGTCGTCGAGCCCGGCCAGCAGGTCGCCGTGGCGGGCGACCCGGTCGAGCACGTCCTCGGGTCCGAAGACCAGGTCGCCCGGCGCGCGGCAGGCCGCGACCTCGTCCCAGGTGACGGGGGTGGCGACGCCGGGGCGGTCGCGCAGCCGCAGGGTGTAGGGGCAGGCGGTGGTCTTCGCGGAGGCGTTCTGCGACCAGTCGATGAAGATCTTGCCGGGGCGCAGGCTGCGGGTCATGGAGACCAGGACGAGGCCGGGGTGCTCGTCGCGCATCCGCCCGGCCAGCGCCTTGGCGTAGCCGCTGACGGCCTTCCCGGTCGCGGGCTCCAGCGGCGCGTACAGGTGCAGGCCCTTGCTGCCGGAGGTGACGGGGAAGGCGGTGAGCCCGTCGTCGTCCATCATCTGGCGGAGCCGTTCGGCGACCCGGCAGCACAGGACGAGGTCGGCGCCCTCGCCGGGGTCGAGGTCGAGGACGAGCCGGTCGTGGCCGTCGGGCCCGGCATCGGCGGTCCACTGCGGGACGTGCACCTCCCAGCCGCCGAGGTTGGCCATGGTGACCAGGGTGGCCGTGGAGTCGAGGACGACGTGCGGCTCCCCGGGGCCGCCGGTCGTGGTCACCCAGGAGGGCGTGCCGGCGGGCGGCCGTTTGGCGAACCACGCCTGCCCGTGCGGCCCCTCCGGGGCCCGGACGAAGGAGGCGGGGCGGCCGGTCGCGTGGGGCACCATCACCGCCGCGACCTGGGCGTAGTACCGCAGCAACTGCGCCTTGGTGTGGCCGGTCGCGGGGAAGACGACCTTGTCCAGGTGGGTGAGGACCACCTGTCGGCCGTCCACCTCGGCCGGCTGCCGGTCGGGCGAGGCTGACGGGGCGGGCATAGTGTGGAAAGTCCCCGGAAAGGGACGAAAGTATGCGATCCATGTGGAAAGGTGCGATCGGCTTCGGGCTGGTCTCCATTCCCGTCAAGCTCTATGCGGCCACCGAGGAGCACGGCGTCTCCCTGCACCAGGTGCACGCCGAGGACGGCGGCCGCATCCGCATGAAGCGGTTCTGCGAGAAGGAGGGCAAGGAGGTCCCCTACTCGGAGATCGCCAAGGGGTACGAGGACGAGAGCGGCCGCACGGTGGTGCTCAGCGACGAGGACCTGGCGCAACTGCCGCTGCCCAGCCGCAAGCTGATCGACGTCCTCGCCTTCGTCGACACCGACGAGATCGACCCCCTGTCGCTGTCCCGCGCCTACTACGTGGGCGCCGATGCCGCCGCGTCCAAGCCGTACGTCCTGCTGCGCGAGGCGCTGGCCACCAGCGGCAAGGCCGCCGTGACGAAGATCGCCCTCCGTACGCGCGAATCGCTGGCGCTGCTGCGCGTCCACGAGGAACTGCTGGTCCTGCACACCATGTACTGGCCGGACGAGGTCCGCGACGCCGGGGGGCTGGCGCCGCCGGAGAACGTCGCCGTGCGGCCGCAGGAGCTGAAGATGGCGCAGAGCCTGATGGAGACCCTTTCCGAGGACTTCGACCTGGAGTCCCAGCACGACGAGTACCAGACGGCGCTGGACTCCCTGGTCGCCGCCCGCCTGGAGGGCGAGCCCGTGCCCGAGACGGCCGAGGTGGCCTCCGCCCCCGACAACGTGGTGGACCTGATGGCCGCGCTCCAGGCCAGCATCGACGCCCGCGGCGCCGAGAAGGCCGGGAGCACCCGGAAGCCGGCCGCCGCGAAGAAGACGGCCGCCAAGAAGGCCCCGGCGAAGAAGGCTGCGGCGAAGAAGACCACCGCGAAGAAGACGACGGCCAAGAAGACGGCGGCGCGCAAGAAGGCCGGCTGAGCACCGGCCCGCGTCACAGGGGCTCTTGCAGCAGCACGATCGTCCCGGAGAAGGTGAGGGCCCCGCCCTCGCGGTAGACGGCGTCGAAATCCCGCTCCCCCAGGTGCGTGCGCAGCCGGGCCGCGTCCTCGTCGAGGCTCTGGCGCTCCCACGGGGTGCAGGCGGTCTGCCGCAGGCTGTCGTGGGCGCCGAGCACCAGCGCGGCACGGCGCGCCGCTTCCCGCGCGTCACCGTCGTCGCGCAGTCCCGCGATGCCGGTGAAGAGTGTGACGGCCGGCGGGAAGAGCAGCACACCCATGCGCGGCCCGATGACCGGGCTCAGTGGATGGGCCTCCATGTAGTCGACGGCCTCGCGGAGATGGGGCAGCCCGCCGTACGGATCCCCGGCCATGCCGGTCAGCCAGCCGCGGATCGCGGCCAGCAGCCCGAAGATGAACGAGGGCATGCCCCGCGGGGGGTCGGCCTGCATGGCGTCGAGCAGTGCGAAGCCCTCGTCCAGGTCGCCGCGCCGGGCGAGCATCGCGACCAGCAGCACCCTGCCGTAGTAGCTCGCGTCGTCGCCGACCGGGCGGAAGCGCTGGGCGTCGGCGATCCCCTCCCGGACCAGCCGCTCGCCCTCCTCCTCCTGACCGCTGTTGGCGAGGGCGTCGCCGAGGCGGACCGTCATCATCGGGATCTGCTGGTGGGCGCCGAGCTTGAGCGCGAGGGCGATCGCCTCGCGGCAGCTCTCGGCGGCGCGGCCCCAGTCGCCGGCGTTGGCGGTCGCCTCGGCCTCGGCCGCCAGCACTTCCGCCAGGCCCCAGTCGTCGCCGGCCTCGCGGAACAGGGCCCGGGCCTCGCGGATGTCCTCCATGGACTGGGCGAACCGGTCCTCGACGTCGTTCATGATCTTGGCCCGCAACTGCAGCGCGAACGCCAGCTCCCACGTCCGGCCGTGCCGCCGGCAACTGCTCACCGTGGAGTCGATCAGCTCGGGCATCAGGTCGAAGCGCCCGGTCAGCATGGCGCCCAGCATGCGGAAGAGCCCTGGCCGCAGGCTGGACTGGGGCAGGTCCGGCGGATAGGCCTCGATGAGCGCCTCGCCGAGCGCGACGTACCGCGGGTCGCTCCAGGCGTCGGTCTCCTCCATGCGGGCGAACACCTCGGCGGTCCGCACCCAGCGCCTGGCCTCGGTGAGCAGCTGCGGCGCCATCGGCAGCGGGTCGTCCAGCGGACCGCGGTCCAGCGGCGGCAGCGCGAGCGGTGCGGCGAAGGCGTCCACCGGACTCATCTTCGCCACCACGCCGGGCCAGTAGCCCATCTCACTGCGGTAGTTGCGCATCTCCCAGAACCAGCTGGAAGCCAGCACCAGGCAGAGCGCCTCCTGCTCGTCGCCCGTCTCCACCGCCCGGCGGATCGCGGCCCGCAGGTTCTCGTGCTCACGCTCCAGGCGGTCCAGCCACAGCAGCTGGCGCGCGCCGCGCAGTTCGGGATCGGCGGTGCGGATGTACTCGCGGAAGTACGCGATGTGGCGGCGCCCCACGATGTCGCGCTCGCCGGCCTCGTCGAGCCGTTCCGCCGCGTACTCGCCGATGGTCTCCAGCGTGCGGTAGCGGGCGCCGTCCTCGGTGAGGTCGGCGACCACGAGCGACTTGTCGACCAGCGAGGCCAGAAGATGGGCGACGTCGCGCGGGTCGACGGAGCCGGCGCCCTCCCCGCCGCACACCGCCTCGGCGGCGGCCAGGTCCCAGCCGCCGGCGAAGACCGCGAACCGGCGCAGCACGGTCCGTTCGGCCTCGGTGAGCAGGTCCCAGCTCCAGTCGACCACGGCCCGCAGCGTCTGCTGGCGGGGCAGCACGGTGCGGCTGCCCGCGGTGAGGATGCGGAAGCGGTCGTCGAGCCGGTCGACGAGCTGACGCGGCGTCATCATCCGCAGCCGGGCGGCCGCGAGTTCGATGGCCAGCGGCAGGCCGTCCAGCCGCCGGCACAGCTCCGCGCACGCCTCGGGATCCTCGTCCGGGGTGAACCCGGGACGGGCCGCGGCGCCGCGGTCGGCCAGCAGGCGCAGTGCGGGGGGCTGCGGCAGCGGGTCCAGCGGCCGGATCAACTCCCCCGGCACGCCCAGCGGTTCACGGCTCGTGGCGAGCACTGCCAGGTCCGGGCAGTCGGCGAGCAGCCGCTCGGTCAGCTCGGCGGCGGCCCCGATCACATGCTCGCAGTTGTCCAGGACGAGCAGCAGCCGGCGGTCCGCGCAGTACTCGGTCAGCTGCAGCAGCGGGTCCTTGGCGACCGCGCCCTTCGCCTCCGCGGCGAGCGCGGCCTCGGTGGCCGAGCCCGCGTGCAGCAGGGTCTCGCGCAGACCGAGGGCGTTGACCACGGCCACCGCCACCGTGCGGGGGTCCTCAACGGGGGCGAGCTCGGCGAACCACACGCCGTCCGGCCAGTGCCCGGCGACCGCGTCCCCGGCCTCCTGCGACAGCCGCGTCTTGCCGGTGCCCCCGGGGCCGGTGATCGTCACCAGCCGGGCGGCGGACAGATCGGACGCCAGCGCCGTCAGGTCCGACTCCCGCCCGACGAAGCTGGTCAGCCGGGCGCGCGCGTTGCCCCGGCGCGGCGGCGGCAGCGGTGCGGGGGCCGGCGTGGCCGGTGCGAGCAGTTCGGCGTGGAGTGCACGCAGTTCCGGCCCCGGGTCGGCACCGAGCGCCTCGGCGAGCTCCCGCCGCACGTCCTCGTATGCGACCAGGGCGTCCGCGGTCCGTCCCGCCTCCCGCAGCGCCCGCAGCCGCAGGGACTGCACCGGCTCGTTGAGCGGATGGGCCGCCGCCAGCTCCGCGATCTCGGGGAGCACCTGCTCGGCGCGGCCCAGCGCGACCTCGGCGGTGATCCGCAGACGGCGGGCGTCCAGCCGCAGCGCGTCGTAGCGGGAGGCGACGGAGACCCGGTCCGGAAGATCGGCCAGCACGGGCCCGCGCCACAGCCCGAGCGCGCCGTCCAGCGCGTCGGCGGCCTTCGCCGCGTCGCCGTCGGCCAGGGCGCGCCCGCCGTCCTCCACCATGCGCTCGAAGCGGAACAGGTCCACGGCGTCCGGCGCCGCGTCCAGCCGGTAGCCGCCGTCCGCGGAACCGACCGCCTCGTGGCCGATCGCCCGGCGCAGCCGCGCCACCAGCGCCTGCAGCGCGCCCGTCGCGTCGGCGGGCGGCTCGCCCTCCCACACCTCGTCGATCAGCGCCTCGGTCGTGCGCACCCGTCCGGGGCGCAGGGCGAGCGCGGCCAGCAACGCCCTCAAGCGCGTCCCGGCAAGGGGCACGGGGGTGCCGTCGTCGCGGTGGGCCTGTGTCGTCCCGAGGATGCCGTAGCGCACGCCCCCCATTGTGTCCGAGTGCGGCGCCGCGGTTCCGTGGGCCCGGGTTTTTCCCCCACCCTCCCTCCCGAGTGCCCGGCACGGTAAGTGCGGGCCCTGCGCTGCGTGCGTTGTGGGGTCGGCGCCGCTCCGGAGTCCGTCCTCGGGGCTCGCGGTTTGCCCCCACATCATTCGGCATCGACCACGCAGTCTCCGCTCGTCCCCTGCGGGCGGACCCCGGCGCACCCCCTCCCGGGCCGGTTGGGGCGACTGACGGCCGGTGGGGGTTCAGAGGGCACTCGCGGCAACCCCGGACAGCCTTCTCGCCCACCCACCGGGGATCAGGCGCTTGCAACTACGGAGGGGGCGGGGTCGTAGGGGTGGCGTTCTGGACACTGGAGCATATTTGGGTGCGTGACCCGGAGTGCTCAAGCCGGATACCTGAGGCACCTAAATGTGCTGTCCAGAATGGCAGCCCCGGAGGCCCCGAACCCGGCCCCCCAACAACTGGCGTCGGGGCGCGTGACTTCACAGGGCACACGGGCGGGCGGGCGGGGAAAGGCGGGCACCCCGGAACGTCTCGCGTTGGCGGAGCGTTATCGGCCCGTGGGTGTGCCCGACCCCGCACGGATGACATGATCGGGCGGCCGGCCCGGCCCCCTCCCCGAACAGCCCTCCGCAGGAGCCCGCACGATGACCACCGCAGCAGCCCGCAGTGAACGGCGGATCAGCCCGATTTTCCTCGGGCTGGTCGCGATCATGGCCGTCTCCGGGTGGGCGGTGTGGACCGGCTTCTCCTCGAACACCGGCTTCGCCGTCTTCCTGTTTGTCGTGTCCGGCTGGGTGGTCTCCCTGTGCCTGCACGAGTACGCGCACGCGCGCACCGCCCTGCACGGCGGCGACATCTCGATCGGCGCGAAGGGCTATCTGACCCTCAACCCGCTGAAGTACACGCACGCGCTGCTGAGCATCGTGCTGCCGCTGGTCTTCCTGATCCTGGGCGGCATCGGCCTGCCCGGTGGCGCGGTGTTCATCGAGCGGGGCCGGATCAGCGGCCGCTGGAAGCACAGCCTGATCTCGGCGGCCGGACCGCTCACGAACGTGCTGTTCGCGATCGCGGCGATGCTGCCGTTCACCCTGCACCTCGTGGACCCCGAGAACCAGGACCAGCTGGCCTTCGCCGCGGGTCTGGCGTTCCTGGCCATGCTCCAGGTGACGGCGGCGATCCTGAACCTGCTGCCCGTGCCGGGGCTGGACGGCTACGGGGTCATCGAGCCCTGGCTCTCGTACAACGTGCGGCGCCAGCTGGAGCCGTTCGCGTCCTTCGGCCTGCTGGCCGTGTTCGGCGTGCTGTGGATCCCTGAGGTGAACTCGGCGTTCTTCGGCTTCGTGGACGCCGTGACGGGCGCCTTCGGTCTGCCGGACGGCCTCTCGGGCCTGGGCTCGCAGCTGTTCCGCTTCTGGGAGAACGGCGGCTTCTAGCCGGCCGCCTTCTCCAGCTTGGCCTTGCGCGCGTAGTACCAGCACATGTTGCTGGTCAGGCCGGTGATCGCGAGCCACAGGACGCCGAGCCAGCTGCCTTCGACGAAGGAGACGACGGCGGCGACCACGGACAGCACGCACACGATGAGCGCGTAGAGGGCGAGGCGGGGCATGGGGGCGGCTCCTGTCGGGTCGGTCACGAACCCGCTCATTGTCCCCCATGCCCTCGCACGGGCCTCGCACGGCCCCACGGCGGCTACACGTCGGTGAGGCGCACCCCCGCGTGCGCCTTGTAGCGGCGGTTGACCGAGATCAGGTTGGCGACCAGCGCCTCGACTTGGTGGGCGCCGCGCAGCCGGCCCGCGAAGACGCCGCGGACGCCGGGGATGCGTGCGGCCAGCGCCTGCACCAGGTCGGTGTCGGCGCGGGACTCGCCGAGGACGAGCACGTCGGTGTCGATGGTCTCGACGTCCGGGTCCTCCAGTGTCACCGCGGACAGGTGGTGGAAGGCGGCGGCGACCCGGGAGTCGGGGAGCAGCGCGGCGGCCTGTTCGGCGGCGCTGCCCTCCTCCGGCTTCAGGGCGAAGGCGCCCTTCTTGTCGAAGCCGAGCGGGTTGACGCAGTCGACGACGAGCTTTCCGGCGAGTTCCTCGCGCAGCGACTCGAGCGTCTTGGCGTGGCCCTCCCAGGGCACGGCGACGATGACGATGTCGCTGCGGCGGGCGGTCTCGGCGTTGTCCGCGCCCTGGACGCCGTGGCCGACCTCGTCGGCGGTGGCCTGCGCCCGGTCGGCGGCGCGGGAGCCGATGATCACCTGCTGGCCCGCCCGGGCGAGCCGGTAGGCCAGGCCGCGGCCCTGCGGGCCGGTGCCGCCGAGGACGCCGACGACGAGGCCGGAGACGTCGGGCAGGTCCCAGGGGTCCTTGGCGGGAACCTTCGGGGCGGGGGTGTCATTGCCACTGTCAACAGTCATGTACGTGATCCTGCCACGGTCACGCCGTGACGCTGCCCTCGCTGAGGCCGCCCCGCCAGTGGCGCTGGAGCACCACCATGAGCAGCATGAGCGGCAGGACGGACAGCAGCGCGCCGCCGACCGTGTACTGGTAGAGCTCCGGCTGCCGGTCGGCGTAGCCCTGCCAGGAGGTGAGCCCGAGCGTCACCGGGTACAGGTCGCTGTCGGAGAGCATGACCAGCGGCAGGAAGAAGTTGTTCCAGATGTGGACGAATTGGAACAGGAAGACGGTGACCAGGGCCGGCGTCATCAGGCGCAGCCCGAGGACGTGGAAGATCCGCCACTCCCCCGCCCCGTCGAGCCGGGCGGCCTCCAGCAGGGAGCGCGGGATCGCGGCGGTGGCGTAGATCCGGCACAGGTACACGCCGAACGGGCTGACCAGGCCCGGGACGAGGACCGACCAGTAGGTGTTGGCGAAGCCGAGGTCGGTGAAGAGCAGGTAGAGCGGCAGGGCGAGGGCCGTGGAGGGCACGAGGACGCCGGCGACGACGGCGGTCAGCACCGCCTCGCGCCCCGCGAAGCGGTACTGCGCGAGGGCGTAGCCCGCGGCGGCCGACAGCCAGGTCGCCCCGAGGGCGCCGACGCCCGCGTAGAGCAGGCTGTTGCCGAACCAGCGGACGTAGACGCCGCCGTCGTAGGTCAGCACCCTGCCGAGGTAGTCGATCGGGTGGGGGTGGGCGAACCAGAGGCCGAAGCTGCCGAAGAGGTCGGCGCTGGACTTGGTGGAGGAGACCGCCAGCCAGTACACGGGGACGAGGAAGTAGACGGCGGCCAGGGCGAGGGCGGTCGCGGTCAGGACGCGGTGGCGGAGCGGGACGGTCATCGCAGTGCCCCGTCCCCGCCGCGGCGGCCGACGAGGCTGAGGAAGCCGAAGGACAGCGCGCACGCGACGAGCGCGAGCAGCACCGCCTCGGCGGCGGCGACGTGGTAGTCGTTGGCCGCGAACGCCTCGTTGTAGGCGTGCAGGTTGGGCGTGTAGCCGGAGTCGATGGCCGGGGAGAGCGGACGCAGCACGAGCGGCTCCGAGAACAGTTGCAGTGTGCCGATGATGCTGAAGACGGCCGTCAGGACGAGCGCCGGGCGGATCAGCGGCAGCTTGATGTGCCAGGCGACGCGTGCCGCGTTCGCGCCGTCGAGGCGGGCGGCCTCGTACAGTTCGGCGGGCACGGCCTTGAGCTGGGCGATCAGGACGAGCATGTTGTAGCCGGTGAACTGCCAGGTCACGATGTTGGCGATGGACCACAGCACGGTGCTCTTGGACAGGAAGTCGACCTGCCAGCCGGCCGAGTGCAGGATCTGCACCAGGGGGCTGATCCCGGGGACGTAGAGGAAGCCCCACAGGATCGAGGCGATCACGCCGGGCACGCCGTAGGGCAGGAAGTACGCGGTGCGGAAGAAGCCGATGCCGCGGGCGGAGGCGCTGTCCAGGAGCAGCGCGAGGGCGGCGGCCAGCGCGAGCATGAGCGGCACCTGCACGACCCCGAACAGCAGCACGCGCCCGAAGCCCGCGAGGAACGAGGGGTCGCGCAGCGCGTGGGCGTAGTTGGCGAGGCCGGCGAACGCGTCGTGCGAGCCGCCGAAGCCGAGCGGCCCGGTGCGCACGGTCCGCAGCAGGCTCTGCTGCACGGCGTAGCCGATGGGGACGACGAAGCAGAGCAGGAACAGCGCGCAGAACGGCAGGAGGAACGCGGCCGCGGTGCGTGCCTCGCGCGAGCCGGCACGGAAACGGCTCCGGGGGCGGGCGGGGCCGGCGCGGTGCGTACGGGCCCCGGACACCGGGGCGGAACCGGGGGCTTCAGGCGGCACGACGTCCGCCCGCGCGGTCATGCGGCCTCCGCTTTCAGGCCCTTGTCGCGCAGGTCGGCGAGGGTGCGGGCCTGGAGTTTCGGCAGGGTGGCGGTGAGGGAGGTGCCGTCGCTGACGGCGCCGCTGAGGGTGTCGGTGAGCCGCTGGAAGAAGGTGTCCATGGTGGGGCCCCAGGTCCAGGCGCGGTCGACCGCGGCGCCGGAGGCGGCGACGACCGCGCCGTAGTCCTGGCCGCCGAAGTAGGCCGCGCGGGTGTTGAGTTCGGCCGGGGTGAAACCGGAGGTGGGGGCGGGGTAGCCGTAGCCGCCGCGGATGAGCAGGCGGACGCTTTCGGGGTCGCTGTTGAGCCACACCGCGAAGTCCAGCGCGGCGCGGGGGTTGCGGGTGCCGGTGAAGACGGCGGTGGTCGAGCCGCCCCAGTTCCCCGAGGAGGGGGCGGCGCCGGAACCGGCGGCGTGCCACTGCGGCATCGGCCGGACCCGCCACTTGCCCGCGCCGCCGGGGGCGTTGCCGGTGAGCAGGGCGTCGCCCCAGCTGCCGCCGGTCCAGCTGACGAGGTCGCCGGACTGGAGGCCGGCGTACCAGGCGCTCTGCATCATGGGCTGGGTGGTGACCAGCCGGTCCTTGATGAGCCGGTCCCAGTGGCGGGTGACGCGGCGGGTGGGCTCGTCGTCGATCGAGACCAGCCAGGTGTCGCCGCCGGCGCGGAACCAGCGGGCGCCGGCCTGCCAGGCCAGGGCGGTGAACCAGCCGGGGTTGGAGGGCGAGAAGGAGGTGAGGTGCGCGCCGCGGCGGCGTACGGCACGGGCCGCTGCGGTGAAGTCGTCCCAGGTGGCGGGGGTCTCGATGTCCCAGCGGTCGAGCAGGTCCTGGCGCTGGAACAGCACCATGGGCCCGGAGTCCTGCGGGATGGCCCAGACGCCTCCCGCGTACACGCTCTGCTGCCACAGCCAGTCGGCGAACCGGGTGCGGTAGCGGTCGGCACCGTGCCGGGCGAGGTCCACCAGGCCCTGGTCGAGCAGGAATCCGGGCACCATCTGGTACTCGACCTGCGCGAGGTCGGGCGGGCTGCCGGCCTTGAGCGCGGCGTGCATCTTGGCGTACTGGGCGCCGCCGCTCGCCGCCACCTTCTCCAGTTCGACGCGGACGCCGGGGTGCAGCCGGTTCCACAGCGCGACGTTGCGCTCGATGCCGGGGACCCAGGACCAGAAGGTGAGGGTGGTGCTGCCGCCCGCCGTGCCGGTGGTGGCGGCGCAGCCGGGCAGGGCGAGCGCCGCCGCCGTGCCGCCGGCCGCCGCCAGCACACCGCGCCGGCCGATCAAGAGACCAGCTCCGCGAGGGGGACGCGGCGGAAGGTGATCGTCTCGTAGGGGCCGAAGTCGCCGGTCTCGTACAGCAGTCCGACGGTGTCCTCGTCCAGCCGCACCAGGTCGGAGTAGGCAGCGGGGAGGCCGTCGACGGTGTGCGCGGTCCGCCAGGTGACGCCGTGGTCGTGGCTGGCCCGGATCGTCATCAGGGCGCGCGCGGCAGGGTGCCCGGGGCCGGAGAGGAGCAGCACGTCGGGGGTGCCGAGGTGCAGGACGCTGCACTGCACGACGGGGGCGACCAGGCCGGCCTGCGGGCGGAAGCGGCGCTCCAGGGTGGCGCCGCCGTCGGCGGAGACGGCGTCGGCGCGGTTGCCGGGGCTGCGGGAGTCGGTGCGGGTGTTGAAGTAGACGGTGCCGTCGGGGAGTTCCGCGGCGGTGGTCTCGTTGGGGTTGACGTAGTCGTCGGACGAGTCGTCGGTGTAGCCGAGTTGCCAGGTCTCGCCGAGGTCGTCGCTGTACAGGCAGTGGCCGCCGTTGTAGCGGGGCTCGGCGCCGGTGTCGGGGCCCTCGGGCGGGCGGGTGTGGTTGCCGGCGACGACGATCCGCCCGGCGTGCCGGCCGGTGCGCAACTGGAGCGCGTGGCCGGGGGTGGTGGCGTACCAGCGCCAGCCGGGGCGTTTGACGGCGGCGGTGATCTCGCGCGGCTCGGACCAGGTGGCGCCGTCGTCGTCGCTGTGCTGGACCCAGACCCGGCGGCCGTCCTCGTCGGGCACCTTGCCGCGGATGATGTCCCGTTCCTCCGCGGTCCCGGCGTTGCGCACGTGGACCAGGACGACGCGGCCCTCGGCGGTCACGACCGGGGCCGGGTTGCCCGCGGTGCCGGAGCCGTTGGACGTCACGACCCGCAGGTCGTCCCAGGTGCGGCCGCCGTCGTGCGACCGCCGCAGGACGAGGTCGATGCGCCCGGTGTCGGCGGCCGAGGCGTGCCGCCCCTCGGCGAAGGCCAGCACGGTGCCCGCGCCGGTCACGACCACCGCGGGGATGCGGAAGCTCGCGTAGACGGGCCCCGGGTCTTCCCCGGAGGTTCCCCCGGTACCGCCTCGGTAGGGGACGGATGTGAGGTATGACATCGGTGTTGCCTCCGATGCGCCCTTGCATGGCAGACGTAGGACGTCCCTTGTCGTCAAGGGACGGTAGACAAGACACTGACGGCACGTCAAGAAAGCACGACAGCACGTGGGAAAGGCGGCCACTTGTGACCAGAACCGCCGGCGGGGGCCGCGGCCCGACGCTCCAGGATCGCATCATCGAGCTCATCCACGAGCAGCGACTCGCCCCCGGCGCCACATTGCCGACCGAGCCCCAGCTGATGGATCTGCTGGGCGCCGGCCGCAACAGTGTGCGCGAGGCGGTGCGCGCGCTCCAGGCGCTCGGCATCGTCGAGATACGCCACGGCACCGGCACCTTCGTGACGGACGCGCCGCTGCGGGTGCTGCTGCCCTCGCTCACCTTCCACATCCGCTCCCGGGTACGGGCGCTGGCCGATCTGGTGGCCGTGCGCGAACTGCTGGAGGTCGGGCTGATAGGCGAGGTGGCCGGCACGATACCGCCGGAGCGGCTCGACGAACTCGACGCGCTCGCCTCCCGGATGGTCACCGATCCGGACGCCGACCGCGCCTTCCACGCGCTGTTGTACGCGACCTGCGACAACGAACTGGTGCTCCAGCTCATGGACCTGTTCTGGAGCGTCTACCAGGACGTCGGCTCCGCCCTGGCGCCCGCCGACGACCCGGTCGAGCGCATCATCGCCAACCACCGCGCGGTGGTGGGCGCGCTGCGCACCGGGGACGCGGGCGCGGCGCGGGCGGCGATGCGCCGGCACTTCACCGACGTACGGGCCAGGGTCTCGAGCGCCCTTCCCGCACATTGACCCCCTTCGGGTGAGCCGGGCGGGAAGCCGCCTGCGACGGCGGGGGCCTGCGCCAGGATCCCGTGGCATGGATGCCGTACGGGTCGAGGTCGTCCGTGAACTGCTGGCCGGCAGCGAGTGGCCGGAACGGACCCGGGCGTTCGCGGGGGCGCTGCGCGGCGCGGTCCGCCGCGGCTCCCCGGGCGGCCTGCTGCTGGTGGGCGGCGGCGGGTACGAACCGTGGCACATGGCCGCGCATCTGGACGACGAGGCCGCCTGGAGCGGGCTGCCGGAGCTCTCCCCCACTCTGGTGCGGCAGTGGGTGCCGCCCGGCGCGCCCGCGCACCTCGCGGTGGGCACGGCCCGGCTGGAGGCCGCGCGGCGCGGCGAGACGGTGCTGGTGGTCGCGCCCGAGCAGGCGGAGCCGGGGTTGCTGGAGCGGGTGGACGGCGCCCGGCGGGCCGGGGCGAGGGTGCTGGCGATGGACGCGGGCGACCGGGAACTGGCCGGCCTCGCCCATGAGGCGCTGTCGGTGCCGCCGGAGCCCGGCGAGGTGGGACTCGAACTGCTGCAGCACCTGGTCAGTGCCGCCGCGGGGCGGCGGGTACGGCTGCGGGACCGGCTGCCGCGGCTCGCGCGGCTCGCCGAGCAGTTCGTGTCGCCGCCCCCGGCAAGCTGGTAGAAGTGGGCGTTATGACCGATATGCACGCCCCCTTGTGCGGCGTCGTACCTCCTCTGTGCACTCCCCTCACTCCCGCGGGCGACGTGGACACCGACGGGCTGCGCGCCCTGGTCGGCCATGTGCTCTCGGCGGGCGTCCACGGCGTCTTCGCGCTCGGGTCGAGCGGCGAGACGGCCTATCTGTCCGACGCGCAACGCCGGATCGCGCTCACCACCGTCGTCGAGGCCGTCGGCGGGCGCGTCCCCGTGCTCGCCGGGGTCGTCGACATGACCACGGCCCGGGTGCTGGACCACGTCCGGGCAGCCGTCGCGGCGGGCGCGGACGCGCTGGTGGCGACCGCGCCCTTCTACACCACCACGCACCCGGCCGAGATCGCCGACCACTTCCGCCGGGTGCGGGACGGCGCCGACGGCCTGCCGCTGTTCGCGTACGACATCCCCTCCGCCGTGCACACCAAGCTGCCCGCGGCGACGGTGCTGGCGCTGGCGGAGAACGGCACACTGGCCGGCCTCAAGGACAGCAGCGGCGCCGACGGCGGCATGCGCCGGCTGCTCGTGGAGCTGCGCCGGCGCGGTCTGTCCGGCTCCTTCTCCCTGCTCACCGGCTCCGAACTCACCGTGGACGCCGCCCTGCTGGCCGGGGCCCACGGTGTCGTGCCGGGACTCGGCAACGTCGACCCGCACGGCTATGTGCGGCTCTACGAGCACGCGCTGGCCGGACGGTGGCGGGAGGCCGCGGCGGAGCAGGACCGGCTCGCCGCGCTCTTCTCCATCGTCGACATCGGCGCCGCGGCCGCCCCGATGAGCGCCAGTGCCTCGGCGCTCGGCGCCTTCAAGGCGGCCCTGCACCTGCGGGGCGTCATTCCCTGCGCCGCCACGGCCGCGCCGCAGGTGCCGCTGGACGACACCGCGGTGAAGGGTATCCGCGAACGCCTGGAGGCGGCGGGCCTCATGGCCTGAACGCGCCCCCTGGGACGGCCCGGTGGACCACGGCGTCCACCGGGCCGGCGCCGGAAAATGCGTTGCACCCCGCCGCCCGCCCGCGAAACATGCGAGGGTGCGCAATCTCCTCCCCGACCTCGCGCCGTGGCGCAGCTCCCGCGACTTCCGCCTGATGTGGTGTGCCGGGCTGATCACGAACTTCGGCAGCTTCCTGACCTTCGTGGCGCTCCCGGTCCAGATCAAGAACCTCACCGGATCGACGCTGGCGGTCGGCGCGCTGGGGGCGGTGGAACTCGTACCGCTGGTGGTGTTCGGGCTCTACGGGGGCGCCCTGGCCGACGCCCTCGACCGGCGGAAGCTGATCCTGTGGACGGAGGCCGCGCTCGGCCTGATGTCGGTCCTGCTGCTGGCCAACACCCTGCTGCCGCAGCCGCTGCTGTGGCCGCTGTACGTGGTGGCGGCGCTCACGAGCGCGCTCGGCGGCCTGCAACGCCCCGCGCTGGAGGCGATCGTGCAGCGCATCGTGCCGCACGACCAGCTCACCGCGGCGGCCTCGCTGAACGCGCTGCGCTGGCAGCTCGGCGCCATCGCGGCCCCCGCGCTGGCCGGCGTGCTGATCGCCTACGCGGGCCTGCGCTGGGCGTACGCCGTCGACGCGCTGACCTTCGCGGTGTCGCTGCTGCTGGGCCTGCGCCTGCGGCCGTCCCCGCCCTCGCACGACGCGGAGCGACCCTCGCTGCGCTCGATCGGCGAGGGCGCGCGCTACGCCTGGAGCCGCAAGGAACTGCTGGGCACCTATGTGGTGGACATCGCCGCGATGGGCCTGGCGTTCCCGATCGCCGTGTTCCCCTTCATGGCGGACGACCTGGGCGCCCCGTGGTCGCTGGGCCTGATGTACGCGGCGCTGCCCGCCGGGGCGATGCTGATGAGCCTGACGAGCGGCTGGTCCTCCCGGGTGCACCGGCACGGCATGGCGATCGTGCTGGCCGCGGCGGGCTTCGGGCTGTGCATGGCGGGCGCCGGGCTGACCCGCAATGTGTGGCTGGTGCTGCTCTTCCTGGTGCTGGCGGGCGCGCTGGACATGATCAGCGGGGTGTTCCGCTCCACGATCTGGAACCAGACGATCCCGGACGCCCTGCGCGGCCGTCTCGCGGGCATCGAGCTGCTGTCCTTCATGACCGGCCCCCAGCTGGGCCAGGTGCGGGCCGGCGGTGCGGCGGCGGTGCTGGGGCTGCGGGCCTCGGTGTGGACCGGCGGCCTGGCGTGCGTGGCGGCGGTCGGGACGCTCGCGGTGTGCCTGCCGACGCTGATGGCGTACGACGCGCGCACCAACGTGCACGCGGTGGGCATGCGGACGGCGGCGGAGGACGCGGTGTCCCCCGCCGCCTGACCCGTGGGGCGGTCGGTGGGCCCGGCCGGTGTGGGCGGCCGGGCCGTGGATCAGCCGGTGAACCCGGCGGTGATCGAGGTGAACTGCCAGGTGCTCTGGTTGATGCCGGAGCAGTTGCTCACCACGCCGCCGCCGGCGCACGGCCGGTCGCGGTTGACGGCCCAGTAGGCGAGCCGCGCGATGTGGTGCGAGTTGGCCCAGTCCCGGATCTGGGTCCAGATCGCCGGGGTGGTGGTCTCCTGCTGGTCGCTGAGGCCGTTCATGCCGGACAGGCCCATGTGGGCGTAGGCGGTGGCGTCGTCCCAGCCGAAGGTGGACTTCAGCTTGGCCTTCAGCCCCTCGGCGGCGTTCACGGTGTTGCCGTACATGTCGGCGCCGCCGCCGAAGTCGAACGGCATGATCGTGAAGACGTCGATGTTGGCGCCGAGCGCGTTGGCCCGGTCGATGAGCCGGCCGCCCCAGTAGGTCGGGCCGGTCGTCGACGTGCCGAAGGTGAGGATCGTCCGGATGCCGGGGTTGTTCTGCTTGACGATCTTCAGCGCGTTGAGGATGCGGTCCTGGACGACCTCGGACTCGAACTCGTCGGTGTTCTCGATGTCGACGTCGATCGCCTTGAGCCCGTAGGCGTTGATCACCTGCTGGTAGGCACCGGCCAGGGCTTCGGGGGTGGAGCAGTTGGGGCCGAGCTTGTTGCCCTGCCAGCCGCCGATGGACGGGACGATGTCGCCGCCGGCCGCGCGGATGGAGTTGATGGTCGACTGGTCGACGCCGCCGGTCAGCGGACGGGAGCCGTCCCAGGCCGGGTTGCAGCCGCCGGAGGAGAGGATGAAGGCCATCGTGAACCACTTGACGCCGGTGGCGCTCATCACGCTGGTCGCGCTCGGCGGGTCGCCCCAGCCGAGGAAGAGGTAGGGCGCGGCCTGCTTGAAGCCGGTGCCACCGCCGCCGCCCGCGTTCGTGGTGACGCTCACCGCGTTGGAGGCCGCCGAGGTGTTGCCCGCGCCGTCGCGCGCCTTGACGGTGAAGGTGTACGCGGTGCTGGCGGCCAGGCCGGTGACGGTGGCGGAGGTGCCGGTCACGGTGGTGGCCAGGGTGCCGCCGCGGTAGACGTCGTAGCTCGTCACCCCGACGTTGTCGGTGGAGGCGTTCCACGCGAGCGAGACGCTGGAGGACGTCTTGCCGGTGGAGGTGAGGCCGCTGGGCGCGGTGGGCGCCTGGGTGTCCCCGCCCCCGCCGCCGCCCGGCCCGTCGAGGCTGATGTCGTCGGCGTTGTAGGTGCCCTGGGCGTACCAGCCGTGGACGTACAGCTGCACGCTGGTCTGCGAGGCCCCGGTGGTGAAGGGGACCGTCAGCTGGGTGTAGGAGCCGGCGGACGGCGTCCAGGTGGAGGCGCCGCCGGTGACACCGAGGTAGACGTACGCGCCGCGCACCCAACCGGTGAGCGAGTAGGCGGTGTTGGGCTGCACGGAGACGGTCTGGGTGCACTGCGCGGTGTCGCTGCTGCTGACGGCGCCGGCCAGCGCCTTGGTGCCGCTGTGCACCGGGCTGCTGACGACGGAGCCGCCCGAGCAGGACCAGCCGGACAGACTGCCGCTCTCGAAGCCGGGGTTGGTGACGAGGTTGGCCGCCTGGGCGGTGCCGGGCAGGACGATCAGGGATCCTGCGGCGGCCAGGAAGGCGGCGGTGACGACGGAGAGGATGCGGGATCTGCGGGATCCCGGACGCGGGACTCGACGACGGAAGAGCACGTGACCTCCCAGTGGGGGACGGGGGGTTCGGGCGGTGCCGGGCAAGTGGTCTGGACCGTTGGTCTGGACCTGTAGTGCCGGATTGAAGCCGAGTGTCGTGCCCGCGTCAAGAGGTCCGGGCCACCGCCGCTTCCTGGTTCGGCGGCGGCCCGGACGGCTGGGTGATCGCCGGAGACCGGCGGAGGGGTCGGCCCGTCAGCCGACGCGCTCGATCCGCGCCTTCCGGATCAGGAACTTCCCGGGCTCGCGGACCTGCTCGAAGGCGGCGTTGTTCAGCAGCGCGCAGCTCCCGGACGGCGATGTCACGGTAACCGTCGTGGACTTGCCGTTGTCGAGGTTGGTCACCTTGAGCCTGGTGCCCATCGGGAACTGGTTGCTGGACGCGGCCGGGGCGCCCGCCTCGCCGGACAGCGTCACCGTCGAACCCGGGCACACCACCTGGCCGGTCACCGCCCCCGCGGGCGGCGCGGCGGGCGGCTGCTGCGCCTGGCCCTGGTTCTGCCCCTGGCCCTGGCCCTGCCCCTGACCCTGCCCCTGGCCCTGGCCCGCGGGCGCGGCGGGCGCCGCCGGAGCCGCCGCCGCGGGAGCCCCCGGGGCCGCGCCGCATCCCGAGGCCTGGCGCTGCACGTTGATCTGCGCGATGACCGCCTCACGGTTGGCGATCCGGGCCGCCGACTGCGCGTCGGGATTCGCCCGCTGCCCCGCGATGAAGGCCTGGTTGTTGCGAATCGCCTGGTCGAGGCCGTCGCACACCACGGAGGCGTGACCGCTGGCCATGGTCGCCACGGCGAAACCGCCGGCGAGCGTCGCCGCGCCCGTCATCAGCGCGATCTTCTGCTTGGTCCCGAGCCTGCGTTTCCTGGACATGGGGCCCCTTTCCTCCGGTTCGTCAGGTTTTCTCGGGCTTCGTCCGACCTGCCGTGGTCGGATCCGGTCCGCATGTCCTGTGAAACGGAGCGCCCTTGGTCTGAACCTCAATACGTTCGAAACCTCGGACGGGAAAGGGGCTGATGTGCTAGACGCGAGTGGCCGCCGGGTGGTCCGGGCCGGTCCGCCGGGACTGGCCAATCGGGTGACGCGGCGGGGGGCGCGGAGGAGTCCTGCCGCCGCACCCCCGCGCCGTGCGCCCGGCAACGGCCGGTCGCTCAGTCGCCCTCGTCCTCGCGCGGCTGGTCCTTCCACCGCGGGTCGTTCTCCCACTGCAGGTTGCGCTCGGCGGCGGTCTCCATCGCGCGTTCGGCGTCGGCCCGGCTGGGGTACGGCCCCATCCGGTCCTTGGCCGGGCACTCCGGGCCCTCCTCCACCTTTCTGTGCTCGATGCAGTAGAACCACTCGCCGGGCTTCCCGGCCGGCTTGCGGACCCTCCTGAACGGCGCCATCGCTCCTCCTCGTACGACATCCTGCCGCCATGCTGCCCGACCGGCCGCCGATACACTCGCTGACATGTCTGTCCTGGTGCCCGGCAAGCTCTCCCCCACGCGTCACGTCCCCGCCTCGATCCCGCGGCCCGAGTACGTGGGCCGTCCGGCCCCGCAGCCGTACGACGGGCCGGAGGTGCAGTCCGCGGAGACCGTCGAGAAGATGCGCGTCGCGTCCCGGATCGCCGCACGGGCGATGGAGGAGGCGGCGAAGGCCATCGCGCCCGGGGTCACCACGGACGAACTGGACCGGATCGCCCACACCTACATGTGCGACCACCAGGCCTACCCCTCGGACCTCGGCTACCGGGGCTTCCCCAAGTCGCTGTGCTCGTCCATCAACGAGGTCATCTGCCACGGCATCCCCGACTCGACCGAACTGCGCGACGGCGACATCGTCAATCTCGATGTGACGGCTTTCATCCACGGGGTGCACGGCGACACCAACGCCACCTATTTCGTGGGCGAAGTCGCCGAGGAATCACGGCAGTTGGTGGACCGCACCCGGGAATCGCTGAATCGCGCGATCAAGGCGGTCAAGCCGGGCCGGCAGATCAATGTGATCGGCCGGGTGATCGAGTCGTACGCCAAGCGCTTCGGGTACGGCGTGGTGCGCGACTTCACCGGCCACGGCATCAACACGTCCTTCCACTCGGGCCTGATCGTCCCGCACTACGACGATCCGCGCGCCACCACGGTGATGAAGCCGGGCATGACCTTCACCATCGAGCCCATGCTGACGCTCGGCACCCACGAGTACGAGATGTGGGACGACGGCTGGACGGTGGTCACCAAGGACCGCAAGCGCACCGCGCAGTTCGAGCACACCCTGGTCGTCACGGAGACGGGCGCCGAGGTACTGACCCTGCCCTGAGCCCCCCGCCCGACCCGCACACCGCCACGCCCCTTCATTACTCTTTCTTTACTCAATAGTGGGCAAGGCGAGATGAGGCTTGGGTAAGTTAGGCAAGCCTTTCCACAGAAAGGCTCACCTAAGTCCTCGCCTCACCGATCCGCCAGGAGCCTGTATGTCCGCCGTCCGCATGTCCGCAGTAGCCGCCGCCGGCATAGTGGTCGCCGTCACCGCCGTGACCGGGTGCGCGGAGAAGGCGGACAGCGCCTCCTCGGACGCGATCACCGTGACCGCCTCGGACACCGCATGCGACGTCTCCAAGACCACCTTCCCGGCCGGGCACGTGCAGCTCGCCGTGGAGAACAAGGGCTCCAAGGTCACCGAGGTCTACGTCTACACGCCCAGCGACAAGATCGTGACCGAGCGGGAGAACATCGGCCCCGGCACCAAGGCCACCATCACCGCCGAGATCAAGGCCGGCTCCTACGAGATCGCCTGCAAGCCCGGCATGCAGGGCGACGGCATCCGCCAGAAGATCACCGTGACCGGCAAGGGCGCCGTCAAGAGCGACCCGCGCCTGGACGCGGCCGTCGCCGCGTACCGCAAGTACGCCCAGGAGCAGGCCGACCAGACCATCCCGGTGGTCCAGCAGTTCGCCGACGCCGTCAAGGCCGGCGACGTGGAGAAGGCCAAGTCGCTCTTCGCGCCGTCCCGCGTCGGATGGGAGCGCACCGAGCCGGTCGCCGAGTCCTTCGGCGACATCGACCCCCTGACCGACACCCGTGAGGACGGTCTGGAGGACGGCCAGAAGTGGACCGGCTGGCACCGGCTGGAGAAGTCCCTGTGGAAGGACAAGAAGGCCGGCGCCGAGGAAGGCACCCTCGCCGACCAGCTCGTCACCGACCTCAAGGACTGGCAGACCCGCGTCGGCAAGGCCGAGATCACCGCCACCAGCATGGCCAACGGCGCCAAGGAACTGCTGGACGAGGTCGCCACCGGCAAGATCACCGGTGAGGAGGACCGCTACTCCCACACGGACCTGTCGGACTTCCAGGCCAACGTCGAGGGCGCGCAGAAGGCGTACGAGCTGCTGAAGCCGGTCGCCGCCGAGAGCGACCCGGCGCTCACCTCCGAACTGGACAAGCAGTTCACAGCCCTGACGGGGCTGCTGGGCAAGTACCGCAAGGGCGACACGTTCGTCTCGTACGACACCGTCGGCAAGGCCGACCGCAAGGAGCTCTCGGACGGCGTCAACGCGCTGGCCGAGCCGCTGTCCAAGCTCGCCGCGGCCGTCGCCAAGTAACCGTCACCACAAAGGACTGGGGAGCATGTCCGAGGAAACCACCACCTCGCGGCGCACACTGCTCGGCTGGACCGGCGCCGGGGTCGTCCTCGGCGCCGCCGCGGCCGGCAGCGCCGTGGCCGCCGTGCGCACCGGGAACGACGTGCAGCCCGCGGCCTCCGCGGGCAGCGCGATCGCCTTCCACGGCCCGCACCAGGCCGGCATCACCACCCCGGTCCAGGACCGGCTGCACTTCGCGTCCTTCGACGTCACGACCGAGGACCGCGAGGAACTGATCGCGCTCCTGAAGGAGTGGACCGAGGCCGCGCGCCGGATGACGCAGGGCCGGCCGGTCGGCGAGGGCGCGGTCGGCGGCCTCGCCGAGGCCCCGCCGGACGACACCGGCGAGGCCCTCGGCCTCCAGCCCTCCCGGCTCACGCTGACCGTCGGCTTCGGCCCCTCGCTCTTCCGCGGCGCCGACGGCAAGGACCGCTTCGGGCTCACCGGGCAGCGCCCCGAGGCCCTGGTGGACCTGCCGAAGTTCCCCGGCGACAACCTGGACGCGAGCCGCAGCGGCGGCGACCTGTGCGTCCAGGCCTGCGCCGACGACCCGCAGGTGGCGGTGCACGCCATCCGCAACCTGGCCCGCATCGGCTTCGGCAAGGTCGCGATGCGCTGGTCGCAACTCGGCTTCGGCAAGACCTCCTCCACCACGCCCGACGAGCAGACCCCGCGCAACCTGATGGGCTTCAAGGACGGCACGCACAACGTCGCCGGCTCCGACAGGGCCGCCCAGGACAAGCACGTGTGGGTCCCGTCCAACGACGGCCCGGCCTGGATGGCCGGCGGCTCGTACCTGGTGGCCCGGCGCATCCGGATGCACATCGAGACCTGGGACCGGACCTCCCTGCGCGAGCAGGAGGACGTCTTCGGCCGGACCAAGGGCGAGGGCGCCCCGCTCGGCAGGAAGCACGAGCGCGACACCCCGGACTTCAAGGCGATGAAGCCCGACGCGCACATCCGCCTCTCGCACCCCGACAACAGCGGCGTGACGATCCTGCGGCGCGGCTACTCCTTCACCGACGGCACCGACGGCCTCGGGCGGCTGGACGCCGGTCTGTTCTTCATCGCCTACCAGCGCGACGTGCGCGACGGCTTCATCCCGCTGCAGATGCGGCTGGCCAAGACCGACGCGCTCAACGAGTACATCCAGCACGTGGGTTCGGCCGTCTACGCCGTACCGCCGGGCGTCCGGGACTCCGGCGACTGGTGGGGCCGCGCGCTCTTCGGGAACAACTGAAAGGAAGTGACGGCGGGTGTTCGGCAACTACCTGATCGGACTCCGTGAGGGCCTGGAGGCCAGCCTGGTCGTCTGCATCCTGGTCGCCTACCTGGTGAAGACGGACCGCAAGGACAAGCTGCCGCCGGTCTGGCTCGGCGTCGGCGCCGCGGTGCTGCTGAGCCTCGGCTTCGGCGCCGCGCTGCAGTTCGGCTCCTCCGAACTCACCTTCCAGGCGCAGGAGGCGCTCGGCGGCTCGCTGTCGGTCATCGCGGTCGGCCTGGTGACCTGGATGGTGTTCTGGATGCGGCGCACCGCGCGGCACCTGAAGGCCGAACTGCACGGCAAGCTCGACGCCGCGGTCGCCATGGGCACCGGCGCCCTGATCGTCACCGCCTTCCTCGCGGTGGGCCGCGAGGGGCTGGAGACCTCGCTGTTCATCTGGACCGCCGTGCAGGCCACCGACGACGGCGTACGGCCGCTGGTCGGCGCGGCGCTGGGACTGCTCACGGCCGTGGTCCTCGGCTGGCTGTTCTACCGCGGCGCGGTCCGCATCAACCTGGCCAAGTTCTTCACCTGGACCGGGGCGATGCTGGTCGTCGTGGCGGCCGGCGTCCTCGCGTACGGCTTCCACGACCTCCAGGAGGCCGACTGGCTGCCCGGACTGGGCTCGCGGGCCTTCGACATCAGCACGACGATCCCGGCGGACTCCTGGTACGGGACGCTGCTCAAGGGCGTGTTCAACTTCCAGCCGGACCCGACCTGGCTCCAGGTCGCGGTCTGGGCCCTGTACCTCGCGCCGGCCATGTTCTTCTTCCTGCGCCCCGGCCGCCCCGCCGCGCCGGCGGCGCGCGCCGGTTCCGGCGAGCGAGTGCCTGAGGGGGCACGGCCCGTCGGCGACGGGGGCTGACGCCCGTAGGCGTGGGTCCGTCGGCTCCCGGCCCTGCGGGGCCGGGCCCATGCCGCGCCGCGAGCGCGGCACGCGGGGGCTTCGTGCCGCCGGCACCGCGTGCGGCGGCAGGCCGGTCGTACCGGGGCACGGCCCTTCCGTGCCTCGCACCACACGGCGCGCGGCTGGGCAGGGCATGCGACCTTGCCCCGGATCCGGCGGCGGGCCGCGCTGCTCTTCCGTGTCTCGCTTCGAAGGCCCGAGGCGCCACGGCCGCCGGGCTGCGGTCCTCCTCCTCGCCGCGAGGATCAATACCGGCACCACACACTGACGACAGGCAGCGGATCCAGCGGCAGGCCCGTCCCGGCAGCCACATGCCCAGCCGGACCCCGAACTTCTGCGCCACGCTCCACACCGCGCCTCGACAACGGAAACCGCGACAGCGGCAAAGCGCCACAGCCGGGCGCCGGCCCTCCTTGCCGCGAGCATCACACCGCGCCCATCGACCCCGGCGCCAAGACCCTGGCAACGAGCAGCGGATCCAGCGGCACGCCGGTCGCGGCAGCCACATGCACGGCCGAAACCCGGACTTCTGCGCCTGGGCAACGGGAACCGCGATGGGCCGGACCGCACAACAGGCCCGTCCCGGGGGTCAAGCGACACAGCCGGACGCCGGGCTTCCGCACCCCGCACGGGCCGGGGCCGGCGGCACGGCGGCGTGACGGGCACGTGCCGGGAAGGCTCACCGCCGCCGGGAGGGGCGGCTCAGGCGATCCAGCCGGCCGTTTCGGGCTCGTGCTCGACCTGGGCGCAGGCGTCCGTCAGGACGGCGAGCAGTGGCAGGGGGTCGGGCAGCGGGCGGTCGGGGCCGTGGCCGGGCAGCCAGGTGACGACGGCGCCCGACGGCAGGCGCGAGGGCGGCATCAGCACATAGCTGGCGCGGCAATGCCAGCGCAGGCCGGGGTGCTCGTCGAGGGTCTCGGGGTGGCAGTCCAGTTCGCAGGGCCACCACTCGTCCTCGTCGGCGGTGGCGCGGGTGCCGGTGAAGAACAGGGTCCGGCCGTCGGAGACGGCCACCGGCCCGGTGGCGGCACCCTCGGCGGCCAGGCGTTCCAGGGCGATCCGGCCGGCCTCGGCGGGGACGTCCAGGACGTCGTGGGCGATGCCGGTGGCGGTGATGAAGTTCGCGAGCGGCTCGGTGCGCAGCCAGCGGCGGATCGCCTCGGGGTCCGTGGTGGCCTGGGTCTGCCAGGCGAAGGAGACGGGGTGCCGGCCCGGGGTGGGGCAGCCGATCCGGTCGCAGGAGCAGCGGTAGCCGGACTCGGCGGAGGGGTGCGCGGCGAGGGCCAGTGGCAGGCCGGCCTCGGCGGCCGCGAGCAGCAGGTCGTCCCGGTCGCGGGCGCCCGGGGTCCGCTGGGCGAGGGCGTCCTCGCCGTCGGCGTCCCGCTCCCCCGCTTTCCGGCGCAACCAGCCGGACAACCTGCCCTTGGTGACCATCGAGCCCCTTCCCTCGCCCGTGTGAACCCTCGCTCCACCCTACGTAACGAAGGAAAAGACGTGAGCGGAATCCACGGATGGTGGAATTCCATCCTGCGCCCTGTACGGATCCGGTTTGCACCCGGGGTGCCCGGAAGGTCCCCCGAAGGGGGGATGGGTGCCCGCAAATGACCCCATACCGCCCCACCGGGACGTAGCCTGGTTTCCGACAGGCTGTCGGCAAGCCCATTGACTAAGGCAAGCCTAAGTGGGCACGATTCCTGCACGGCCCGACCGCAGGAGGCTCCCCTTGACGACCGCCGGCCCCTCCGGAGCGCCACCGTTCTCCACCGTGATCCGCGCCGCCTCCCACGACCGCCACACCGAGGCGGAGAACTCCACATTCATCGGCGACCTGCTCGGCGGACGCCTCGGGGTGGCCGCGTACGCCCGGTACACCGAGCAACTGTGGTTCGTCTACCGGGCCCTGGAGGACGGGGCCGCGGCGCTGGCCGGCGACCCCGTCGCGGGCCCGTTCCTGCGGCCGGAGCTGCCCCGGGTCGCCGCGCTCGAACGCGACCTCGGCCACCTGCTCGGCTCCGGCTGGCGGGAGCGGGCGGCGGTCCTGCCCGAGACCGCCGCATACGCCGCCCGCATCACGGAGACGGCGCGCGACTGGCCGGCGGGCTATGTCGCCCACCACTACACCCGCTACCTCGGCGACCTCTCCGGCGGCCAGGTCATCCGCGGCATCGCCGAGAGGACCTGGGGCTTCACCCGCAAGGGCGACGGCGTGCGCTTCTACGTCTTCGAGGCGATCGGCAACCCCGCCGCCTTCAAGCGGGAGTACCGGACCCTGCTGGACGCGCTGCCCGCCGGCGAGCTGGAGAGGCAGCGCGTCGTGGAGGAGTGCCGCCGGGCCTTCGCCCACAACTCGGCGGTCTTCGCCGCGCTCGGACGGGAGTTCCCGCTCACCGCCTGAGCGCGTACGGCTCCCTCATGCCCCGTGCGCCCCCCAGCCGGCCGGGTCGACGCCGCCGGGCACCGGGGCGGCGGGGTCGTAGGGGGTGCGGGTGAGAACGAACGTGCCGACGTCGAGGTGGGTGACGGTGCCGTCGGCCGAGCGGACCACGCGCAGCGTCTCGCCGTCGTAGTAGCCCTCCAGCCCGGTCCAGGTGCCGTCCGGTTCGGCGCGGAAGCGGGCGCCGCGGCCGCCGCCGGGGGTCGCGGGGGCGAGTTCCAGGTCGCGGCCGGCGGTCAGCCGCAGCACGTGCGGGGAGGTGCCCCAGTACCAGGGGCCGGTGAGCGCGAGCAGTTCGGGGTCGGGGTCGGAGACCGGGCGCCAGGGCTCGGGGATGCGCGGCTCGTGCTCGGTGACGATGCGCAGCAGGTCCCGTGCGACCACCCCGGTCTGGGCGCCGGTCGTGGAGTTGGCGAGGACGACGGCGCCCACCTGCTCGGCGACGTCGCACCACAGCCCGGCCACGAAGCCCGGCATCGAGCCGCCGTGCCCGACCAGCGGCCGCCCGTCCGCCGCCGCCGTCAGCTGGAGCCCGAGGCCGTGGTCGCCGCCGGGCGCGGCGGGCCGGCGCATCTCCTCCAGGGTGGCGGCGGACAGGACGGCCTCGTCGCCCGCGGCCAGGAAGGCGGCCCAGCGGCACAAGTCGTCTGCCGTCGACCACAGTTCGCCCGCCGGTGCCATCAGGCCGGTCTCGTGCACGGCCTCCGGCAGCATCAGTTCGGCGTACGGGTGCACGGCCCAGCCGCCCGCGTGCGGGGCCTGCGGGCGGCGGGTGGTGCGGGCCATGCCGAGCGGTTCGAGCACCTGGGACCAGAGCAGTTCGTCCCACGGCTGCCCGTCGTGGAGCCGCTCCACGACGGCGCCGAGCAGGGCGAAGCCCGGGTTGGAGTAGTGGTGGCGCTCACCGGCCGGGTGCAGCCGGGCGTGCTCGCCGAGCAGCCCGTCGATGTCGGGGCGCAGCCCACCGGGGGTCCGTTCCCACCAGGGGCCGGGCGGCTCGGAGGCCAGTCCCGCGGTGTGCGCCAGGAGTTGACGGATCGTCACCCCGGTCGCGGCGGTGGCGCCGAGATGCTTGTCCACCGCGTCGTCCAGCCCGAGGCGTCCCGCGTCGCGCAGCCGCATGACCAGCACGGCCACGAAGGTCTTGGTGATCGAGCCGATCCGGTACTGCGTGTCGCCGTCGGGCGCGTGCCCGTCCACGCAGGACCGCGCGCCGGTCCACAGGGTGCGGCCGTCCCGGACGACGGCCGCCACGAGGGAGGGCGTGCGGGCGGTGGACTGGGCGACCGCGATCCGGTGCAGCAGGGCACGGCGGGTCCCGGGGAGCAGGAGGTCGTCGGAGGCGGTGCTCGGTGTCGGCATGCGCTCACCCTAGAGGCCGCCCACCAGGGCCGAACGGGCATTTTTCGGTCCGCAATCCGGTGCGCGACGTCCGCCGCGGGTCCACCATGTGCACAACGGCCTCAACCACACCGTGAGGAGCCTTCATTGAGCGCAGCGCGAACCGCTTCGTTCCGGCGGTACCTGATGTGTCCCCCCACGTACTTCCGGGTCACCTACTCCATCAACCCGTGGATGGACCCCGCCAAGCCGGTCGATCCCGCGCTCGCCCTCTTCCAGTGGGAGGACCTCCGCGACCGGTACCGCTCGCTGGGCCACGCCGTCGAGATCCTGCAGCCGCTGCCCGGCCTGCCGGACATGGTGTTCGCGGCGAACGGCGCGACCGTGGTGGACGGACGGGTCTTCGGCGCCCGCTTCGCCAACATCGAGCGCCAGGCGGAGGCCCCGGCGCACCGCGACTGGTTCCTCAGCCGCGGCTACACCCACGTCCACGACCCGCAGCACATCAACGAGGGCGAGGGCGACTTCGCGGTCACCGAGAGCTGGCTGCTGGCCGGCAAGGGCTTCCGCAGCAGCCCGCTGTCGCACTCCGAGCTCCAGGAGTACTTCGGCAGGCCCGTGATCGGCCTGGAGCTCACCGACCCGCACTTCTACCACCTGGACACCGCGCTGTGCGTGCTCTCCGGCGACGAGATCATGTACTACCCGGACGCCTTCTCCCCCGGCAGCCGGTCGGTGCTGCGCCGGCTCTTCCCCGACGCGCTGGTCGCCACCCGCGACGACGCCCTCGCCTTCGGCATGAACTGCGTCAGCGACGGGCTGAACGTCCTGGTCCCGGCCGCGGCGAAGGGGCTGCTCAAGCCGCTGCGGGAGCGCGGTTTCGAGCCGCTCACGGTCGACATGTCCGAACTGCACAAGGCCGGCGGCAGCGTGAAGTGCTGCACCATGGAGCTGCGCGACTGACCGTGATACGAAGGGGCCCATGGTTCAGCAGCCGCAGCCGCCGCGGTCCCACCGGCCCCTTCGGACCACCTACGACGCCGTGATCGTGGGCGGCGGCCACAACGGCCTGGTCGCCGCCGCGTACCTCGCCCGGGCCGGCCGCTCCGTACTCCTGCTGGAACGGCTGCCCTCGACCGGCGGCGCCGCCGTCTCGACGCGGGCGTTCAGCGGCTTCGACGCGCGGCTGTCGCGCTACTCGTACCTGGTGAGCCTGCTGCCCCGGAAGATCGTCGACGACCTGGGGCTGCGCTTCGCGGTGCGGCGGCGCCGGATCTCCTCGTACACCCCGCACGGGGACGGCGGCCTGCTCGTGGACGCCGGGTCGGCCGCCCGCACCCGGGAGAGCTTCGTGCGGCTCACCGGCTCCGACCGCGACTTCGAGGCGTGGCAGCGCTTCTACGGGATGACGCAGCGGGTCGCCGAGCGGGTCTTCCCGACGCTGACCCGTCCGCTGCCCTCGCGCGGCGAGCTGGAGCGGATCGTGGACGACAAGGCGGCCTGGGAGCAGTTGTTCGAACGGCCGCTGGGCGAGAGCGTCGAGGCGGCGTTCGACGACGACGTGGTGCGGGGCGTGGTGCTCACCGACGCCCTCATCGGCACCTTCACGCACGCCCACGACCCCTCGCTGCTGCAGAACCGCTGCTTCCTCTACCACGTGATCGGCGGCGGCACCGGCGACTGGGACGTGCCCGTCGGCGGCATGGGCGCGCTCACCGACGCCCTGGCGGACGCGGCGCGGGCGGCCGGGGCGGAGATCCTCACCGGCACCGAGGTCACCGCGATCGCCACGGACGGGACCCGGGCGGAGGTGGACTTCGACGGCGGCCGCGTGTCGGCCCGGCACGTCCTGGTCAACGCCTCGCCGCACGCCCTGGCCGGACTGCTCGGCGAGCCCGCCCCGGACCGGCCCGAGGGCGCCCAGCTCAAGGTCAACATGCTGCTGCGCCGCCTGCCGCGGCTGCGGGACGCGGACGCGGACCCGCGCGAGGCGTTCTCCGGCACCTTCCACATCGCCGAGTCCTACAGCGGGCTGCAGAGCGCGTACGAGGAGGCCGCGGCCGGGGCGGTGCCCACGGCCCCGCCGTCGGAGATCTACTGCCACTCGCTGACGGACCCCACGATCCTGGCCCCCGGGCTCGTCGCGGAGGGCATGCACACCCTCACCCTGTTCGGGCTGCACGCTCCCGCGCGGCTCTTCGCGGCCGACCCCGCCGGGGCGAAGGACGCCCTGCTGAGGGCCACGCTCGCGCAGCTGGACGCGGTGCTCGCGGAGCCGCTGGCGGACTGCCTGGCGGTCGACGCGGACGGGCGGCCGTGCATCGAGGCCAAGTCGCCGCTGGACCTGGAGCGGGAGGTCGGCCTGCCCGGCGGGCACATCTTCCACCGGGACCTGTCCTTCCCGTACGCACGGGAGGACAGTGCGGACGGCGAGGACGCCGGCCCCTGGGGCGTCGGGACGGCCCACGCCAATGTGCTGCTCTGCGGCGCGGGCGCCGTGCGGGGCGGCGGCGTCAGCGGCATCCCGGGCCACAACGCGGCCATGGCGGTGCTGGGCGCCTGACGGCGCGGGACCGGGGTGGGCCGGAACGGCCCCGGCCCCGCGGCGGCGACGCGCCACGCCGCGGGCACACCGGCACAGGGCTCGCGACATCCAACACGAAGGTTCAGCCCGGCGCCCAAGCCCGCCACGCAACGCGACGCAGCCGGAACGCCCCCACCGGCTACTCCGGCCGCGTCCAGGGGCGGCCACGCGTCGCCCCACGCCACGTCCCGCGCCGCCCGGTACAGGGCGCCCTGCCACTCCGGCGTCGGCCCGGGCAGGAAAGTGGCGCAGCCGAACCGTCCACGTACGGCAGCGACCCGCCCTTGGCTGGACGGGGCGACGACCCGCGCCCGGCGGGCCCCCTCCCGGACCGGCTACTCCTCAGCCGCCTCCGGGGGCGGCCAGACATCACCCCAGGCCGCGTCGCGCGCCGGTCGGTACGGGGGGCGTGTCATCCGCTCCGGCGTCGGCCCGGGCAGGAAAGTGGCGCAGCCGAACCGTCCACGTACGGCAGCGACCCGCCCTTGGCTGAACGGGGCGACGACCCGCGCCCGGCGGGCCCCCTCCCGGACCGGCTACTCCTCAGCCGCCTCCGGGGGCGGCCACGCGTCGCCCCAGGCCACGTCCCGCGCCGCCCGGTACAGGGGGCCCTGCCGCTTGCTGACCGTGGTGCGCCGCAGCCCCTCCTCGACGGTGCACAGGTCGATCAGCACCTGCCCCTTGCGGATCTGCGGGTGGCGCACCACCCGGTCCGGCGCGGGCCCGGCGGGGAAGCGGGCCGCGGCGACGTAGCTGAACTTCTCGTCCTCGTAGGGCAGCGAGCCGCCCTTGACCTGGCGGTGCAGCGAGGTCCGGGCGACGCGGGCGGCGAAGTGGCACCAGTCGGGGGCCTGCACCGGGCACGCCCCGTCGTGCGGGCAGGGCGCGAGGACGTGGAGGCCGGCCGCGACGAAGGTGTCGCGGGCGGCGAGCACCCGGGCGTAGCCGTCGGGGGTGCCCGGTTCGACGACGAGGACGGCCCCGCGCGCGGCCCGGGCGGCCTCGGCGACGACGGCCTCGCGGTCGGCGTCGGCCAGTTCGCCGATGACGTACGAGAGCGTGATCAGGTCGGCCTCGGGGAGCCGCGCCGCGGTGCCGAGCGGCGCCTTCACCCACTGCGCCTGCCGTACGGCCTCGTGCCCGGCGGCGGCGGCCAGGTCGCGACCGAGGGCGAGGGCGGCGTCCGACCAGTCCAGGACGGTGCTGGTGTGCGTGCCCTCGTCCCAGGCGTCGGCGACGGCCCAGGTCGCGGCGCCCGTGCCGCCGCCCACGTCGAGGTGGCTGTCCGGTGCCCACTCCCCTGCCCGGTCGCGGAACTCCGCGAGCGCCGCGGACACGGCCGCGTAGGTCGCGGGCATGCGGTAGGACGCGTAGGCCGCCACGTCGGAGCGGTCGCGGAGGATCGGCGTGCTGCTGGGCGTACGTCCCCGGTAGGTGGCGATCAGGCGGTCGACGGCCTGGGCGGCGCGGCCCGGGGGGAGCCCGTCGAGGAGATCGGCGAGGGCGGCATGCAGAGTGGACACAAGGGACAAGGGTAAGGGCCGCTTCCGCACCGCCCGCCCGGCCGGGCGGCGCCCCCCGGGTCGCCGTCCCCCGCCGCGCGTCACCCGGACGGCCGAACGTGCGGACGATCGTTCGCCGGTCCCCCGGGTCCGGCCCGCGACGGGCAAACCCACCGGTTGATCTCCACAGGCCGCAACACAGGCGCAATCAGCCACAAAAGGGCGAACGCTTCACTGGAGTGGTCAGATCCAGCCGAACGTGAACTTCAGGACAACGGACCTCCGAAATTTCGTAAACCGCAGCGAACGTACAACTGTTTGGCATAGCGTTCCGGCTTACTACGGCACACCGCTGCTTGGGGAAGTGGCAGGCGTGCCCACTTTGTCGCGTTGTGCCAGGGGGGTCCATGCGGCGGGTCGGTACACCCAGTTCGGAAGAGATACAAACAACTCCCGCGCAGGGCCGCGCCGTCGCGGCACCGCACGGATCGAGCGACAAGGCGCGCTGGTACCTCCCGGTGGCACTCGTCACCGACGCGGCCGGGGCCGGGGTCCCCGTCGAGCTCGTCTTCGACGCCACGGGCCAGCCGCACCCCCTGCTCTGCGCGGGGACCGCGGCGCTGTCCTGGGCCTGTGTGCAGGCCGGGCGGCACCGCTACGCGAGCCGGGTGCTGGGCGAGTCCCGCAGCGCGCGCTCGGTGCTCCACGACTGGCTGATCCTGCTGGGCGTGCTGGCCATGGTCCGCACCGTGGTGGGCGAGGCCTCCGAGCCGCTGGTGGCGCTGCTGGCGCTCACCCCGGGGCTGCTGCTGACCGCCGCCTGCCGCAAACTGACGTACCACCACCTGATCGCCTCGCGGCGCGTGGCCCACGCCGTGCGCCGGGTGCTCGTGGTGGGCGAGCCCAGCGCGGCGGACTACGTGGTCGACCATCTCGCGGCGCGCACCGACCACGAGTACGTGGTGGTCGGCGCGGTCCCGGTCGGCCTGGCCAACCTGGAGTGCGGCGCCCCGGTCGCCGCCCGGCTGGACTCGCTGCCGCCGGCCCGTCCGAGCGGCGACTCGGGCGCGGTCCTCGCCGCCGCCCGCGAACTCGGCGCGGACCTGCTGCTGGTGGCACCCGGTCCGCGGATGGCCGGGGAGCGGCTGCGCCGGCTGTCGTGGGCGGTGCACGACGCGGGGGTGCCGCTGGCCGTCCTGCCCGGTCTGACCGATGTCTCCGAGCGCCGCGTGGAACTCGCCTCTGCCGCCGGGCTCACGCTCCTGCACATCAGCCCGCCGGTGCGGCGCGGGGTGCAGATCACCCTCAAGTCGGCGCTGGACCGGGTCGGGGCGGGGGTCGGGCTCCTGCTGCTCTCCCCGCTGTTCGGGCTCATCGCGGCGGCCATCCGGCTGGGCTCCAAGGGCCCCGTGTTCTACCGGCAGATCCGGCACGGGCTGGACTGCGTGCCGTTCACGATGTGGAAGTTCCGCACGATGGTGGCCGACGCGGACGACCGCAAGCCGGAACTGGCGCCCGCCAACGAGAACGACGGCCTGATGTTCAAGATGCGCCGCGACCCCCGGGTCACCCGGGTCGGACGCATCCTGCGCCGCTGCTCGCTGGACGAACTGCCCCAGCTCCTCAACGTTCTACGGGGTGACATGTCCCTGGTGGGTCCGCGTCCGCCGCTGCCCGAGGAGGTCGCGCGCTACGACGAGGTCGAGCTGCGGCGGCTGGCGGTCAAGCCGGGCCTGACCGGCCTGTGGCAGGTCAGCGGGCGCTCCGAGCTCTCCTGGGACGAGACCCTCCAGCTCGACCTGCGCTACGTGGACAACTGGACGTTCACCAGCGACGTCGACCTGATGGCCCGTACGCTCCGGGCCGTCGTCGACGGCCGCGGAGCGTACTGATGCCCAGGGGCTCAGTCCGCGCCGTGCTCCCGCCACCAGGCATAGGTCGAGGCGATGCCGTCGCGCAGGGCGATCTCCGGCTTCCAGCCGAGGCCGGTCAGCCGGGAGACGTCGAGCAGCTTGCGCGGGGTGCCGTCGGGCTTGCCGGTGTCCCAGACGATGTCGCCCTCGTAGCCGACGACCTCCCGTACGGTGTCGGCCAGTTCGCGGATGGTGAGGTCGGCGCCGCAGCCGATGTTGACCGGCTCGTCGCCGTCGTAGGCGCTCAGCAGCAGCGCGCAGGCGGCGGCGAGGTCGTCCACGTGCAGGAACTCCCGGCGCGGTGTGCCGGAGCCCCACAGCACCACCTCGGGGGCCCCGGCCGAGCGCGCCTCGTGGAAGCGGCGGATCAGGGCCGGCAGCACGTGCGAGGACGCGAGGTCGAAGTTGTCGCCGGGCCCGTAGAGATTGGTCGGCATGGCGGAGACGAAGGACGCGCCGTACTGCCGCCGGTAGGACTGCACTTGGACGATGCCCGCGATCTTGGCCAGCGCGTACGCCTCGTTCGTCGGCTCCAGCGGGCCGGTGAGCAGGGCGTCCTCGCGGATCGGCTGGGGTGCGTGCTTGGGGTAGATGCAGGACGAGCCGAGGAAGAGCAGCCGGGCGACCCCGGCGGCGTGCGCACCGGCGATCACGCTCAGCTGGATCCGCAGGTTGTCCTCCAGGAACTGCACCGGGTAGGTGCTGTTGGCCATGATGCCGCCCACCTTGGCGGCCGCCAGCACCACCGCGTCCGGGCGGGTCCCGGTCAGGAACGCCTCGGTGCGCGCCGCGTCGCGCAGGTCGAGCTCGTCGCGGCCGCGGGTGACCACCTCGTGGCCGTCGGCCTCCAGCCGGCGGACGAGCGCCGATCCGACCAGTCCGCGGTGGCCCGCGACGAAGATCCGGGCACGCTCCGGCAGGGTTGCGTTCGCTTGGGTCATGACAGGCGATTCTGCCAGCCCGGGTCACCCCATAGGGGCTGAACCCAAACATCTGTACGCAAAGGAAACATATCCGACCCCAGGGGGGACAGCGCATGGGCAAGAGCGCCCTGATCACGGGTGTCACCGGCCAGGACGGCTCCTATCTCGCGGAGCTGCTGCTGAGCAAGGGCTACACGGTGCACGGCCTCGTCAGACGGTCGTCCAGCTTCAACACCGAGCGGATCGACCACATCTACCAGGGACCCCAGGAGGCGAATCGTTCCTTCACGCTCCATCACGCCGACCTCTCCGACGGCGTGGCCCTGGTCAACCTCCTGCGCGACCTGCGCCCCGACGAGGTCTACAACCTGGGCGCGCAGTCCCATGTCCGCGTCTCCTTCGACGCCCCGCTCTACACCGGCGACGTCACCGGCCTCGGCTCGATCCGGCTGCTGGAGGCCGTGCGCGCCAGTGGCGTCGACACCCGCGTCTACCAGGCCTCGTCGTCCGAGATGTACGGCGCCACCCCGCCGCCGCAGAACGAGCGGACGCCCTTCCACCCGCGCAGCCCCTACGGCTGCGCCAAGGTGTACGGCTACTGGGCGACCGTCAACTACCGCGAGGCGTACGACATGTTCGCGGTCAACGGCATCCTCTTCAACCACGAGTCCCCGCGCCGCGGCGAGACCTTCGTGACCCGCAAGATCACCCGCGCCGTCGCCCGCATCAAGGCGGGCCTGCAGGACCGGCTCTACCTGGGCAACCTCGACGCGGTCCGGGACTGGGGCTACGCGCCGGAGTACGTCGAGGCGATGTGGCTGATGCTCCAGCGCGACACCCCGGACGACTACGTGGTGGCCACCGGGGAGGCCGCCACCGTACGGCAGTTCCTGGAGACCTCCTTCGCGCACGCCGGCCTCGACCCGTCCGAGTACGTGCGCTACGACCCCAAGTACGAGCGCCCCAGCGAGGTCGACGCCCTCATCGGCGACGCGAGCAAGGCCGCGGACCTGCTCGGCTGGAAGCCCTCGGTGCGGGTGGACGAGCTGGCGCGGATCATGGTCGACGCGGACTGCGAGCAGGTCGCGCGGCAGCTCGCGGGCGCGACCGTGCGCATCGACCGCTGACGCGGCCGCCGGGCTCCCGGCGGCTCCGCGCTGCGCCCCTCCCCGGCCCGCACCTGGCCATATCCGCTTGCACAGGGGCGAATTCCCCCTCGCAGATGTCGGACAGGGAACATCCGGCCGGGTATGGGGTGAACACAATTTCGTCAAACTTTCTACCGGCCCTGTTCGCACACCCCTACGCTGCGGTCCACAGGCGGGCGATTGGGCCGCTTGTGGACGAGTGGGCCTTGGGGGGCACATGCGAAGACTTGGGGCAATGACGGCAGCCGGTGCGCTGGTCGCGGGCGCGCTGGCCGGGGCGGGGGTGGCGGCGGCGCCCGCCGCGACGGCGCTCACCTCGCCGGTGGCCATGACCGCCGACGACCTGCCGACCTGGCAGACCAACGGCATCGTCTGGGCGATGGCCCAGGCGCAGGGGGTCGTCTACGCGGGCGGCACCTTCTCCACCGTCCGGCCGCCGGGATCGGGGCCGGGCAGCAACGAGCAGCCGGCGGTGAACTTCGCCGCCTTCGACGCCTCGACGGGCGCGCCGACCGGCTGCAAGCTGTCGTTCACCATCGGCGCGGGCAGCACGGCCACCGTGCGCGCGCTGGCGGTGTCGCCGGACGGCGGAACGCTCTACGCGGGCGGGTACTTCAGCGCCGTCAACGGCGTCCAGGTCAACAGCCTGACCGCCGTCGACCTGTCCACCTGCACCCCGATCGCCTCCTTCCACCCGGCGGTCTCCGCGACCGTGCGGGCGCTGGACGCGACCGCGGACACCGTCTACGCGGGCGGTGACTTCACCACGGTCGCCGGGCAGTCCCGCCGCTACTTCGCCGCGCTGACCTCCTCGGGGTCCCTGACCTCGTGGAACCCGGCCGGCGACAAGCCCGGGCGTGCGGTGCAGGTCACCCCGGACGGCGACCACGTCATGATCGGCGGGGACTTCGACACGATCGGGGGCGCCGACTCGCACGCCCTGGCGGTCGTCGACGGCGCCGACGGGGCGCTCACGAAGGCGTACCCGATGGGCTTCTTCCCGGCGACCTCGGTCGTCAAGGACATCACCCGGGACGCCACCGGCCTCTACGCGGGCAACGAGGGCACCGGCGGAGGCGTGTTCGACGGCCGCACCGCCTTCGACGCCGGCAGCTTCGACCAGCGCTGGCGCGACACCTGCCTGGGCGCCACCCAGTCCGTCGAGGTCTACCAGACCGTGCTGTACAGCGGCTCGCACGCGCACGACTGCAGCAGCATGGGCGAGTACCCCGACCAGCGGCGCAAGCACCTGCTGGCGGAGTCGGTGACCGATCCGCACCTGCTCGGCTGGTTCCCCGACACCAACGACGGGCTCGGGGAGGGCATCGGCCCGCGCGTGATGGCCGTCTCGTCGCGGAACAGCACCGACTACCTGTGGGTCGGCGGCGAGTTCACCACCGTCAACGGCAGCGCGCAGCAGGGCCTGACCCGCTTCGCGTCCGGCCCCGACACCGGCAACCCGACCACGCCGGAGGCCGGGGCGGCCAGTCTGTCGGCGGGCAAGGCCAAGGTGACCTGGCAGGCGAGCCTGGACAACGACGACAGCGTGCTGACGTACAAGGTCTACCGGGACGGGGGCGCCACCCCCGTGTACACGACCACCGCCACCTCCATGCCGTGGGTGCGCCCGCAGCTGAGCTTCACCGACTCCGGTCTCACGCCCGGTTCCACCCACAGCTACCGGGTGTCGGCCGGCGACGGGACCAACACCAGCCCGCTGTCCTCCACCGCCACGGTGACCGTCGCCTCGGGCAGCAACAGCTACGCGGCCGCGGTCCTGGACGACGGGGCCGCCCTGTACTGGCGCTACGACGAGACGGGCGGGACCTACGCCGCCGACGCCTCCAGCGCGGACGACAACGGCGACTACGTCGGCGCCCCGTCCTACCGGCAGACTCCCGCCGCGGTGACCGGGCCCAGCACGGCGATCGGTTTCAACGGCTCCAACCAGTGGGTCTACAGCGACCGCAGCCACACCCGGCCGGCCACCTTCTCCGTGGAGTCGTGGTTCCGGACCACCACGACCTCGGGCGGCAAGATCGTCGGCTTCGGCAACTCGACCACCGGCACCAGCGGCCAGTACGACAAGCACGTCTACATGACCAACGACGGCCGGCTGGTCTTCGGCGTCTACACCGGGGCCACCAACACCGTCACCACCGGCGCGTCCTACAACGACGGCGACTGGCACCACGTCGTCGCCACCCAGGACGGCGGCGGCATGAAGCTCTACGTCGACGGGGCCCTGGCCGGCACCAACCCGCAGACCGGCAACGAGAACTACACCGGCTACTGGCGCGCGGGCGGGGACAACCTCAACGGCTGGCCCCTGCAACCCTCCAGCAACTACTTCAACGGGCAGATCGACGAGACGGCGGTCTACCCGGCCGCGCTGACCGCCGCCCAGATCGCCCACCACTACGAGCTGGCCAGTGCGCCCGCCGACACGGTGACCACGCTGACCGCGACCGAGGACACGTACGTCAACGCCGGTGCGCCGTCCACCAATTACGGCACCTCCGGCTCGCTCGCGGTGCGCGGCAGCTCGGCGTACCTGACCTATCTGCGCTTCAGCCTGCCGGCCGCCCCGGCCGGCCAGACGCTGAAGAGCGCGTTCCTGCGGCTCACCACCAGCACCGACCCGGCCGCCGGGACCAACGACACCGCCAACGTGGTGCCGGTGACCGGCGCCTGGACGGAGACCGGGGCCACGTACGCCAACCGCCCGGCGCTGTCCTCGACGGTGCTCGGCAGCCTGACGGGTGCCACGGCGATCTCCACGGCGTACGCGGTGCCGCTGGACGCCGCCCAGCTCAGCGGGGCGCTCGGCGGCTCGTACGGCATGGCGGTGACCAGTACCGGGACCGACGCGCTGTGGCTGTGGTCGCGGCAGGCGCCGTCCTCGGCGAACGCGCCGAGGCTCGTGCTGACGTTCGGCTCCTAGCGGGGCAATCCGGAGACCCCGGCGGAAAGTACGCGCCGGGGTCTCCTCCGGGCCGCCCGGTACGGCGTACGCTGCCGTGCCAGGCGGTTCGTCACTTCGCCGCCGGGGGTCGCGAGGGCTGGGGGGCTCATGCGCACTGCGGGAACCGCGAGAACGCTTTCGACCGCGCTCGCACTGACGGCGGCGTCACTGGCCGGGGCGGGGGTCGCGACCGCGCCGCCCGCCGCGGCGCTCACGGCACCGGTCGCGATGACCGCCGACCCGCTGCCGACGTGGCAGACCAACGGCGTCGTGTGGGCGATGGCCCAGCAGGGCGGCACCGTCTTCGCGGGCGGCACCTTCTCCGTCGTCCGGTCCTCCGGTGCGGGCACGACCACGCAGCCCGCCGTCAACTTCGCCGCCTTCGACGCGGCGACCGGCGCGCCCACCGGCTGCCGCCTCTCCTTCACCATCGGCTCGGGCACCGCGACCGTGCGCGCCCTGGAGGTCTCGCCGGACGGGCGGACGCTGTACGCCGGCGGCTGGTTCAACGCCGTCAACGGTGTCACCGTCAGCAGCCTGGCCGCGATCGACATCGCCACCTGCACCCCGGTCGCCTCCTTCCGGCCGTCGTTCTCGGCCACGGTGCGGGCGCTGGCGGTCACCGGCGACACCGTCTACGCGGGCGGCGACTTCACCTCCGTCGCGGGCCAGTCCAGGGCGCGCTTCGCCGCCCTGTCCACGGCCGGGGCGCTGCGGGCCTGGAACCCGGACGCCGACAAGCCCGGCCGGGCGATCCAGCTCGCCCCGGACGGCGCGCACGCCGTCCTCGGCGGGGACTTCGACACCGTGGGCGGCACCGGCTCGCACGCGCTGGCCGTCGTCGACACCGCGGGCGGCGCCCTGACCCGCGCCTACCCGGTGGGCTTCATCCCGCCGACGTCGGTGGTCAAGGACCTCACCGCCGACGCGACGGCGGTCTTCACCGCCAACGAGGGCACCGGAGGAGGGGTCTTCGACGGCCGCATCGCCCTGAACACCTCCGACTTCGGGCAGCGCTGGCGGGACAACTGCCTGGGCGCCACCCAGTCCGTCGTCGTGTACCGCACGGTGCTCTACAGCGGATCGCACGCGCACGACTGCAGCAGCATGGGCGAGTACCCCAACCAGCGGCGCAAGCACCTGCTGGCGGAGTCGGTGGACGACCCGGTGCTGCTGCCCTGGTTCCCCGACACCAACGACGGCATCGGGGAGGGCCTGGGGCCGCGGGTGATGACGGTGGCCTCCTCGGGCGGCACCGACTACCTGTGGGTGGGCGGCGAGTTCACCACCGTCGCCGGGGCCGCCCAGCAGGGTCTGACGCGCTTCGCCTCCGGTCCCGACACCGGGGCGCCGAGCGTGCCCGAGGTCAACGTCTCCAGCGTCCGGGCCGGTGAGGTCGCGGTGCGCTGGCGGTCCAGCCTGGACCTGGACGACGGGCCGCTGACCTACCGCGTCTACCGCGACGGCTCCGGCACGCCGGTGTACACCACCACCGGCGCCTCGCTGCCGTGGTCGCGCCCGCAGCTCACCTTCACCGACACCTCGGTCACCGCGGGCACCACCCACTCCTACCGGGTCAGCGCGAGCGACGGCACCAACACCAGTGCCCAGTCCGCCGCCCAGTCGGTGACGGCGGCCGGCGGCACGCAGGCGTACCCCGCGCGGGTCGTCGCCGACGGCGCGACGCTGTACTGGCGCTACGAGGAGGCCTCCGGCCAGTTCGGCGCCGACTCCTCGCCGGGCGGCGACAACGCGGTCTACCTCAACGGGCCGCTGTACCGGCAGAGTCCAGGCGCGGTGCCCGGCGGCGGCACGGCCATGGGCTTCAACGGCAGCAACGACTACGCCTACAGCGACGCCCGGCACCCGCGCCCGGCCGCGTACAGCATCGAGACCTGGTTCCGGACGACGACCACCTCGGGCGGCCGGCTGATCGGCTTCGGCGACCGCAATGTCGACGACAACCTGAGCGCCAGCTACGACAAGCACGTCTACATGACCAACGACGGCCGGCTGGTCTTCGGCGTGTACTCCGGCGGCACCCGCACGATCGCCACCACCGGCGCCTGGAACGACGGCGCCTGGCACCACGTGGTCGCCACCCAGGGCGGCGACGGCATGAAGCTCTACGTCGACGGGGCCCTGTCGGCCTCCGGCACGACCACCACCAGCCAGGACTACGCGGGCTACTGGCGGGTCGGCGGCGACAACCTCGGCGGCTGGCCGTCGCAGCCGGCGAGCAACTTCTTCGCCGGTCAGCTGGACGAGACCGCCGTGTACCCGCACGTGCTGACCGCCGCCCAGGTCGCCGCCCACCACACCCTGGGCACCGGCGGGGGCGGCACACCGCCGCCGCAGGACACCCAGGTCACGGTGGCGGCGGCCGAGGACACGTACGTCAACGCCGGGGCGCCGTCGAGCAACTTCGGCACCTCGGGGTCGCTGGCGGTGCGCGGCAGTTCGGCGTACGTCACCTATCTGCGCTTCGCGCTGCCGTCCGCGCCCGCCGGGACCGTGCTGAAGTCGGCGGCGCTGCGGCTGCGCACCAACTCCGACCCCACCGCGGGCTCGGCCGACACCGTGAGCGTCGTCCCGGTCACCGGGGCCTGGACCGAGACGGGCGCCACGTACACCAACCGGCCGGCCCTGTCCGCCGCGGTGCTGGGCACGCTCAGCGGCGCGACGGCCTCCCAGACCACGTACACGGCGGCGCTGAGCGCCGCGGGGCTGAGCGGGGCGCTGGGCGGCTCCTTCGACCTGGCGCTCACCAGTGCCGGTACGGACGCGCTGTGGCTGTGGTCGAGCGAAGCGGCGGGCACCGGGAACCGTCCGGAACTCGTTCTGACATTCGGCGCACCTTAGTGCTCACTTTTTCTTCAAACCGCGTCCATCGGACGTATGCCACGCCCTACCCTGCGGTGCACGGGCGCCGAAGGGGAGGCCCGGGTTCTGGGGGCCTTGGGGGGCACATGAGAAAGCTCAGATCCATATCCGCCGTCCTGACCGTCGCGGCGGGCTCGCTCGCGGCCGGCGCGGTGGCACCGCAGCCGGCCGGGGCGCTGACCGCGCCGGTGTCGATCACCGCCGACGCGCTGCCGACCTGGCAGACCAACGGCATCGTCTTCGCGATGGCGGAGGCGAACGGGACGGTCTTCGCGGGCGGCACCTTCTCGTCGGTCCGGCCGTCCGGGGAGGCGGCCGGCGGCGCGGGCGAGCAGGAGGCGGTCAACTTCGCCGCCTTCGACGCCGCGACCGGCGCACCGACGGGCTGCAACCTGTCGTTCACCGTCGGCTCCGGGACGGCGACCGTGCGCGCGCTCGCCGTCTCACCGGACGGCACCACCCTGTACGCCGGCGGCTTCTTCGGCGCCGTCAACGGGACGCCGGTCAGCAGCCTGGCCGCCATCGACACCGCCACCTGCACCGTGAAGTCCGGCTTCGGGGTCGCGGTCAACGCCACCGTGCGCGCCCTCGCCGTCAGCGACGACACCGTCTACCTGGGCGGCGACTTCTCCTCCGTCGGCGGCCAGGCGCGCGACAACTTCGCGGCCGTGAGCACCACCGGCGCCGTCACCCCCTTCACCGCCGACGGCGACGGGCCCGGCCGCGCGCTGGCGCTCACCCCGGACGGGACCAGGGCGATCCTGGGCGGCGACTTCGACCGCGTCAACGGGACGGCCTCGCACGCGCTGGCCGTCGTCGACTCCGGCAGCGGTGCGGTCGTCAAGGGCTACGGTTCCTCTTTCATCCCGTCCACCTCGGTCGTCAAGGACATCACCACCGACGCGACCGGCTTCTACACCGGCAACGAGGGCACCGGCGGCGGCGTCTTCGACGGGCGCATCGCGCTCAACCTCAGCGACCTCAACCAGCGCTGGCGGGACACCTGCCTGGGCGCCACCCAGTCGGTCGAGGTCTACCACGACGTGCTGTACAGCGGTTCGCACGCGCACGACTGCAGCACCATGGGCGAGTACCCCAACCAGCGCCGCAAGCACCTGCTCGCGCAGCGCGTGGACAACCCGGCGAAGCTGGGGTGGTTCCCCGACACCAACGACGGCCTGGGCGAGGGCATCGGCCCGCGCGCCATGAGCCTGGCCTCCTCCGGCTCCACCGACTACCTGTGGGTCGGCGGCGAGTTCACCACCGTCAACGGCGTCGCCCAGCAGGGCCTGACCCGCTTCTCCTCCGGCCCCGACACCGGGGTGCCGACCACGCCGAACGTCAACGCCTCCAGCGTGACGCCGGGCTCGGTCAAGGTCCGCATCCAGACCAGCCTGGACCTCGACGACAGTTCGCTGACCTACCGCGTGTACAAGAACGGCGGCACGACCCCCGTGTACACCACGACGGCCTCGTCGCTGCCCTGGGTGCGCCCGCAGCTCACCTGGACCGACACCGACGTGACCGCGGGCGCCACGTACACCTACCGCGTGACCGCGAGCGACGGCACCAACACCACCGTCAAGTCCCCGACCCAGACGGTGACCGCGGCGACCGTGCCCGAGGCGTATCCGACGCAGGTCCTCGCCGACGGGGCCACGCTGTACTGGCGCTACAACGAGACCGCCAACACCTTCGCCGCCGACACCTCCCCCGCGGACGACGGCGGCAACCACGTCGGCGGTCCGACCCGCGGCGTCAGCCCGGGCGCGCTGACCGGCTCGGCCAGCACGGCGGTCACCTACAACGGCACGACGCAGTGGTCGTACAGCGACGCCAAGCACAACCGCACATCCGCGTTCAGCGTCGAAACCTGGTTCAGGACGACCACCGCCTCCGGCGGGAAGCTCGTCGGCTTCGGCGACCGCACCTCGGAGATCAGCGCCAGCACCGACAAGCACATCTACATGACCAACGCGGGCCGGCTGATCTTCGGTGTGCGCAGCGGCAGCAACCGCACCATCACCACCCCGGCGGCCTACAACGACGGCCAGTGGCACCACGTCGTCGCCACGCAGGGCTCGACGGGGATGCGGCTGTACGTCGACGGAGTGCTGCGGGCGTCCAGTTCCCCCACCACCGGGGGCTCGGACTACATCGGCTACTGGCACGTCGGCGGGGACAGTCTCTCCGGCTGGACCAGCCGCCCCACCAGCGACTACTTCGCGGGCACCCTCGACGAGACCGCGATCTACCCGAGCGCCCTGTCGGCCGCGCAGATCGCCCAGCACTACACCCTCGGAACCACCGGATGACCCGCGCACCCCGCCGGGTCCGCCTCGCCGCCGCCGTCCTCGTGACGGCGGCGGCGGTGCTGCTCACCGGCTGCTCGAGCGGCTCCGGCAGCTCCGCCACCTCCGCCGGCAACCGGTCCGCGCAGGGCGCACCGGCTCCCTCCGCGACCGCACCCGCCGCCGCGTCCGCACCCGCCACCGGTACCGGTGGCGGCACCACCGCGCCTTCCGCGCCCGCGGACCCCGCCTCGGACGCCGTGCCCAGCGGGCCCAAGGTCCCCCAGAGCGAACTGACCCCGGTCACCGGCTCCTTCACCAAGAAGGAGAAGACCTATCTGACCGGCAGGGTCCCCAAGGGCACCGACCCCGCCGCCGTGCTCCAGCTCGGCCAGGAGACCTGCGACCGCATCGCCTCCGTCGCCGCGATCGACAAGGACGCGGCCATCGGCGGCATCATCACCGGCCAGATCGGCGGCGCCAAGGGCGCGGTCACCCATCTGTGCCCGCAGCAGGAGTCGATCCTCGCGGCCGCCGAGACGGGCTTCGCCGACGGTTCCTACACCGTCGGCGCCAAGGCGGTGGCGGGCCGCGTCATCACGCCCGGCACCTACCGGGCGCTGACCCCCACCAAGGACTGCACCTGGACGGTGGGGACGAAGTCCGGCACCGCCCACAAGGTCACCGTCACCGCCGCGGCCAGGACCTTCGGTTCCCGCGGCTGCTTCGCGTGGGCCAAGGAGGGCTGATGACCGAACTGGTGAGCAGGCTGCCCCTGGTGGTGGCGATCCCCACCAAAAACGAGGCCGAGAACATCGCCACGACCGTCGACGCGGTCGCCGGCCACGTCGAGGCCGTCGTGGTCGTCGACTCCGGCAGCACGGACGACACGTGCGCGATCGCCGCGGCGCACGGCGCGGAGGTCGTCCCGTACACCTGGGACGGCGGGTACCCGAAGAAGAAGCAGTGGTGCCTGGAGAACGTCCACCCGGACGTGCCGTGGCTGCTCTTCCTGGACGGCGACGAGGTGCCGACGCCTGAACTGCTCGCCGAACTGCGGGAGGTCTTCTCCCGTCCGGTGACGGCGGCCGCCTTCGACATCCCGCTGCTGTACTGGTTCGCCGGACGCCCGCTGCGGCGCGGCCACACCGTCGTCAAGCGGTCGCTGCTGGACCGCACACGGGTCTCCTACCCGGAGGTCGACGACCTCGCGGCGCCCGGCATGGGCGAGCAGGAGGGCCACTACCAGCCGACGGCGGACGGCCCGGTCGGGCAGCTCAGGGGGCGCATCGAGCACCGCGACCTGGACCCGGTGCGCACCTGGTTCGACCGGCACAACCGCTACTCCGACTGGGAGGCGTGGCTGGAGCACCACCCCGGCACCAAGGAGCAGGTGCGCGGGCTGAAGACCCGCCAGGGGCGGCTGTTCCAGAAGGTGCCGTTCAAGCCGCTGCTCTTCTTCGGCTACACCTATGTCGCCCGGCGGGGCTTCCTCGACGGCCGCGCCGGTTTCGACTACGCGCTGGCGCTCAGTTTCTACCGGTGGCAGATCGGGCTGAAGACCCGCGAGCGGGCGCCTTCATAGCCGACTCGTACACCTCTTGGAGGGTGTCGAGCACGGCGTCGAGCGACAGCTCGTCCCTGATGAGGCGCCAGGCGGCCGACGAGGCCGCCTGGTTCGCCTCCGTCCCCAGCAGCTCCAGCACCGCCGCGGCGACGTCCCCGGGGCGGTGCACGACCCGGCCCGCGCCCGCCCGCTCGATGTCGGGGGCGAGGCCGTTGGACTCCCGTACGACGACAGGTGTGCCCACCGACATCGACTCCAGCAGCGACATCGCGAACGGCTCGTCCACCGACGGCAGGACGTAGACGTCGGCGGCGCGGAAGGCCTCCAGCGCCTCGGCGTGGCTGAGCGGCCCGACGTGCTTGACCGCGTCCGTCACCCCCAGCTCGCGGACGGCCTCCAAGGTGCCCGCCAGCTCCCCCGAGTCGGGGCCGGCCAGCACGAAACGGGCGTCGGGGTACCGCTCCAGCACCGCGGGGATCGCGGCGGCGAAGTCGCGCGGGCGCTTGCGGGTCTGGAAGCGCGCCAGGTAGAGGACGGTCGGCGGGCCGCTGCGCTTGCGCGGCTGGTGCAGCGCGGTGCCGTTCGGCAGCCGTACGGGACGGGCCAGGCGGCCCGCGCCGGCGACGGCCTCCAGGTCGCCGCGCTCCCACGCGGTGAGGTGCAGGACGGCGTCGGCGCGGCGCAGCAGCCGCTTGGTGGCGAGCGCGTCCAGCACCTTGGCGAGCGGCTTGTCGCTGGGGTCGATCATGCCGTGGGTCTGCAGCACCAGCGGGCGGCCGCACTGGAGTGCCGCCACCGCCACCGGCAGGGTGATCAGGTCCCGCATGAGGTGGACGTGGACGACGTCGGCGGAGCGCACCAGGCGCCGGGCGCCGGCCAGGAGCGAGGGCGAGGTGATGCCGGAGACCTCGAACCGCGGCAGGACGTGCCGGGCCTGGAAGACCCGTGCGGGCACGCCCTCCACCTCGCCGGGCAGCCGTCCCGGAGGGAAGCCGTCGCCCAGGGTGACGAGTTCGGCGTCGACACCGCGCCCGCGCAGGCCCCCGGCCAGGTTGAGGGCGACCCGGGTGGGGCCGCCGAAGGCGTTGGTGGGCGTGTGCAGGGTGACGACGTGCAGCACCTTCATGGCTGGGGCTCCTTGAGCGGGCGCGTGCCGTCGGCCGTGTGCAGGGTGAGCTCGGGGAGGTCCCTGGCGAGCACGGTCCCTGCGGCGACGACCGCGTGCCGGCCGACGGTGACCCCGGCGAGCACGATGGCGCGGGCGGCGACCCAGGCACCGTCCTCCACGGTGATCGGTGCGTTGCGGTAGCGGAAGTCGACGGCGCGGTGGTCGTGGCTGCCGGTGCACAGCAGCGCCTCCTGGGAGACGCAGACGTCGGCGCCGATGGTGATGGGCTCCAGGTTGAGCAGCCAGGCGCCCTCGCCGATCCAACTGCGGTCGCCGACCGTCAGCTTCCAGGGCCACAGCACCCGTACCCGGTGGCGGACGAGCACGCCCTCGCCGATCGTGGCGCCGAACGCGCGCAGCAAGGCGACCCGCAGCCGCGCCGGGCAGAACCAGGCGGCGAAGACGGTGTTCATCACGGCGAACCACAGGGCCTGGACCGCCTTGCCCCGCCCCTTGTCGTACCCGGCCAGTGTGAAGGCCGACAGATCACGTGCCGTCATGGCGCACCCCCCGTGTCCCCCGCACCGGTGCCCTCCCCGGCACCGTCCGCACAGATTATCGGCGCACACGGTTGCGGGGCAGCCGGATCTATAGACTGCCGGAGGGGAATCGTTGGGGGGCTGTTGCATGGCAGTTCAGACGCACGAAATCCAGTCGCGGGGCCTGCCGCCGGGGGAGGTGGAGGTCCCGGCCGTCTCGCCGCGGGCGCTGCTGTCACGGGCACTGGCGGTGCCCCTGATCCTGGGTCTGGCCCTGTTCCTGCCCGCGCTGGTCGCCGTGCAGCCCGGACCGGGCGTGAAGGACAGCGTCTTCTGGTTGCAGATGGTGCTGACCTGCTACGCGGGCATCCGGCTCGCGGTGATGGCGCTGACCGCCCATCGCAAGCTGATCCAGGGCTCGTTCTGGCTCTTCGTGTACGTGGCGATGGGTGTCGCCCCGCTCGCCCAGGACGTGCTGGACCAGACGCCGACGCCGGTGGTCGGCACCCGGGCGGACCTGCTGGTGGCGGTCGCGCTGGTGCTCGTCGGGTGCGCCGCGTTCGACGTGGGCGCGCTGCTGTCGCGGCACCGCCCCGTCCGGCGGGCCCGGCGGCGGGAGCGCTCGGCGTCCTTCCACCGCAGGCGGGTGTTCCTGCTGGCGGCGGTCGCCTTCGCCGGCAGCGCGCTGCTGGTGGTCAAGCTCGGCGGTCCCGCGGTGTTCTTCAGCAGCCGGCAGGCGATCACCGACACCATCCGCGCCGACGGCGCCGCCTCCGCCGAGTCCAACGTGGGCTCCGCCTTCCTGCGCGGCTTCGGCACCGTGCCGGCGCTGGTGGCCCTGCTGATCTTCACCCGCTGGCTGGTGACCTCCCGCCGGGCCCGGCGCCGGCCGCTGGTCATCGCCACGTGGGGTGCCCTGCTGCTGCTGAACGCGGTGGTCAACAACCCCGTCTCCAACCCCCGTTACTGGTTCCTGACGGTGCTGTTCTCCTTCCTGTTCACGGCCTTCCCGAGAAGCCCCGCGATGTACCGGGCGGCGCTGGCCCTCGGCGTCGCCGGCGCTCTGGTGGTCTTCCCCTTCGCCGACCGCTTCCGCTACGACGCCGGCGGCTACAAGCCGGTGGAGACCACGTCGGTCTTCGAACCGCTGGCGGTCAAGGACTACGACCAGGTCGGCATGTTCGCCAACACCGTCACCTTCGCCGACAGCGGGCCCGGCCACTTCTACGGCCGGCAGATCGCCGGCTCCGCGTTCTTCTTCGTCCCGCGCTCGGTGTGGCCGGGCAAACCGCGTGACACCGGCGTCATGATCGGCCAGTGGATGGGCATGAAGAACGTCAACCTCTCCTCCCCGCTGTGGGCGGAGCTGTGGATCGACTTCGGCGCCGGGGGCGTCGTCGCGGGCTTCCTCGGCCTCGGCTACCTCTCGGCGCGCGGCGACCGCCTCTACGCCCGGCGGACCTCCGTCGACCGCCGCCCCGGCAATGTCATGGCGATCGTCATCCCGCTGATCGCCGGGTACTCCTTCATCCTGCTGCGCGGCCCGCTGCTCCAGGCCTCGGGCCGCATCGGCGTGGCGCTGATCTGCTTCGCCCTGGTGACCACCCTGCGCTCCGACCGGCGACGGCTGCTGGGCTGACCGGGCGCGCCGCCCGGACCCCCGCCTACTGCGCGGAGGCCCCCGCGGCGGACGGGGCCAGCGCGTCCAGCGCGCGGCGCAGCTGGGTGCTGGAGGTGTGCACGGTGTACGGGAAGTAGACGACCTCGACCCCGACGGTGGCGAAGTCCCGTTCCAGCCGCAGCCCCTTGTCGGTGCCGCGCCAGTCGTCGCCCTTGAAGATGACGTCGAAGCGGACCTGCTGCCAGGTCTCCAGCTTGTCGGGTACGGTCTCGACAAAGGCGGCGTCGACGAAGCGGACGCTGCGGACGATCTCCAGGCGCTCGATGAGCGGGACGACCGGCGTGCGGCCCTTGGCGAGGGCTGCCATCTCGTCCGAGACCACCCCGGCGACGAGGTAGTCGCACTGACTGCGGGCGTGCCGCAGGATGTTCAGATGTCCGACGTGGAAGAGGTCGTAGACCCCGGGCGCATAGCCCACTCGGTGCGACATGGTGTCAATCCCCCCACAGGAACACAACCTTCTCGCGAGTTGCGGAGTCTCAGACATTAGCGTGAAGGCAGCATGTTTCTCTGGTGAACGGTTAAGGTGAGCTACTGGTCACTTCTGGGGGGAAGGGGTCCGTCTCGTGCCCGAGTTCCAGGGCCGCACTCTGCTGCTGGTCTCCACCAACTACGCACCCGAGCACGCGGGTATCGGCCCGTACGCCACGCAGATCGCCGAGCACTGGGCGGCACCTGACGGCGGCGGGGCCGAGGTCCACGTGCTCGCCGGGATGCCGCACTACCCGTCGTGGCGGCTCGACCCGGCGTACCGGGGGATGTGGCGCGCCGAGGAGCGGCGCGCCGGCGTCACCGTGCACCGGCGCCGGCACACGGTGCCGCCCCGTCAGACCGCGCTGCGGCGCGCCCTGTTCGAGGCCTCGGTACTGGCGCACGGGCTGGTGGCGGCGCCGCGGATCCGCCCCGACGCGGTGGTGGCGCAGATGCCGAGCCTGGCGGGCGGTGTGATCGGCGCCCGGGTCGCGGCCCGGCACCACGTGCCGTACATACCCGTGGTGCAGGACCTCATGGGCGCGGCGGCGGCGCAGAGCGGGATCCGCGGCGGGGACCGGGCGGCGGCCGTCGCGGGCGCGGCGGAGGCGTACGCGCTCAAGCGGGCCACCCTGGTCGGCGTCATCCACGAGACCTTCGTCGACAAGGTCGCCGCGATGGGCGTCGACCGCGGCCGCATCCGCCTGGTCCCCAACTGGTCGCACGTGGCCCGTCCTTCGCGCCCGCGCGAGGAGACCCGGGCCCGGCTGGGCTGGAACCGGGAGCGGACGGTCGTGCTGCACTCCGGCAACATGGGCCTCAAACAGGGCCTGGACGTGCTGGTGGAGGCCGCCCGCCGGGACCCGTCGGTGCTGATCGTGCTCATGGGCGACGGCAACCAGCGCGAACGGCTGCGGCTGCTGGCCGCCGACGTGCCGAACCTGGAGTTCGCCCCGCCCGCCGGGGACGCGGAGTTCCCCGACGTGCTGGCCGCCGCCGACGTGCTGGCGGTCACGCAGCGCGCCTCGGTCCTGGACATGAGCATCCCCTCCAAGCTGACCTCGTACTTCGCCGCCGGGCGCCCGGTCATCGCCTCCGTCGCCGCCGAGGGCGGCACCGCGCAGGAGGTGGTGCGCTCCGAGGCCGGGCTGCTGGTGGCACCGGAGGACCCGGAGGCGTTCCTCAAGGCCGTCAGGGCGCTGGCCCAGGACCCGGAGGCCGCCGACGAACTGGGCGCCCGCGGGCCGGCGTACGTGACGGCGCATCTCAGCCGCGAGGCGGGATTGTCACGGATGAGCGCACTGCTCGCCGAGGCACTGGACACGACGACGCGAGGTGCCGATCCTGTGGGGTCGGACGCATGGGGGGTTCCACGCACGTGAGCGATCAACCGCACGGTTCGCAGATGTCCGAGGCGCAGGACGAACCGGACCTGCTCCGGGACCAGTTCCGGCAGCTCGTCCGCTACCGCGCGCTGCTCGTGACGGGTGTGCTGCTCGGCCTGCTGGGCGGCGGCTACCTGGCGGTGACGGGCAGCGACAGCTACGTGGCCACCAGCGAGGTGGTGCTGCGCGCCGCCACCACCGATCCGTTCGCCGCCGGGGCGTCCTCGCCCGACAAGTCGATCAACATCGGCTCGGAGCGGCAGACCGCGATGAGCAACGAGGTCGCCAAGCGCGCCGCCAAGCGGCTCGGGCTGTCCTCCCGGGCGATCCCCGAGCTCCAGTCCGACCTCCAGGTCACCAACCCGCCCAACACCGTGGTGCTGCGCTTCGCGTACACCTACACCGACGCGGACGAGTCGGCCCGCCGCGCCAACGCCCTGGCCACCGCGTTCATGGACGCACGCAAGGAGAGCACCGAGAACACCATCAAGAACACGGTGCACGGCCTGCAGAAGCAGCTCGACCCGGTCGTCAAGCAGCGCAAGGAGCTCGACGCCCAGATCGCGCACCTCGGCGAGGGGCCCACCCTCGACGCGGCCACCACCGTGCAGGCCACGCTCGTCGGCCGCATCTCCGAACTCAGCAGCCGCATCACCGAGTTGCAGTCGCTGGACACCACCCCCGGCAGCTGGAACCGCGTCGCGAGCCCGCCGTCCGCGCCCTCCGGCCCCGGGCTGCCGATGATGCTCGGTCTCGGCGCGCTCGTCGGCGTCGCCGTCGGGCTGCTCGCCGCCTGGGTGCGGCTGGTCTTCGACCCGAACGCGCGCTCCGAGGGCGACGTGGTGCGGGCGCTGCGCGCACCCGTGCTGGGCACACTGCCGCGCACCAGGAACGGGCCGCTGCTCGCCGTCGACCACGCCGACCCCCGGATCGCCGAGGAGTACCGTTCCGTCGCCTTCCGGCTCGCCTACGACCAGCGCTTCGCCGACCGGCGGCGGCTGCTGGTCGTCGCCCCGCGCGGCACCGGCGAGACCGCCGCCGCGGTCGCGGTCAACCTGGCCGCGTCCTTCGCCGAGATGGGCATGGACGTCCTGCTGGTCGAGGCCGATCTGCGCACCCCCGGGCTGTCGGCACGGCTGCGCGCGGCCGACGGCTCCCGGCCCGGCTGGGCCCGCACCCCCCAGCTCAGCGAGGGCGGCTGGCCGGCCGGCATCCAAGTGCCCGTCGACGCGGGCGAGTCGGGCTCCTTCGACCTCGTGCCGGGACGCCGCGTGCGCAATGTGGCCCGCGCGCTCACCTCCGCCGCGGCCGGCCGGCTGTTCGCGGAGGCCGACGAGCCGGGGTCGGCCGTCGTCGTCCTGGCCCCCGCGGTCCTGACCTACGCGGACGCGCTGGCGCTGGCCGACCGCATCGACGGCGTCCTCGTCGTCGCCGACCCGCACGCCGTGCACCGCGCCGACCTGGACCGGGTGCGGCAGCTCATCAGCGGCGCGGGCAGCACCGTGCTGGGCTCCGTACTGCACAGCTCGCCCGGCGGCGGCCGGTGGGCCAAGCGGCGGCACGCCCGGCGCGCCCGCAAGGCCGCCGCGGCACGCACCGCGGCAGCCGGCACGGGCACGGAGACCCCCGCGCCGGCCACGGCCACGGCCACGACCGCGGTCACGGAGGGCTCCACGGCTCCCGCCCTGCCGGCCGAGGACAAGACCACCGACACCATTCCGCTGCGCACGGTGATCCGGTGACGGCACGGCCGGCGCCCGGCGCCAAGGCCGCCATCGTCTGCTCCGTCCTCGACCAGGGCGTCGCCGCGCTCACGAACATCCTCGTCCTCGTGGTCGCCGCCCGGCTGTCCAGCGCGGCCGGCTTCTCCGTCTTCTCGATGGTCTACGCCGTCTTCTCCGTACTGCTCGGCATCAACGTCTCCTACGTCGGCCAGGCGCTGGTCCTGGAACGCGGCGAGGACTCCGCGGTCCGCGCCGCCTGCCGCTCCGCGGCCGGCTTCGTCGCCGTCGCCTCGACGGTCGCCGGCGCCACGATGGCGGCGGTGCTCGCCCTCGTCCCGGGCGCGACGGCACAGTCGCTCGCGGTCCTCGGGCTGGTGCTGCCCCTGGTCCTCACCCAGGACGGGCTGCGCTACTGCTTCTCCACCCTGCGCCTGCCGCATCTCGCCCTCGTCGGCGACGTGCTGCGGCTCGCCGTCGCCCTGCCCGCGCTCGCCCTCCAGCCCCACGGCACCGGGCCCGCGCGCCTGGTGGCCGTATGGGGGCTGTCGGCCGTGCCCGCACTGCTCGCCGGCATCGCACTGCTCGCCCCCCGGCTGCGCGGCGCCCCGACGGACCTGCGGCGCTTCCTGCGCAAGGGGCACCTCGGGCGCCGCTTCGTGGTGGAGTACGGGGTCGGCAACGCCTCCAGCCAGCTCGCGGTCGTCGGACTCGGCCTGTTCGCCAGCCCGTTGGCGGTCGGTGCACTGCGCGGTACGACGACCCTGTTCGGCCCGATGAACGTGCTCTTCAACTCCGCCACCGCCTTCGGGCCGCCCCTGCTCGGCCGCGTCCCCGGCATGCGCGGCCAGGTCCGGGCCACCGCCGTGCTCGCCGGGATCCTGGCCGCCGTCGCCGCCGCGTGGACGGGCGTGCTGACAGCCCTGCCCGACCGCTTCGGCCGCCAGCTCCTCGGCGCCACATGGCAGGCCGCGGAAGGCCTGCTGGCCGCCACCGGCACCCAGTACGCGGCCATCGCGGCGGGCACCAGCGCCCTGCTCACGCTGCGCGTCCTCCAGCCGCGGGCGACCCTCCCCATCCAGGTCGTCTTCTCCCTCGCCTCCATCGCGTTCATGATCTCCGGCTACGCCCTGGCCGCCGTCCCCGGCGCCGCCTGGGGCCTCGCCATCGGCTCCGCCCTCAAGGCCGCCGTCCTGTGGACCCGCGTCACCCTCCTCCGCCGCGACCCCGCCACGGCGGGCCAGGACCCCCGCCCGGAACCGACCCCGGCGAGCGCGTAACCGGCGCCCGGGGCGAGGCGGCCGGTATGCCGTTGCCCGGCCGCGCTTTGGCCGCCGCACAGGGCCTGCCCGCCCTCGCAGGTCACCGCGACCCCACCACACCTGCCACCGGCCAGGCCCCCGGCCCCGAACCGACCCCGGCAAGCGCCTAACCGGCGCCCAGGGCGAGGCCGCCCATATGCCGCTGCCCGGCCGCGCTTTGACCGCCGCGCAGGGCCTGCCCGCCCTCGCAGGTCACCGCGACCCCACCACACCTGCCACCAGCCAGCCCCCCGGCCCCGAACCGACCCCGGCAAGCGCCTAACCGGCGCCCAGGGCGAGCTCGCCCCGACGCTAGGAGCGGCCACGTCGCGTATCGCGTTGCCCGGTCGCCGCACAGGGGTCCGGCGCCCCTGTGGGCCTGCGTCACCCTCGTACACAGCGACTCCGCCATCACCGGCACCGGCCAGAACCCCCGCGCGTTCCCGGCACCCGACGCGAAGTCGCACTCGGCGCCGCACAGCGCCTGACCGTCGGCCAGGCCCCCGCCCCAACGCCCACCCCGGCGGCCGCACAACCGGTCCCGAGACCGCCACCCGACGCGAGGACCGGCGATGCCACGCGCGACCCCGCCACGCCTGCCACCGACCAGGAACCTCGCCTCGAACCGACGCAGGCAGGCACGTGACCCGGCGCCGGGGGCGAGCCGCGCTCGTCCGAGGAACGCCCGTGCCCGCACCGCGATCACGATCCCCAGCCACGCCCGGGCCGCCGGCCAATCTGCGGCACGTCCCCGGAACGGGCTCGGCCCGATGAGCCGCGCCCCGGCGATACGGCAACCGGGCGGGCGACACGAGGCCTTCGCCGTTCTTCCGCCCCCGTCACGGCATGTCAGCGAAACGGGCCGGACGTCGACGTTCCCCGCACCCTTGCCGCTCAGGTCGCCCCCCGGAGCGACAACAGCCTCGCACCAGCGCGCCGCAGGGCCCGTCGTCCGAGGCCGAGTTCACGTCGGGCACGGCAACGGCCGGAAGCGGTGCACGGGCCGACGCGCCGCGCTCCCGGCGGGGACAGCGACGTCGCCCGGAGCACGCCGCCCGGCCCAACCGCTCCGCGCCGCCGCCGCGTTCACATCGGGGTACGACAACGGCCGGAAGCGGTCACCGGGCCGAAGGCCCGCGGGGTCAGGGCGACGGGGGCGTCGCCGGCGCGAGGCGGGGGAAGAGCGGGGTGGGTGGCGGGAGGGTGCCGTCGGGGGCGGCGGCGCACTGGGCGGCGATGCGGGCCGCGGCGTTCGGGAGGAAGGGGGCGAGTTCCTCGCCGAGGGTGCGGCAGGCGTCGAGGAGCGCGGCCAGGACGGCGTCCAGGCGCGCCCCCGCGGGGGCGTTGCGGTCACGGCGTTCGGCGCGGGCGAGTTCCCAGGGCCGGGTCTCGTCGATGCAGCGGTTGGCCTCGTCGACGATCCGCCACACGGCGGCGGCCGCGCCGCGGAAGTCGACCTCGTCCAGCGCCCGGGCGACGTCCGCCGCGGCGTCGCGGCAGGCCGCGCGCAGGCGTTCCGTACCTGGCTCCGGTACCCCACCCGCGGGCGCCGTGCCGCCGCGGAAGCGGTGGACCATGGTGACGACCCGGTTGACCAGGTTGCCGAAGCCGCCCGCGAGGTCCGCGTCGGCGCGGGCGACGAGCCGTTCACGGGTGAAGTCCGCGTCGCCGGTCCTGGGGACCTCGCGCAGCAGCCACCAGCGCACGGCGTCGGTGCCGCAGGCGGTGGTCAGTTCGACGGGGTCGACGGTGGTGCCCGCGGACTTGCTGATCTTCCGGCCGTCGACGGTGAGGTAGTCGTGGACGAGGATGTCCGTGGGCAGCGGCAGTCCGGCCGACAGCAGCATGGCCGGCCAGTAGACGGCGTGGAAGCGCAGTACGCCCTTGCCCACCAGGTGGACGCGGCGTCCTTCGCCCGCCCACCACCGCTCGTACTCCGGCGACCCCTGGCCGCCGTAGCCCAGGCTGGTGACGTAGTTGCCGAGCGCGTCCCACCACACGTAGACCACCTGGCCGGGGTCGCCGGGCACGGGGATGCCCCAGCCGCGGGCGCGGTGCTGCGAACGGGAGACGGAGAAGTCGCGGAGCCCGCGGGCGAGGAGGGCCAGCACCTCGTTGCGGCGGGCGGCGGGCTCGATGCGCAGCCGGCCGTCCTCGATCAGTTCGCGCAGCACGCCGGTCCAGCGCGACAGCCGGAAGAACCAGTTCTCCTCCGCGACGCGCTGCGGCTCGGTGCCGTGCTCGGCGCAGCGCCCGTCGACCAGTTCGCCGGGGGTCCAGAACTGCTCGCAGCCCACGCAGTACAGGCCCTCGTAGTGCGTGCGGTACAGGTCGCCGGCCGCCGCGCACCGGTGCCACAGCCGCTCCACGCCCGCGCGGTGCCGGGGGTCGCGACTGGTGCGGATGAAGTCGTCGAGCGACAGCGCGAGCGGCCCGTCGAGCGCGGCGAAGGCCGCGGCGTTGCGGTCGACGAACTCCTGCACGGGGACGCCCGCGGCCTCGGCGGCGAGCACGTTCTTCAGGGAGTTGTCGTCGGTGCCGCTCAGGAACCGCACGGGCTCGCCGGCGCGGCGGTGGTGCCGGGCCAGCACGTCGGCCTGCACCAGTTCCAGCGCGAAGCCGAGGTGGGGGCGGGCGTTGACGTACGGGATCGTGGTGGTCACGTAGAACGGGGCGGGTGCGGGACCCGGGGGGTGCGTGGTCATCGGAACCTCCTGCGAAGGGGGGCGGGGCTCCGACGCGCACAACAGCCGAGGCCCCGGTCCAGGGCCTCGGAAAACGCGACGCGTCCGACTCAGCAGCCCCGGCAGCGGGGCATCATGCGGCGAGGGGATGCGGTCGCGATCATGCCGCGATGGTAGCGGAGCGCGGGCCGGGGCCGCCCGCCATTTCCCGCCGGGCGCGGCTCAGCGCAGTTCGCGGAACCACTTGACCAGGAAGGCGGCCAGGTAGAGCGCGTACACCGCGAACAGGGCGGTGTAGGCGGCCAGGAAGACCCGCGGCGCGCCCAGGGTGAGGAAGAGCAGGCAGAAGACGCCGTAGTCGACGGGCAGCAGGGCGACCGCGCGCAGCCGGGACGGCGCGGGGGCGGCCGGCGCACCGGCGGCGGGCGCGGCCTTGGGCTTCAGCTTGTCCGCCAGCAGGCCCCCGCAGAAGAGCAGGACGGCGGCGAGCTGGAAGCCCAGCGGCACCAGCAGCCAGCCGTCGGAGGGCAGGTCGAAGAAGCGGTGGAAGGAGATGAGCACCGCGGAGTGGACCGCGGTGATCTTCGCGGCGTCCACGACGTGGTCCAGCCACTCCCCCGCCGGGCTGCCGCGGCCCAGCAGGCGCGCCAGTTGGCCGTCCGCGGAGTCGAAGGCGAAGCCGACGACCAGGCCCAGCCAGACGGCGACGGCCAGCGGCCAGGACGGCCCGGCCAGGGCGAGCGCGGCAATCGCGCCCAGGCTGAAGGCGGCGCTCACCAACGTGACCTGATTCGGCGTCAGCCGTACCCGGTAGGCGCCCGCGGCGAGCACCCGCCCGGCCGGCCGGTTCACGTACCGCGAGTACAGCGACACGCCCTTGGCGGACTTCTGCGCGGTGCGCAGCTCGCGCAGCGCGCCGGCCATCGTCAGCGTCACGTATCCCCCCGCGCCATGCCTCATTCGTGTGTTTCACATCATGGCAGGGTCCGGTCGGATCAGGGACCGGATGTCATGTCACGCGGGTGAGCAGCAGGGCGATGTCGTCGCTGCGGGGGGCCGCACGGCGGGCCTGTTCGACCAGGGTGTCGGCGAGTTCGTCCAGCGAGAGGTCGCCCGCGCGGTCGACGTGGTCGGCGAGGGCGGCGGTGGCCTCGTCGAGGTCGACGCCGCGGGCCTCGACCAGGCCGTCGGTATAGAGGACGAGCAGGGTGCCCGGCGGCAGCGGGATCTCGATCGTCGGGTAGCGCGCGGCGCGGTCGACGCCGAGCAGCGGCCCCGGCGGCACCCGCAGCAGTTCCGTGCCGCCGCCGGGGTGCCGCAGCAGCACCGGGGGGTGGCCGGCGGTGGCGAGGTGGGCGCGGTTCCTGGCCAGGTCGAGGTGGGCGTAGAAGCAGCTGGTGAGCAGGCCGGGGTCGAGGTCGACCAGGAGGCGGTTGGAGCGGGCCAGGACCTCGCTGGGGGACGCGCCCGCGGTGGCGCGGACGGCGGTGCGGACCTCTCCCATGAGCGCGGCGGCGTTGACGTTGTGGCCCTGGACGTCGCCGATGGTCAGGGCGGTCATCTGCGCGCCGAGGCTGATGACGTCGTAGAAGTCGCCGCCGATGTCGATGCCCTGGGTGGCCGGGAGGTAGCGGGCGGCCACGTCCAGGCCGGCGATCTCGGGGAGGGCCCGGGGCAGCAGGCGGGCTTGGAGGGTGATGGCGAGGTCGTGCTCGGCGTCGTAGAGCCGGGCGCGGTCGAGTGCCTGCGCGATCAGGCCGGCGATGGAGGTGAGGACGCTGCGCTCCCCCGGCGGGAAGGGGTGCGGCCGGTCGTAGGCGAGCACCATCGTGCCGACGGGGCGGCCGGAGGCGATCAGCGGCAGGAAGGCCCAGGCCGCCTTGGTGTCGCGGACCTCGGCGGCGGGGTAGAACCGGCGCAGTTCGGCGACGGTGGCGAAGAAGCCGGGGACGCCGGTCCGCATGACCCGTACGGCGGGGTTGCCCATGCTCAGCGGGGCCATGTCGAGTTCGGCCATCAGCTCCTCGGTGTACCCGCGGTAGCCGATGATCCGCAGCCGGTCGCCCTCCGCGGTCAGCAGGGAGACGCCCTGCACCCCGAAGACGGCCAGCATCTGCTCCATGACCTGGTCGATGACGTCCTGCTCGCCGACGGCCTCGGTGAGCGTCGCGGCCAGGTGCAGCAGGTGGTAGAGCGCCACCGCCCGGTCCTGCGCGCCGGTCTCGGGCAGGCGCGCGGCGGGGGTCTCGGCGTCCACGGGGGCGGGGGCCGCCGCCACGCGGGCGCTGATGCCGGAGGGGTCCGGGTACAGCTCGAAGGAGAGCCAGGCGTCGGGCGGCCGCAGGGTGGTGAGGGCGGCCGGCCGCAGGCTGATGAGCGCGCCGCGGCAGCTGTCCTCGAAGAGCGGGTCGCCGAGCCAGGGCAGGACGTTCCAGGGCCGGTGCCCGAGCAGCGCGGGGATCTCCGCGCCCAGCAGGTCGGCGGCGGCCCGGGTGACGAAGGTGAACCGGCCCTCCAGGTCGAGCGCGAAGGACGCCTCCGGGAGCCGCTCCGCGAGGCCGGCCGCCGCCAGCGCCTCACCGGGCCCGTGGACGCGGGTCCGGTGGGGCGACAGCATCCTGGGCTCGTGCCCCCAGGGCGGCGGGGCTCCCTCGTCGGCGGCCTCCCGCAGCAGTACGCCGAGGTGGTGGCAGGCGGCCCGAACGGTGCTGCGCTCCCGCAGCGACATCTGCGGCGCGTGGGAGCCGGGCAGGAAGAGCACGAGGCCGCCCCAGGTCCTGCCGCCGGAGGTGATCGGGGCGGCGGCGAGCGCGAACTCGTACGGGAGCACCAGGGCGATCCGGGGGTACAGCCGTGCGGTCTCCTGGGGGCCGCCGAGCCAGACCAGCCGCTCGTCGCGCACCGCGTCGGAGACGGGGGTGCGGTGGGCCAGTCCGATGCGCGCCCACAGCCCGGCGAACGACTGCGGACCGCCGACCAGCGTCGCCAGGCTCAGCGTCTCGCCGTCGGGGGCCAGCAGGTAGACCAGGCCGATGGACGCGCCGGTCTCCCGGGCCACCTGGAGCAGTGGGGGGTCGAGCAGCTCCGGTCCCGGGCGCGGGGCAGCGGCCCCGGTGCCGTCGGCGTCGGTGGCGACTCCGGCGGGGTTCCGCATGCTGTCCCCTTCCGGCCGCGGACCTCACCCCCCGAACAATCGAACCGTCCCCTTAATGACGATATTCCACTTTCGCGAGGTCGGCGGCGCCGGGCACGGCCGCGCTCACGCGACCCCGAGCGCCCGGGCGAACCGGGTCCCCACGGCCGCGCGGGGAGCGCTTCCGTCGCGCCAAAGGCGGCACGGGTGCACCGAGTTGGCGAGCAGGACGAGGAACGAGTCGGTCGCCGGGTCGATCACCAGGCTGGTCCCGGTGAAACCGGTGTGCCCGGCCGCGCCGCGCCCGGCGAGGGCCCCCATGAACCAGGCCGCGTCCGTCTCGAAGCCCGGGTACGGCCCCCCGGCGTCGAGGAGGGAGCGGCACAGCAGGGCGAGGTCCCAGGCGGTGGAGAACAGGCCCGCATGGCCGGCGACGCCGCCCATGGCGTACGCGTTCTCGTCGTGCACGGAGCCGCGCAGCATGCCGCGGTCCAGCCGGCCCCAGGGGCGGCGCTGGTCCTCGGTGGCGGCGATCCGGGGCAGCCAGGAGGCGGGCGGGTTGTAGCGGGTGTCGTACATGCCGAGGGGGCCGGTGATCTCCTCGCGCACCAGCGCGTCGACGGACTCGCCGGTCTCGCGTTCCAGGGCGTGCTGGAGGGCGATGAGGTTGAGGTCCGAGTAGACGCGCCCGGCGCCCGGCGCGGCGACCGGCTCCTCCTCCCACAGCAGGCGGGCCCGGGCCTCCGCGTCGGCCCGGTCGTAGAAGGGCAGTTCGGGACGGAGCCCGGAGGTGTGGTCGAGCAGCTGCCGCACGGTGATGCGCTGCTTGCCCGCGGCGGCGAACTCGGGCACGTAGTACGCCACCTCGCGGTCCGGCTCCAGCCGGCGCACGGCGACCACCGCGGTGAACAGCTTCGTCAGCGACGCCAGGTCGAAGACGGTGTCGGGCCGCATCGGCACCCACTGCTCCCGGGGCAGCTCGACGCCGCCACCCGATCCCTCGTCGTACCCGCGGTAGCGCACCGCCCAGCCCGCGGCCTCGTGGAGGGCGACGGTGCCGCCGCGCCCGGCGAGTACGACGGCCCCCGCGCACCAGGGATAAGCGGAGGCGGGCGAGGGTTCCAGAAAGGGGGTGATGTCCCCGACGAGCCGGTTCAACTCGTCCGCGCGCAGCTCCGCGTCAGGGCAGGTACCTCTCGACAACCGCGGGGCCATGCTCCTCCAGCAACTTGCGGGCCTGTTCGAGCCGGGCCGGAGTCGGTTCACGTCCGGAGGCCATGACCAGGTCCTCCGGATCGATCATGTGTTCGGACCCGGTGTGCAGGCAACTGTCCGCGGTCTTCCAGGCCCACTTGCTCTCGTCGATCGGCTCGGTCATCACTGCCTCCTGACTCGGCACGGCAATGATCGCAGGGATCACCGTGCATCCACAGTACGCCGCCAGGGGCGGCACAGCCCGACGAAGCAGACCGCCGCGGCCAGCACGCTGCCCAGCTGCACCAGCGCCATCGGCACGGCCGAGTCCTCGCCCGCGACACCCACGAGCGGCGAGGCCACGGCGCCCACGAGGAAGGAGGTCGTGCCCAGCAGCGCGGAGGCGGAACCGGCCGCGTGCCGGGTGCGCATCAGCGCCAGGGCGTTGGTGTTGGGCAGCACCAGGCTCATCGCCGACATCAGGACGAACAGGCCCGCGGCCACCGGCAGCAGCCCGACCCGGCCGAACACGCCGGAGGTCATCGCCAGCAGGGCGAGCGCGGCCAGCGTGATCACCGCCAGGCCCACGGCGACCACCTTGTCCATGCTGACCCGCCCCACCAGCAGCTTGCCGTTGACCTGGCCCAGCGCGACCAGGCCGATGGAGTTGAGACCGAAGAGCAGGCTGTACGTCTGCGGGGAGGCTCCGTAGATCTCCTGCACCACGAACGAGGAGGCGGAGACATAGGCGAAGAGGGCGGCGAAGGTGAACCCGGCGGTGAGCATGTAGCCGGTGAACGCCCGGTCGGCGAGCAGCCCGCGCATCGTGTGCAGGGTCTCCCCCAGGCCGCCGCGGTGCCGGTCGGCCGGGTCCAGAGTCTCCGGCAGGGAGCGCCACACCACCAGGATCAGCAGCGCGCCGACCACCGTGAGCACGACGAAGACCCCCCGCCAGTCGGTGAGCCGCAGCACCTGGCCGCCGATGACGGGGGCGACGATCGGCGCCACCCCGGAGATCAGCATCAGCGTGGAGAAGAAGCGGGCCATGGCGACCCCGTCGTACAGGTCGCGGACGACGGCCCGGGCGATGACGATGCCCGCGGCGCCGGTCAGGCCCTGGAGCAGCCGGAAGGCGATCAGCAGCCCGGCGCTCGGGGCGAACGCGCACACGGCGGTCGCCAGCACGTACAGGACCATGCCCGCCAGCAGCGGGCGGCGGCGGCCCCAGCGGTCGCTCATCGGGCCGACGACCATCTGGCCGAGGGCCAGTCCGGCCAGGCACGCGGTCAAGGTGAGCTGCACCGTGACGGCCGGGCTCCGCAGCGACTCCGTGACCTGCGGCAGCGCCGGCAGATACATGTCCATCGACAGCGCGGGGAGCGCGGAGAGGGCGCCGAGGACGAACGTCACCAGCAGTCCGGTAGGGCCTCCTGGGCGGTCTGCGGCGCGTCGTACCGGGGTCGGCGGCCGCGGTGTGGATATCTGGTCGGGCGGGATCGGGCCGGCTTCCGGCATCTGCGTCTCCGTGGTCGATGAATCGTTCTCTATGCTCTCAGCCATCGCAAGGTGGATGAGACCAGGTGGGGGCAGATCCGTGAGTGATTCAGTCGGTGGTTCCGTCGGCGGTGCCGGCGGACCCTCTTCCGCCGGGTCCGGGCGCAGGATCCGGTGGGGCATCCTCGCGACCGGCGGCATCGCGTCGGCGTTCGCGAGCGACCTGCGGGAGCTCAAGGACGACGCGGAGCTCGTCGCCGTCGGCTCGCGCAGTACGGAGGCGGCGCGCGCCTTCGCCGACCGTTTCGAGGTACCCCGCGCCTACGGCAGCTGGACCGCGCTCGCCGACGACGAGGACCTGGACGTGGTGTACATCGCCACCCCGCACTCGGCGCACCGCGTCGCCGCGGGACTGTGCCTGCGGGCCGGGCGGGCCGTGCTGTGCGAGAAGCCGCTCACCGTCAACGCGGTGGAGGCGCGCGAGCTGGCCGAACTCGCGCGCGGGCACGGCCGCTTCCTGATGGAGGCGATGTGGATGTACTGCAGCCCGGTGATCCGCCGGCTCACCGGCCTGGTGGCCGACGGGGCGATCGGCGAGATCCGGGCGGTGCACGCGGACTTCGGCCTGGCCGGGCCGTTCGAGCCCAGCCACCGGCTGCGCGACCCGGCCCAGGCGGGCGGCGCGGTGCTCGACCTCGGCGTCTACCCGGTGTCCTTCGCCCATCTGCTGCTCGGCGAACCGGACGAGGTCCAGGCCTGGGGGCACCTCACCCCCGAGGGCGTCGACGACGCCACCGGCATGGTGCTCGGCTACGACAGCGGCGCGATGGCGGTGCTGAGCTGCTCGCTGGCGGCCGACACGGCCCGCACGGCGGTGGTGACCGGGACGACGGGCCGGATCGAGTTCCCGCGCGGCTTCTTCTACCCCGAGCACTTCGTGCTGCACCGCGAGGGCAGCGAGCCGGAGGTCTTCGGCCCGCTGCCCACCCCCGCGGGCGGCCCGCGCGGGCTGCACGGCCTCCAGCACGAGGCCATGGAGGTCATGCGCTGCCTGCGGGCGGGCGAGACCGAGTCGCCGCTCGTTCCGGTGGAGGGCAGCCTCGCCGTGATGCGGACGCTCGACACGGTCCGCGACCGCATCGGCGTCCACTACCCCGGCGAGGCCTGACCCGGGCGAGCGACCCCCTCGACGCCCCGGCCGGCGGCGGATCCCCGTGCGGGACGCCGCGGGCCGGGGCGATGTCCTCGACACGGCGGGCAAGGCGCAGCCGAGCGTCGGATCGCTGTGGTGGATCTGCGCGCGGGGTACCGGGCCTCCGCGGGGCGCGCACGGCACCCGGACCGGCGGCGAGGCGCCGGCCGGGAGGGTCCCGCGGGGCGAACGCGCTACGCGGCGCCGTGCGCCGGGGCGATGTCCTCGATACGGCGGGCGAGGTCGAAGTCCTTGGCCGTGAGCCGGCCGCCGGCCGCGTGCGTGGTGACCGTGACGCCGACCGTGTTGTAGCCGAGCGTCAGATCGCTGTGGTGGTTGACCTCGTCCTGGATCTGCGCGATGTGCACCACGAAGACCGCGCCCGGCAGATGCGGGAGCCGGTAGGTGCGCTGGAGGCTCACGCCGTCGTCGGCCAGCGACCAGCCGGGCAGCTCGGTCAGACGGTGCTCGATCTCCTCGTGCGGCAGGGGCTCTGCGTAGGGCGCCATGCGCCCATCGTCGCACCGCCCGCCCCACGCGGCTACGGACGCCCGCGGGGCCGCGGCCGCCGTGACCGGTGCCCGTACGGGCCGGCCGTCCCGCCGGACGTGCTGCCGTAGGCGAGCGCGGACGTCACCGGGCCGGAGGCGGTCGCAGCGTCCGCCGTCCCCGCACCCCGAGGTCGCCCGGGCCGGGCCCCCGGCCAACCCGCCGGACCCGCTGCCGCACGACGACGGGCGGGCGGGGACGTCACCGGCCGCAAGGACCACCGCCGACCCGGGCAACGGCCGCCGGGTTGACCGCCGACACCGCGCGCCGGTGCCAGGTGGACCTCCTCCCCCACGGGCCGGGGCCCCGCCCGGCCGATGCGACGACGACCGCGGAGACCGACGGACGTCACCCGCCCGGAAACGACGGCCTCCGCCGGCACCGCGGGCCGGGACCTCGCGGGCCTCCCCCCACGCGAGCCTCGTCGCACCCGCCATCCCGCCAGGCGAACTGCGTGACAACGACGGGCGCACGGTCGTGGACGTCACCCGCCGGGAGGGGGACCGCCGGCCCACGCGACGACCGCCGGGGCCACCGCCGTCATCCCGACGGACGTCACCCGCCCGGAAGCGACGGCCTCCGCCGGCACCGCGCGGGCCTGCCCCTCCGCGGGCCGCGCCGTCCCGCCGAAGGCGCTGTCGACGGGCGGGCGCGTCACCGGCCGCAAGGACCACCGCCGGCCCACGCGCCGGCCGCCCCCGCCGGGCGAGCCGTCGGACGACGGCCGTGCGGGCCCGCATCGCGGGCTGCCGTGACCGGATTGATCACTTCCGTTTCCCCGGGCGGCCGCCCGCACCGCACCGCGCGCGGCGGATCGACATCGGCGGTGCCGCAACCGACACGACCGGACACGGGGCGGACGGATTCCCGCAGGCGAACGGCGGCCTCGTACCCGAACCGCGCAGGGAGGTGATCAGCGCGGCCCGGACGGTTCTCCCGTCCGCCGGAGGCGAACGCGCAGTTCGCGACCATGATGGCGACGAAGGCGCCCCGCACCGGAGGCGGCTGAGCCTGGCAGAGAACGACCAATTCGCCTATGGAATCGGTCAAGTGCGAAATACGTCCCATAGGACCGCTTGCGTCGCGTTACGTTGCGGCATGCTCTCCAAGCACCACCGTGACGTATGGTCAGAACCACCACCCGTGGACGATCCGGAAGCCGGTACCGGGGTCGACGATCCCGCGACCGAGGTCATATCGCTGCCCGGACCCGTCTTCGTCGATTCCAGCGGGCGACGGGCCCGCGTGGTCCGCAGGGCAGGCTGGGCCATCGGCGCCGCCTGTTCCCTCTACACGGCCGCCCTCGTACTCAGCCTCTCCGGCGCGACGCCGATCGCGCCGAAGACGCTGTTGCCGCTGCCAGGGGTACCGAGCACAGCGCCGGACGACGCCGGCTCCTCGGGGACGGGAGAAGTCGACGTACCGGCCGACCAGGCCGCTCCCCCGGCACCGGCAGGGCTGTTCCGGGCGGGGACGCACACGACTCCGTCCCCGTCCGGCGGCGCCCGGCCGCGGCCGACCGCCTCCGCCGGCCCGCGCACCACGCCCAGCGGCCATGCCTCCGGCAGCACCGGCCCGAAGACCAGCACGTCGCCCACACCGCGCGTGACCAGGAGCGGCCCGCCCCCGGCGTCTCCGACGCCCAGCGCGACGGCGAGCTCGTCGGGCGGTCCGTCGGCCTCGGCGTCGTCGACGCCCTCCGCCCCCTCCTCCTCCGGGCCCGCGTTACCGCCCGCCGGGGGCACCGACCAGCAACCGCAGAGCGGCCCGTGATACCCCTGCGGCCACGGCTCGTCATTCCCGTCCTCGCACTCGTCGTGCTCGTGTGCGTGCTGCTGCTCGGCGGCTACGTCCGCGGCGACTTCGAGGCCGACCACCGGGTGCACCCGCCGGTGGCCACGGACAAGGTCCCCGAGGCGGTGCTGGACGGCGGGCCCGTGGTGGACTCCACCGGCGACCGCCCGCGCTCGTACCGCACGCCGGACCGTACGATCGCCCTCACCTTCGACGACGGACCGGACCCGGTCTGGACGCCGGAGGTGCTCGACGTGCTGCTGCGGCAGAAGGTGAAGGCCACCTTCTTCGTCACCGGCAGCAACGCCGCCCGCCACCCGGACCTGATCCGCCGGATGGTGCGGGAGGGGCACGAGATCGGCGTGCACACGTTCGCCCACCCGGACCTGGTGTACCAGTCCCCGGGGCGGGTCGACCGCGAACTGTCGCAGACCCAGCTCGCGCTGGCGGGGGCGGCCGGCATCCACAGTTCGCTGTTCCGGCCGCCGTACTCCTCCACCGCCGACGCCCTGGACGACCTGTCCTGGCCGGTCGTGCAGCAGGTCGGCCGCAAGGGCTACGTGACCGCCTTCATCGACCAGGACGCCGAGGACTGGCGCCGGCCCGGTGTGCAGGCGATCGTCGACGGCTCTCTCCCCAAGAAGCCCGGGAAGGGCGCCATCGTGCTGATGCACGACGCGGGCGGCGACCGCTCGCAGACGGTGGCCGCGCTCGACCGGCTGATCCCGCTGCTCAAGGAGCGGGGCTACCGCTTCGAGACGGTCGGCGAGGCGGTCGGGGCCAGCTCCACCAACCACCCGGTCGCCGGGGCGGAGTTGTGGCAGGGGCGGATGTTCGTGGCCGCCGTGGAGCTGTCCGAGGCGGCCGTGCCGGCGCTCGCCGTCCTGCTGGCCGGGGTGGGTGTGCTCGTCCTGGCCCGCTTCGCCGCGATGCTGCTGCTGGCCCGCCGGCACGCCCGGCGCCGCCGGGCGCCCGGTTTCCGCTGGGGACCGGCCGTCACGGAGCCGGTCAGCGTCATCGTGCCCGCCTACAACGAGAAGGAGTGCATCGCCCATACGGTCAACTCGCTGGCCGCCGGGGAGCATCCGATCGAGATCGTGGTCGTCGACGACGGGTCGGGCGACGGCACCGCCGACATCGTGGAGGCCCTCGGCCTGCCCGGCGTCACGGTGGTGCGGCAGCCCAACAGCGGCAAGCCGGCCGCGCTCAACAACGGCGTCGCGCACGCCCGGCACGACCTGATCGTGATGATGGACGGCGACACGGTCTTCGAGCCGGCCACCGTCCGCGAACTCGTCCAGCCCTTCGCGGACCCGCGGGTCGGCGCGGTCGCGGGCAACGCCAAGGTCGGCAACCGCAGCCGGATGATCGGCCGCTGGCAGCACATCGAGTACGTGATGGGCTTCAACCTCGACCGCCGGATGTACGACCTGATGCGCTGCATGCCGACCATCCCCGGGGCCTGCGGGGCCTTCCGGCGCGACGCGCTGCGCGACGTGGGCGGCATGAGCGACGAGACCCTCGCCGAGGACACCGACGTCACCATGGCCCTGCACCGGGCCGGCTGGCACGTCGTCTACGCCGAGCGGGCCCGCGCCTGGACCGAGGCGCCGTCCACGGTCCGGCAGTTGTGGAAGCAGCGCTACCGCTGGAGCTACGGCACGATGCAGGCGATGTGGAAGCACCGCGGCGCGGTGCTGGACCGCGGCCACTCGGGCCGGTTCGGCCGGGTGGGGCTGCCGCTGGTGGTGCTCTTCCAGGTGCTCGCCCCGCTGCTGGCGCCGCTGATCGACGTCTTCGCGGTGTACGGGCTGGTGTTCATGGACCCGTTTCGCACCGCGGTCGCGTGGGCCGCGGTGCTGGGTGTGCAGGCGGCGTGCGCCGCGTACGCGTTCCGGCTCGACGGGGAGCGGCTGCGGGACCTGTGGCCGCTGCCGCTCCAGCAGGTCCTGTACCGGCAGTTGATGTACCTGGTGCTGCTCCAGTCCTGCATCACCGCGATCAACGGAGGCCGGCTCGGCTGGCACAAGCTGCGCCGCACGGGCGAGGTCGGCACCCCGCCCGTGGCCGCCGGGAGTGAACGGTGACACCGCGCCCGCCCGACCACACCTTCCCGGAGGACCCGATGCACGCCCACGATCCCCGCGGCGCCCGCCCGGCGGGGCCGCCGCCGGTGCCCGGCCCCGGGGGCGGGCGGCGGCGGCGCGCCCTGGTCACCGCGGAGCACGGCGCGACCGTCGTCGTCGACGCGCCGGAGCGGGACGCGGCGCCGGCCGGGGCCCCCGCCGCAACCGCCGCGAAGGAGGCCCCCGCCGCGGGAGGCGGCGGGGGCCGGGACCGCTACCTCGACCTGCTCCGGGCGCTGGCCCTGGTGCGGGTGGTGGTCTTCCACACCTTCAACTGGGCGTGGCTGACCTTCGCCTTCCCGTCCATCGGCGTGATGTTCGCGCTCGCCGGCTCGCTCATGGCGCACTCGCTCAAGCGCCCGGCGGGCTCGGTGCTGCGCAGCAGGGCGCGGCGGCTGCTCGTGCCGTACTGGCTCTTCGCGGCGGTCGTCGTGGCCGCCATGCTGGTGCACGGCTGGCGGATCCACTCCTGGCCGCGGATGCTGCTGTGGGTGCTGCCGCTGGCGGACCCGCCGCGCATCGCGTGGGCCGAGCAGGTGACGGACCCGCTGTGGTACATCCGCACCTACCTGTGGCTGGTCCTGCTCTCCCCGTGGCTGCTCAAGGCCTTTCGTGCCGCGCCCAGAGCGTGCCTGGCGGTGTGCGGGCTGCTGGTCGTGCTGGCCCAGTACGACCGGCTCCCGCTGACCGAGCCCGCGCTCACCCCCGCCGTCGACCTGGTCACCTTCGCGGCGTGCTGGCTGCTCGGCTTCGCGCACCGGGACGGGCGGCTGGACGCGCTGCGGGCCCGCACCGTGCTGGGCCTGGCGGCGCTGTGCCTGGCGGCGGGCGGCTGGTTCGCCCTGACACACCCCACGGACGAGGGCTTCGACCTCGGGGAGATCCCGCTCGCGCAGGCGCTGTGGTCGGTCGGTTTCGTCCTCGTCCTGCTGCGCTTCCGTCCGCGCCGGCTGACCCGCGTCCCGGTGGCGGACGGCGCGGTGGGGCTGCTCAACGCCCGTGCGGTGACGGTCTACCTGTGGCACGAGGTCGCGCTCGTGCTCAGCGTCCCGCTGATCGACCGCATGTGGGACGTGCCGTTCTTCGAGGCCCATCTGCCGCTGGACGCCACCTGGTTCCAGTTCCTGATGGCCTGGCCGCTGATCGGCGCGGCCATCGTGCTGGCGGGCTGGGCCGAGGACGCCGCCGCGCGGCGCAGGCCGCACCCGTGGCCGACGGGGGGCGGAGGGCGCCGCGCACGTGCCCGCCGTCGTTTGTGAAGGATTCGTGCGCTGATCGCGTACGTCCTGTGTACGCTAACGCTCCTTGTTCGCAACGCCCTTGGGGGGAACCCGCACCATGCGCACCCGTACCACGCTGACCTGCCTGCTCACGGCGATATCCGCGACCGCCGCCGCGCTCGCCCTCGGCGCCCCCGCCGCGGAGGCGGCCGGCTCCGTCCACCTCGCCAAGATCTACTACAACAGCCCCGGCGCCGACCGCGGCTCCGCCGCGAGCCTCAACGCCGAGTGGGTCACGATCACCAACTCCACGTCCCGCGCCGTCAGCCTGAAGGGCTGGACGCTCACCGACGCCTCCCGCCACACGTACACCTTCGGCGCGTACTCCCTCGGCGCCGGCAAGACCGTCAAGGTCCACACGGGCTCGGGCCGCGACACCGCGGGCAACCGCTACCAGAACCGCGGCTGGTACGTCTGGAACAACGACAAGGACACCGCGACCCTGCGCAAGGCCGGCGGCGCGAAGGCCGACACCTGCAGCTACAACAGCACGCGCGCGAACTACAAGAACTGCTGATCTGCTCCCGCGCTGCGGGGATCTGTTCCCACCGTGCACAGCCGCGCCGCCGGGCCCCTCGGGCCCGGCGTGCGTGAAGCGGCAGACGAGCCGAGCCGTACGCCGGGTTCTGTGTCCCGGTCGGCCTCGCGGCCGGCCGGGCGACGGCCATCCATCTAGGACCGGCGTTGCCGCCGGCCTCGTGCGGTCTACCCGCGGACTCGGGCGGGCAGCCCTCGAACGTCCGCGCAGAGCACCTGTTACGGCGCTCCTCTTGACCTTGCTCCAGGTGGGGTTTACCTAGCTGCCCAGGTCACCCTGGGCACTGGTGGTCTCTTACACCACCGTTTCACCCTTACCGGGGGCCTTGCGGCTCCCGGCGGTCTGTTTTCTGTGGCACTGTCCCGCGGGTCACCCCGGGTGGGCGTTACCCACCACCTTGCCCTGTGGAGCCCGGACGTTCCTCGGCAGGACCGGGGTCCTGACGCGGCCGTCCACTCGGCTCGTCTGCCGTCCCGCCATGCTACCCGGCGATCATGCGGGGGCGAAAAGCAGCGTGCGGCGCTCCACGTCGGCCTCGGTGAGCCGCACGCGCAGCGGCTCGCCGAGCGCGAGGGGGGCACTGCCGCCCCGGACGCGGGCGACGACGGCGGGGTCGCAGAGGTGGACCGTGCCGGCGGTGGGGTCGTTCTCGCGGACGTCGATCACGTAGGCGTCGAAGACCTCGCCCACCCGGTCCTGGAGGAGGGCGGCCTCCACCACGGAGAGGGAGGCGCTCTCGATACGGGAGGCGAGCTGCGAGCCGGTGCGCATCCGGTGCGGCAGGTCGCGGTAGGCGTCGGTGACCCACTCCGGCGGGGTGCGGTCCGCGGAGGCGGCGAGGCAGAACTCCCCGGCATAGCGGTCGACCAGCCTGCGCAGCGGCGCCGTGCAGTGGGTGTAGGCGTCGGCGACGGCGGCGTGCAGCAGCGGCGAGGCCGGGTGGCCCGGCCAGAACGGGGTGTAGTCGGCGCCGCGGAAGAGGCTGGTGGCCTCGTGCAGGAAGGCGGCGTGCCCGGTGCGGGCGGGGTCCAGGGAGCGGATCAGCTCCGCGTACGAGGTCATGTGCGGCCAGTCGATGTGCAGGGCCCGGGCGACCCTCCGCAGCCGGGCGACCTCGCCGTGCGGGGCGAGCGGGAGGGTGCGCAGGATGCCGGTGCCCGCGGCGATCATCAGACCGGCGGCGGCCATGCCGGCCAGCAGCGAGATCTGGGCGTTCCAGGACTCGGCGGGCAGCGGCGCGCGGTACTCCAGCGCGTAGCCGTCGCCCTGCTCGACGACCTCCTGCTCGGGCACGTCGAGGGAGATGCCGCCGCGCGCCCGCTCCTGTTCCTGGCGCAGCCGGCCGATGGTCCGCAGCAGGGCCAGCGGTTCCTCGGCGGTGCCGTCGTCGAGGTCGCGCTGGACGCCCGCGTAGTCGAGCCGCGCGCGGCTGCGCACCCGGGCGCGGCGGACGTCGACGCCGGTGACGCCGCCGTCCGCGTCCAGGTCGATGCGCCACAGCACGGCGAGCCGGTCCCGGCCTGGCAGCAGGCTGGCGGCGTCCTCGCTCAGCACGGTGGGGTGCAGCGGGACGCGGGTGTCGGGGAAGTAGAGCGTGGTGACCCGGCGCTGGGCCTCCGTGTCGACCGCGCCGCCGGGGGCGACGAAGGCGGCGACGTCGGCGATCGCGTAGTGCACGCGGTAGCCGCCGTCGCGGCGGGCCAGGTGCATCGCCTGGTCCAGGTCGCGCGAGCCGGGCGGGTCGATGGTGAAGAGCGGCAGGCCGGTGGCGTCCTCGTGGCCGTCGACGCCCGGTGTGCGGGCCGCCTGTTCGGCCTCGGCGAGCACGGCGGGCGGGAAGGCGGCGGGCACGTGGAGTTCGGTGCGCAGGGCGCTGAAGGCGGTGCGCAGCGGCTCGCCGTCGGCGGCCTTCACACGCAGGGGGCGACGAGGCATGGGGCGAGCGTAATTCCGGCGGCCGTAGGCTGCACGAACGCAAGCGAACGTGAAGGAGAACCGCCGTGCTCGTCCTGCTGCCGCCGTCCGAGGGCAAGGCCGCTCCCGCCACCGGGAAGGCCGTGGACCTGGGCAGTCTGTCGCTGCCCGGCCTCGCCGCCGCGCGCCGCACGGTGCTGGACGAGCTGGTGGGTCTGTGCGCGGGCGGCGACGCCGACGCCGTCGCGAAGGCCGCCGACGTGCTGGGGCTCAGCCCCGGTCTGCACGGCGAGGTGGCCCGCAACGCCGGGCTGCACAGCGCTCCCGCCCGCCCGGCCGGGCAGATCTACACCGGGGTGCTGTACGACGCGCTGAGCCTGGCGACCCTGAGCCCGGCGGCCAAACGGCGGGCGGCGCGCTCGCTGCTGATCTTCTCCGGGCTGTGGGGCGCGGTCGGCGTCAAGGACGCGATCCCGGCCTACCGCTGCTCGATGGGCGTCAGGCTGCCGGCGACGGGGGCGCTCGGCACGTTCTGGCGGGACGCGATGGCGGACGTCCTGCCGGAGGCGGCGGAGGCCGCCGGTGGCGGCCTGGTGCTGGACCTGCGGTCGGCGGCGTACGCGGCGGCGTGGAAGCCGAAGGGCGCGCTGGCCGGGCGGACGGCGACGGTGCGGGTCGTGCAGGCCGAGACGAGGAAGGTCGTCAGCCACTTCAACAAGGCGACCAAGGGGCGCATGGTGCGCGCCCTGCTGGAGTCGGGCGCCCGGCCGGGCGGTCCGGACGAACTGGCCGGTGTGCTGCGGGAGCTGGGCTTCCGGGTGGAGGTGCAGGGTCCGGGGCGGATCGACGTGCTGGTGACCGACGTCCACTGAGGCGCCGGCGTTGCACGTCTCGCAACGATCGTTGCGCGAGCAGTGCCGCCCCGGCAGCATCCGGGGCATGCTGCTCGATCGCGCGCCCGTGATCCCCGTCGTCGTGCTGGAGGACGCCGCCGACGCGGTGCCGCTGGCCAGAGCCCTGGTGGACGGCGGGCTGCCGGTCGTGGAGATCACGCTGCGCACCCCGGGCGCGCTGGACGCGATCCGGGCCGTCGCCCGCGAGGTGCCGGAGGCCTTCGTCGGGGCCGGGACCGTGGTGCGGGAGGCGCAGGCCGCCGCGGCGGTGGAGGCCGGGGCGCGGTTCCTGGTCAGTCCGGGCTGGACCGAGCGGCTGCTCGGCGCCGCGCGGGCGACGGGGGTGCCCTACCTGCCGGGGGTGTCGACCGCGTCCGAGGTGGTGGCGCTGGCCGAACACGGCGTGACGGAGCTGAAGTTCTTCCCGGCCGAGGCGGCGGGCGGCGCTGCGTACCTCAGGGCGCTGGCCTCACCGCTGCCGGAGGTGCGCTTCTGCCCCACCGGGGGCATCGACCAGGCCCGCGCGCCGGCGTACCTGGCGCTGCCGAACGTCGCCTGCGTCGGCGGGAGCTGGATGGTCCCGCGGGACGCGCTGCGGTCCCGGGACTGGCCCCGCGTCCGCGCGCTGGCGCGGACGGCGGCCGGTCTGCGGGGAGCCTGAACGTTCCGTCCGGCTCAGTCGTCGTCGCCGGAACCCTCCGGTCGGCGGTGCCGGCCGTGCGGTGCGGCGGGTGCTTCCTCCGAGGAGGCGGGGCCGCGGTGGCGACCGTGGAGATCCGCCGCGCTCTCGTGGTTCGCGGCGGGGTTCTCGGTTCGGGAGTCGGACATACGAGGACTCTCTGTCGGTGGCGTACGGGTCGCAGGAACCGTGCCGCCGACGTGCCGCCGTACCAGCGCCCGCCGAAAAGACGGCGCAGCCCCCGGCGGGATCCTACCGGTCATGCCCCGGCCGCCAGCGGCGCCTGCTGCAGCGGCAGCACCGGACTGCCCCGGGACTCCTCCGGCGCGGGCTCCGGGACGGCATCGGGGACGACGGCCAGCGCCGGTGGGACCGGCGCGGGGGCGTCGTACTCGACGATCCCGCAGGGGCAGTGCACGCACGCGTACGGCAGCCGCAGCAGCCCCTGCGGCGACCACATGCCCGTCCCCGCGAGCCAGCCCTCCGGGCCGCTGAGCCAGGTGGCACGGCGCTCCCCCGGCCGCCACACCGCCAGCGACGTGCCGTGCGGGCCGTCGGCGCGCAGCGCCACCGCGCACGACTCGGGCATCAGCACCTGGCCCGGCTGCGCGGCGAACGGGGTGAGGACGGCGTCGGGGACCCGCAGGCACTCGGCGAACCGCATCGGCTGCCTGCTGCCGAGCACGCCCCAGCCGATGCGGTCCTCACCGGTGGCGTCGCTGCGGACTATGAGGAGCCCGCTGTCGGGTTCGGCGAGCAGCAGCCGGTCGTTGCTGTCGTCGGTGATCTGCAGCAGCGGGTTGACCGCGCCGCCGCCCCGCAGGTCCACGGCGACGGTCTTGACCGGCCCGTCCGCCTGGCGGTCCAGGGCGAGCACGCCGCCCGCCCGGTCGAGCCACGCGCCGCCCCCGCAGCGGCCGTGGATCTCCGCGAGCCGGCGCGGCGCGCCGTCGTGGCCGTCGTGGACCAGCCACACCGTGGTGCGGGCGGCCGCCGGGTCGTACGCGAGGGCGAACGCGAGCCCGGACGCGGGCGGCGGCAGCAGCCGCACCTCGGTGCCGGAACCGCCCGGGCCGCCCGGGATCGAGCCGAGCAGCAGTTCGCCGGTGCCGGGGCCGGTCGGGTAGAGCAGCGCGAAGTCGTGCCGGTCGGCGACGCGGCGGCGGATCAGGACGCGGCCGTCGGGCAGCGGCAGCACCTCGGAGCACTCCTCCTCGGGCTGGTTGCCGGGCAGCGGCACGGTGTACGGCTCGGGGCCGCCGAGCGTCCAGCGCTCGGGGTACCAGCCGTCCCCGCCGTCCGGCGTCCGGGTCAGGCACGCGGCGTACGAGCCGTCCGCGGCGATCGTGAACCCGGCCCGCGGCACGGCACCGGAGCCGGTGTCGGTGGCGGTCTCGGTTGCGCAGGCTGTCATCGGTGGGTCACCTCCTGGCCACGACGCTAGTTTTCGTACGCGCAACCGCCCGACACGAGTCGGTGTGCTTCACACATAAGGGTGGCTCTCGTCCCGTTCCGTCGGACTTCGTGCGGTCGGTGTGCTCATGACCAGGCGGGAATTCCAGCCGCCCGGTACCGGCGCGGTAACCTCGACCCCGTGCCGAAACTGTCCGACGTCATCGCCGCCCTCGAAGTCCTCTGGCCGCCGGAGTGGGCCGAGCAGTGGGACGCCGTCGGCCTGGTCTGCGGGGACCCGGACGCCGAGGTCCGGCAGGTGCTCTTCGCGGTCGACCCGGTGCAGGAGGTCGCCGACGAGGCGATCCGCCTGGGCGCCGACCTGCTCGTCACGCACCACCCGCTCTGGCTGCGCGGCACCACCACGGTGGCCGCGACCGGCTTCAAGGGCCGGGTGGCGCACTCCCTGATCAAGAACGACGTCGCGCTGCACGTCGCCCACACCAACGCCGACCGCGCCGATCCCGGGGTCTCCGACGCCCTCGCGGCCGCCGTCGGACTGCGCGTCACCGGCCCCCTGGTGCCGGACCCGACCGACCCGGCCGGACGCCGCGGCGCCGGCCGGCTCGGCGAACTGCCGGAGCCGATGACGCTGGCGGAGTTCGCCGACCGGGCGGCCCGGGGCCTGCCGGCCACGGCGACCGGGCTGCGCGTCGCCGGCGACCCCCAGCGGCAGGTGCGCACCGTCGCGGTGTGCGGCGGCAGCGGCGACAGCTTCCTCGACGACGTGCGCAGGGCCGGGGCCGATGTCTACCTGACCGCCGACCTGCGCCACCACCCGGTGTCGGAGGCGCAGCAGGCGGGGCCCCCGGCGCTCGTCGACGCCGCGCACTGGGCCACCGAGTGGCCCTGGTGCGCGCAGGCCGCGCGCCGGCTCGACGACGTCGCGGAACGCCATGGCTGGGACGTGCGCACCCATGTGTCGCACATCGTCACCGACCCGTGGACGGCCCACGCCCGCGCCGCCGCGCCCACCGCGCATCTTTCGAACGTCCCCTTCGCACCCACGACCTCAGGAGCCCCCCGCTGAACGCCGCGCCCGCAGACCAGATCCGACTCCTCGAGGTCCAGGCACTCGACGCGCGCGTCGCGCAACTGGACCACAAGCGCCGGACCCTTCCCGAACACGCCGAGATCGAGCGCCTGTCCTCCGACGTGGCGCAGCTGCGCGACCTGCTGGTCGCCGCCCAGACCGAGGAGAGCGACACCGCCCGGGAGCAGACCAAGGCCGAGCAGGACGTGGACCAGGTGCGCAAGCGCGCCGTCCGCGACCAGGAGCGGCTGGACTCCGGCGCCGTCTCCTCGCCGAAGGACCTGGAGAACCTCCAGCACGAGATCACCTCGCTGGCCAAGCGGCAGAGCGACCTGGAGGACGTCGTCCTGGAGGTCATGGAGCGCCGCGAGTCCCTGCAGGAGCGGGTGCAGGAGCTGACCGGGCGCCTGGACTCCGTACAGGGCAAGGCCACTGAGGCCGAGACCCGGCGCGACGAGGCCCTGCGCGGCATCGACGCCGAAGGCATGACGGTCACCAAGGAGCGGGAGATCATGGCCGGTTCGGTCCCGGCCGACCTGCTGAAGCTCTACGACAAACTGCGGGCGCAGTCCGGCGGCGTCGGCGCGGCCCGGCTCTACCAGAAGCGCTGCGAGGGCTGCCGGCTGGAGCTGAACATCACCGAGCTGAACGAGGTGCGCGCGGCGGCGGCCGACGCGGTCGTGCGGTGCGAGAACTGCCGCCGCATCCTGGTCCGTACGCCCGAGTCGGGCCTGTAATGGCCCGGACGTTCACCGTCGAGGCCGACGGCGGGTCCCGGGGCAACCCGGGACCCGCCGGGTACGGCGCGGTGGTGTGCGACTCCGCCACCGGCGAAGTGCTCGCCGAGGCCGCGGAGTTCATCGGTACGCACACCAACAACGTGGCCGAGTACCGGGGGCTGATCGCGGGGCTGCGGGCCGCGCGGGCGCTGGACCCCGAGGCGCAGGTGCGGGTGCGGATGGACTCCAAGCTCGTCGTGGAGCAGATGTCGGGCCGCTGGAAGATCAAGCACCCGGACATGCGCCCGCTGGCCGCCGAGGCCCGCGGGATCCTGCCGCCGGCGCAGGTGACCTACGAGTGGATCCCGCGCGAGAAGAACAAGCACGCCGACCGGCTGGCCAACGAGGCGATGGACGCGGGCAAGCGGGGCCGGCAGTGGGAGCCCAGCCGGTCCACGGCCGCCCTGGCCACGGCCGCGGCACCCGCCGCCGCGGCCGCCTCCGCGGCAGCGGCGGACGAGGAACCCGAACCGCTCGGGGAGTCCGACACCGCGGTGGGCTGGGGCGACGCCGACATGGGCACCCCGACCACCTTCGTGCTGCTGCGGCACGGCGAGACCCCGCTCACCCCGGAGAAGCGGTTCTCCGGCAGCGGCGGCACCGATCCGGAGCTGTCGGAGAAGGGGCTGTGGCAGGCGCGCCGGGCGGCGGACCTGCTGGCCGAGCGGGGCACCGTCCAGGCCGTCGTGTCCTCCCCGCTGAAGCGCACCCGGCAGACCGCGGAGATCGTCGCGCAGCGGCTCGGCCTCGACGTGCGCATCGAGGAGGGTGTGCGCGAGACGGACTTCGGCGCCTGGGAGGGGCTGACCTTCGGCGAGGTCAAGGAGCGCTTCCCGGAGGAGCTGACCGCCTGGCTGGCCTCGCCCAAGGTCGCGCCGCCCGGCGGCGAGAGCTTCGCCGCCACCGCGCGCCGGGTCGCCCTGGCCCGCGACAAGATGATCGCGCGTCATGCGGGCCGCACCGTCCTGGTCGTCACGCACGTCACGCCGGTCAAGACGCTCCTGCGGCTCGCGCTGGGCGCCCCGCCGGAGTCGCTGTTCCGCATGGAGCTGTCGGCGGCGGCGTTCTCCGCGGTGGCGTACTTCGCCGACGGCAACGCGTCGGTGCGGCTGTTCAACGACACCTCCCACCTGCGCTGACCGGTCGGCGCCGGGGCCTCCGCGAGGGTCTCGCGGAGGCGCCGCCCGGGCGGCCGGGCTGACGTTCCGTCAATGACGCCGCCACCCATGACATTTGTCCTGGGGAACCGGGTACTTTCCCCTCTGCCCCGGCCCGCCGGCTCCCCCGTACCGTCGTGGGCATGACGACGACTGTGAGCTTCACCCGGGCGGTCAAGACCTTCGGCGCGGTGCGCGCCGTGGACTCGGTGGACCTGGAGATCCGGCGCGGTGAGTCCGTGGCCCTGCTCGGTCGCAACGGGGCGGGCAAGTCCACCTCGATCAGCCTGCTGCTGGGGCTCGACAGCCCGGACAGCGGCGAGGTCCGGCTCTTCGGCGGCACCCCGCAGGAGGCGGTGCGGGCCGGGCGGGTCGGCGCGATGCTGCAGGACGGCCGGCCGATCCCCCGGGTCACCGTGCGGGAACTGCTCACCTTCGTGGCCCGCACCTACCCCGCCCCGCTGCCCGTCGCCACGTCCCTGGAACTGGCCGGGCTCACCGACTTCGCCGACCGCCGGGCCGACCGGCTCTCCGGCGGCCAGGCCCAGCGCGTGCGCTTCGCCGTCGCCCTGGCCGGCAACCCCGAACTGGTCGTGCTGGACGAACCGACCGCCGCCCTCGACGTCGAGGCCCGGCGCGCCTTCTGGGACTCCATGCGGGCCTACGCCGCGCACGGCAACACCATCCTGTTCTCCACGCACTACCTGGAGGAGGCCGACGAGAACGCGGACCGCATCGTGGTCATCGACCGCGGCCGCATCGTCGCCGACGACACCGGCGAGCGCATCAAGCGCGCGGTCGGCGGCAACCTGGTCGCCTTCGACCTGGCCGGCGCCGCCACCGAGGGCCTGCGCCAACTGCCCGGCGTGGTCTCCGTGGAGATCCGCGGCGACCGCGCCCACCTGCGCAGCTCCGACTCCGACGCCACCGTGGTCGCACTCGCCGAACGCGGCATGATCCGCGGCTTGGAGGTCACCGCGGCCAGTCTGGAGGACGCCTTCCTCACCCTCACCGCGAAGGACGCCGACGGCACGCCGGCCGACTCCCCCGCCACCCCGGCCGCCCTGAAGAAGGAGAACGTCTGATGCTGCTCGCCTACGTCACCCTGGAGATCCGCCGCACCCTGCGGGACACCGGCTTCGTGATCTTCGGGATCGGCATGCCCGTCATGATGTACCTGCTCTTCACCAACCTCGGCGTCTCCGGCTCCGAGGAGGACAAGGCCGCCGCCCTGGCCGCGATGATCGGCATGGCCGCGTACGGGGCACTGGGCTCCGCCCTGGCCGCCGGCACCGGCGTCGCCGAGGACAAGGGGCACGGCTGGCTGCGCCAGTTGCGCATCACCCCGATGTCGCCGTCCCAGGTGGTCGTCGGGCGCTGCCTCAGCGGCTCGGTCACCGTGCTCCCCTCCATCATCGCCGTGCTGCTGGCCGGCGGCCTCGTCAACGGCGTCGAGCTGCGGGCATGGCAGTGGGCGGCGATCGCCGCACTGCTGTGGGCCGGCACCGCGCCGTTCACCCTGCTCGGGCTCGGCAACGGCTACCGGCTCACCGCGCAGACCACCGGCGTGGTCAACGTCGCCTGCAACCTGGGCCTGTCCGTCGTCGGCGGCCTGTGGTTCCCCACCTCGCTCTTCCCCGGCTGGCTGCGGGCCGTCTCCCGCTGGACCCCGTCCCACCGCTTCGGGGAGCTCGGCTGGGCCGTCACCGGCGGGACGGCGCCCCACCCGGGCACCGTCGTGGTGCTCGCGGGCTGGACGGCGGTGTTCGGCGCCTACGCGGTCTACGCGTACCGGCGCTCGGCGCGCACCGTGTAATGCATCCCCCGACGGACACGCACGAGAGAGGCGGGACGGCCATGACGGTGACGGAGGAATGCGAGGCGGCACGGGCGCCGTGGACGTCCCGCGCCCGGCGCGCGTGGGAACGGCGCCGCCCGCGCGGCCCGCGCGACATCGCGGAGGAGATCGAGGACCTCAAGGCCCCCACCCCCCTGAGCTTCCTGCCCTGGCTGCTCATGGGCGTGGGCGCGCTGTCCCACCTCCTCCAGGGACAGGCGTCCAACCCCTGGCTCGGCGGACTCGGCCTGCTGGCCTTCAACTCCCTCTACGTCGCCGTGGCGTTCACCGCTTTCAAGCCGCGGGCGGTGGCACTCGGGGTGCCGCGGCTGCTGCTGCTCCCGCTGGGCGCCCTCACGTACGCGCTGGCCATCGGCTACGGCGGCAGCTGGCTGCTGTTCTTCCCGCTGTTCTCGCTGGCCGTCGGGATCGTCGTGCGCGGCCGGTACATGGGCCTCACCCTGGTCGGCCTCGCCCTGTCCGCGGGCCTGGTCTCCGGCTGGCGCAGCGGCGACCTGTGGAACGGCGTCTCCATGGGCTACGGATCACTGATCTCCGGCCTGGTGACGGCGGCGATGCTCCGGCTCTTCGACGCCGTCGCCCAACTGCGCGCCACCCGGCAGGAACTGGCCCGGCACGCCGTCGCCGAGGAGCGGCTGCGCTTCTCCCGCGACCTGCACGACCTGCTCGGCCACACCCTCTCGGTCGTCGTCGTGAAGTCCGAGGCCGCACGGCGGCTCGCCCCGCGCGACATCGACGCCGCGCTCGCCCAGGTCGCCGACATCGAGGCGGTCGGCCGGCAGGCCCTCACCGAGATCCGCGAGGCCGTCACCGGCTACCGCGAGGGCAGCCTGTCCACCGAGCTGGACCGGGCCCGCTCGGCGCTCACCGCGGCCGGCGTCGAGGCGGTCGTCGTGGAGACCGGCCCGCCCCTGCCGCCGCAGACCGAGGCACTCCTGGGCTGGGTCGTACGGGAAGGGGTCACCAACGTCGTACGGCACAGCGGCGCGGCCTCCTGCCGCATCGAACTGGCCAGCGGCGGCGGGCACGTGCGCCTGGAGATCACCGACGACGGGCACGGCGTAGTCTCGGAGCCGACCACCTCCGGTTCCGGCCTGAAGGGCCTCACCGAGCGCCTGGCCGCGGCGGGCGGCTCCCTGCGGGCGGGCCCCGCCGCACGCGCCGGGTTCCGGGTGGTCGCCGAGCTTCCGGTGGAGGAGGAACTGGCCGCATGAGCAGCCCCGACGGTGTCGTCAAGGTCCTGCTGGCGGAGGACCAGGGCATGATGCGCGGCGCTCTCGCGCTGCTGCTCGACCTGGAGGACGACATCCAGGTCGTCGCGCAGGTCGCCGCGGGCGACGAGATCGTGGCCGCCGCGCTGGAGGCCCGGCCGGACGTCGCGCTGCTCGACATCGAGCTGCCCGGCCGCAGCGGGCTCGACGCGGCGGCGGACCTGCGCGAGCGGCTGCCCTCCTGCAAGGTCCTCATCCTCACCACCTTCGGCCGCCCCGGCTACCTGCGCCGCGCGATGGACGCCGGCGCCGCGGGCTTCCTGGTCAAGGACGGCCCCGTCGAGGAACTGGCCGCCGCCATCCGCCGCGTCCTGGCCGGTCACCAGGTCATCGACCCCGCCCTCGCGGTCGCCGCCCTCAGCACGGGGCCCAGCCCGCTGACCGCGCGCGAGCGGGACGTGCTCAACGCGGCGGTCGACGGGGCGACGGTCGCGGACATCGCGACGCGGGTGCGGTTGTCGGAGTCGACGGTGCGGAATTATTTGTCGTCGGCGATTGGGAAGACGGGGACGCGGAACCGCACGGAGGCGGTACGGACCGCCCGCCACAATGGTTGGCTCTGAGTTTTTCCCCCACCCGCCCGCCCGTGTGCCCTGTGAAGTCCGGTCGCCCCGACGCGCGTTGTCGGGGGGCCGGGTGCGGGGCCTCCGGGGCTGCCATTCTGGACAGCACATTTAGGTGCCTCAGGCGCTTGCCATTGAGCACCCAGGTCATGCACCCAAATATGCTCCAGTGTCCAGAACGCCACCCCTCCGACCCCGCCCCCTCCGTCTCGTCATGCGCCTGATCCCCGGTGGGGGGGGCGAGGAGGCGGTCCGGGGTTGGCGCAAGTGCCCATCTGAACCCCCACCGGCCGTAAGCCGCCCCAAGCGACCCGGGAGGGGGTGCGCCGGGGTCCGCCCGTGGGGGCACCTCCCAGCGGTAGCTGGGGGAGACGAGCGGAGACCGCGGTGCGCAGCGCGTTGGCGTAGACCGCGAGCGCCGAGGGGGTCCCCCGGCCGAAGGTTGGGGGAGGACTCCGGAGCGGCGCCGACCCCCACAACGCACGCAGCGCGGGGCCCGCACTTACCGTGCCGGGCTGGGGGCACCCCCGGCCGAAGATTGGGGGAGGGCGGGAGGGCGGGGAAAGAACCCGGGGGAACCGTAGGGCACGATGGGGGGCATGCCCACCCCCCGACCCCGCCCGGACGCGCTGGCCGCGTTCACCGCGGCAAAAGGCTTCATGCCTCCCCACGAGGGCCTCGCCCTCTACTCCGCTGCCGCGGACGCGGCCACCCGCCTGCCCGGGCTGCCCCTGCTGGAGGTCGGCACGTACTGCGGCCGGTCCACGATCCTGCTGGCCGCCGCCGCGCGGGAGGCCGGGACGGTCGCCGTCACCGTCGACCACCACCGCGGCAGCGAGGAGCAGCAGCCGGGCTGGGAGTACCACGACCCGACGCTGGTGGACCCCGAGGTGGGCCGGATGGACACGCTGCCGGCGTTCCGGCGGACGCTGCACGCCGCCGGCCTGGAGGAGTACGTGATCGCGGTCGTGGGCCGCTCCCCGCAGGTGGCCGCGGTGTGGGGGAAGCCGCTGGGCCTGGTCTTCGTGGACGGCGGCCACACCGACGAGCACGCCACGAACGACTACGAGGGCTGGGTGCCGCATCTCGCCGAGGACGGCCTGCTGGTGATCCACGACGTGTTCGAGGACCCCGCGGACGGCGGCCAGGCGCCGTGGCGGATCTACCGCCGGGCCCTGGAGTCGGGGGCGTTCACGGAGGTCTCCGTGACCGGTTCGCTGCATGTCCTGCGGCGTACGGGCCCCGGAGTCCGGCCCGGCCGATAGCATCGCTGACGTGTTCAAGACGATGCGCAACACCGCCGTGGTCGTGACCGCGGCGCTGGTGCCGACATGTGCGGCGGGGTGGCTGGTGTGGGGCGCGACGAGCGGCCCCTCGGACCAGGGGCGCGACCGCGACGTCCCCCTGAGTGCGGCGGCGGTGCAGTCGGCCTCCCCGCACTGGCCCGGGACGTCGGACGCCAAGCCCCAGACCACCAAGCCGCTGGCGGGCCGGGTCGTCGTGCTCGACCCGGGCCACAACCCCACGAACAACCGGCACACCTCCGCGATCGCCCGCAAGGTCGACATCGGCACCGCCCGCAAGGAGTGCGACACCACGGGTACGGCGACCAATGCCGGGTACCCGGAGGCGTCGTACACGCTGGACGTGTCGCGCCGGGCGCGCAAGATCCTGGCGGCGCGGGGGGCGGTGGTGAAGTTCACGCAGGACGGCAACCGCCCGTACGGCCCGTGCATCGACGAGCGGGCCCGGATCGGCAACAACGCGAAGGCGAACGCGGTGGTGTCGGTGCACGCCGACGGTTCGGCGGTCGGCAACCGCGGTTTCCACGTCATCCTGCCCGCCTCCGTGCACAAGGGCGTCGCGGACACCCGGGCGATCGTCAAGCCCTCGCGGCTGCTGGGCACCGCCCTCAAGAACCACTTCAAGGCGGCGACGGGCACGAAGCCGTCCAACTACATCGGCCACGGCACGGGCCTGGACGTCCGCGGCGACCTGGGCGGGCTCAATCTGAGCAGGGTGCCGAAGGTCTTCATCGAGTGCGGCAACATGCGCGACCCGAAGGACGCGGCGCTGCTCTCCAGCGCGGCGTGGCGCCAGAAGGCGGCGCAGGGTATCGCGGACGGCATCACGGCGTACTTGGAGGGCCGTGGGTGAGCGGCAGGTGAGCGTTGGGTCCCGATCCTGTCACCGGGCCGTACCGGGCGCATCTGCCGGCAACACCCCCCATACGATGGGGAACCACGTGGCTAGAGCGACGACGAGACGACTGAGAAGGACCCCTAGTGAATAACCGCTCCCTCACCCGAGGAGACGGCGCGGCGATCGGCGCGGCGCTTGTGCTGCTGATCGCCTCGTTCCTGAACTTCTACACGCTCAAGGGATGCAGCTCCGACGAGTGCGGGGCCGGCGCGTGGAAGAGCGAGCTGTTCCCGCTGCTGCCGTCGGTGCATCTGCTCGGCCTGATCGCCGCGGGTCTGTTCGTCGCCGCGCGCTTCCAGCCCGAGGGCCGCAAGGTACTGGGCATCGGCCTGGAGCAGTGGGGCGCGGTGCTCGCGGTCGCCGCGGCCTGGGACGCGCTGTGGTCGCTGTTCAACGGCCAGGAGGCGTGGGAGCTGGGTGCCGGCGCGTACCTGTCCTTCATCGCCGCCGCCGCGCTGGCCGCGGTGATCCTGCTCTCGCTGCAGGGCCTGCCGGCCCTCAAGGCGGGTCTGCTGCCGGCGCCGCGCCCGCAGCAGCCGCAGGCGTACGGGCAGCAGCCGGGCCAGCCCTACCCGGGCGCCCAGCAGACGGGCCAGACCGGTTACGGCTACCCGGGGCAGCAGGCCGCCCCGGACCAGTCCTTCGGCGGCGGTGCGCCGCAGTACGGCTACCCGCAGCAGGGACAGCCGCAGCAGCCGCAACCGCAGCAGCAGCCCGCGGCGGAGTTCGCGGCGTTCTGGTTCGCGGTGCCGGTGGCACGCCCGCTGTACGCGGAGGACGGCTCGGGCGCCCCGATCGCCGAACTCACCCCGGGCACCTGGTACCTGGCGGTGGACCAGCAGGGCCAGGCCCTCGTGGCCCAGACCCAGGACGGCCGCCGCGGCGTCCTCCAGGACACCGGCGGGATCCAGCGCGGCTGACCCGTACCGGCCCGTTCCACGCCTTCGCCCCACCGGCCGCGCCGGTGGGGCGAAGTGCTTTCCCAAGCGCAGGTAAATAAAACGTATGAATGTTCGTAGGGACCGGTAGGGTTCGCGCCTGTCCCCGATCACACGATCACCACATCTGCATACGGGAATCCCAGTGAACCTCGACTTCAGCGCCGAGCCGCTCTTCTCCTGGTACGTCGTACTCCTGATCGTCAGCGGCGTCACGATGATCATCATGGGCGCAGTCAACTCCGCCGGGGTCAGCGGCGGTTGGCGGGCCTTCAATGTGGCCGCCGGTCTCGCCTTCACCGGCTACGGCATCTACCTCGGATTCATCTTCCACGGCGGTGAGTACTTCATCATCTTCAAGGCGTTCATCCTGCCGGTCCTGGTGGTGATCAACTTCTTCCGCGGGCTGGCCGCCCGGACCAGGGTTCCCGCCGCCCCGCAGCAGATGATGGCGCCGCCGCCCGCGCCGGCCGTGCACGACGCGGCCGACACGGCTCCCGCTCCCGCCGCGAACCCCGCGCAGCAGGGCTGACGCACACCGCGACAGGGCTGTGCCCCGGACCGCACGGTCCGGGGCACAGCCCTGTCGCCCATGGGTCGGCCGGTCGCGGGCTCAGCCGGCCGCGAGCTGGCTCAGCGACGGGACCTGGTCGGTGACCTTGGCCCCGCCCTGCTCGCCCGCGGACTTCACGTTGGTGATGGCGTCCTGGAAGGAGCTGACGACGTCGTCCGTGCCCTCGCCCTTGCGGAGCTTGGACGGCAGGTTCTTCAGCGACTCGATGCCGGCGGTGAGCGGCGCGACCATCTTGGACAGGGTGGGGTCGGCCTTGGCGTTGTTGGAGGCGGCCTTGAGCCTGTTGTAGGCGAACGCACCGGCCAGTCCCGCCTTGACCAGTGCGGTCTTGCGACCGTCGGCGCCCTTCTTGAACTTGCCCGCCCGGTAGGGCTTGACGATCCACTGGTAGGTGGCTCCGGCGGCGAGGCCGGCGTTGGCGACGAAGCGGGTCTTGGCCAGCTTCTGCTTCTGCACCGTGGAGGTCGGGCTCGCGGTGCCGGCGGAGCCGGTGGTGTCGGAGTCGCCGCCACAGGCGGGAACGAGGAGGAGCAGACCCGCCATCAGGAAGGCGGTCAGGACGCGGCGCAGGGGCATGAAGGACTCTCCGGTGGGGGATGCGGTGCGTGATCGCATCCTCACCCGGGGTGCGCGGACCGGCCAGCGCAGGGGGCCATACGGGGAGTCACGCCCTGGCCGGGGAATGACGTTTCAGTCACCCGATCGGGGCAAGACGGCAGCTATGTCCAGACGATATCGCGGCAATCTCGCCGCCACGGTCATCATGGTCGTGGCGGATGTGGCGGCATTCATCCTGATCCTGTGGATCGTGCTGTGGATGCTCGACGCCAACCGGGGGAACGATCTCGTGGAGTGGATCCACGACATGGCGACCTGGCTCGGCGGTTGGGCCCACAACATCTTCTCCCCCGACTCCGCGTGGGCGCGCACCCTGCTGAACTACGGTCTGCCGGCGGCGGTCTACCTCGTCGTCGGGCACGCCGTGGCGGGACGCGTCAACCGGGCCTGAGGCCCGGCCCGCTCAGCCCCCGGAGCAGCAGCCCGCGGCCTCCGGAACGAGCCCGAGCGGAAGCCGTTCCCCCCCGAAGACCGCCGTCGTCGCCTCGTCCCCTCCCAGGGCGGCGACGGCCAGCAGCACGGCGCCCGCGGTCCAGGTGGTCCGCTCCTCCGGCCAGAAGGCCGGGGCGCCGCCCGTTTCCGCATCCCCTTCGAAGACGTACCCGGTCCAGTACAGGCCGTCCTCGGCCCGCAGGTGCTGGATCGCGGCGAGGATCTCCACGGCACGGTCGGACTCGCCCATCGCCCACAGGGCGAGGGCGAGTTCGGCGCTCTCGCCGCCGGTCACCCACGGGTTGGGGACGACGCAGCGCACACCGAGGCCGGGCACGACGAAGTCGTCCCATCGGGACTCCAGGCGGTCCTTGGCGGCCGCGCCGCGCAGCACACCGCCGAGGATCGGGTAGTACCAGTCCATCGAGTAGCGGTCCTTGTCCAGGAACCGCTCGGGGTGGTTCAGCACGGCGTGCCCGAGCGCGCCGGCGGCCAGCTCCCAGTCGGGCTGCGGGTCCTCGCGGTGCTCGGCGACGGCCAGCGCGCAGCGCAGCGCCTGGTACATCGACGAGCAGCCGGTCAGCAGCGCCTCGCGGGGGTAGGTCCCGTCCTCCTCCCGCTTCCAGGCGATCGGGCCGCCCGGCAGCCGGAGCTCCAGCACGTACTCGACCGCCGCGTACAGCACGGGCCACATCCGCTCCAGGAACGCGTCGTCCCCGGTGGACAGGTAGTGGTGCCAGATGCCGACCGCGACGTAGGCGCAGAAGTTGCTCTCCCGGCGCCGGTCGGTGGGCTCGCCCTCGGCGCCGTCGGCGTAGCCGTACGCCGCATACCAGGAGCCGTCCTGGTTCTGCCGGCGGGCGAGCCAGGTGTAGGCCGCGTCGGCGCGGTCGTGCTCGCCGGCGGCGTCCAGCGCCATGGCGGCCTCGACGTGGTCCCACGGGTCGAGGTGGCCGCCGTCGAACCACGGCAGCGCGCCGTCGGGCCGCTGCACCGCGAGGATGCCGGCGACGGTGGCCGCCGCCTGTTCCGAGGTCAGCACGCCGGGCAGGACGAGGTGTTCGGTCCGCCTCACGCGTCGACGCCCGCCTTCGGCGCGTGCGGCTTGGTGGCGTACGCGACGAAGCTCTTGCCGATCAGCGGGTTGAGCGCGTTCTCGGCGAGGCGGGTGGCCAGCGGCTTCTTCATGATGTCCCACACCAGCAGCTTGTGGTACAGCTTCACCGGCAGGGCCTTGTCGTTGTCCACGCCGACCGCGCACTTGATCCACCAGTACGGGGAGTGCAGCGCGTGCGCGTGGTGAGTGCCGTAGGGGCGCAGGCCCGCCTCGCGGATCTTCCCGAGCAGTTCGTCGGCCCGGTAGATGCGGATGTGGCCGCCCTCGACCTCGTGGTAGGCGTCGGACAGCGCCCAGCAGACCTTCTCGGGACCGTAGCGCGGCACCGTCACGGCGAGCAGGCCGCCCGGCTTGAGGACCCGCACCATCTCGGCGAGCACGCCCTTGTCGTCCGGGATGTGCTCCATGACCTCGGAGATGATGACCCGGTCGAAACTGTCGTCGGGGAAGGGCAGGTTGAGCGCGTCGCCCTCCATGGCGGTGGCGGTCGCGCCCGCCGGGGCCTCACCGGCCTCCTTCATGGCGGCGAACCACTTGGCGACCTCGCGGATCTCCTCGCCGTTGCGGTCCAGGGCGACCACGTCCGCGCCGCGCCGGTAGCACTCGAAGGCGTGGCGGCCCGCGCCGCACCCGAGGTCCAGGACGCGGTCCCCCGCGGCGAGGGGGAACCGGGAAAAATCGACGGTCAGCACGGAGCGTCGCCTCTCTCTTGCGGCGGTCGTGTGCGGCGCGGCATCAGATCCGCGCCGCCTGCGTGGCGGGAGTGCGTGCGGCGCCGGGCCCCGGGCCGCCGGCGGCCTCGATCACCGCGCGGTAGTGCTCGGCGGTGCCGATGGCGGCCCGTTCCCAGGTGAAGCGGGCCAGGACGCGCTCCCGGCCGGCGCGGCCGAGGCGGCGGCGCAGCCCGGAGTCGGCCAGCAGCCGGCCGAGCGCCGCGGCCAGCGCGCCGGGGTCGCCGGGCGGCACGGCCAGGCAGGTCTCCCCGTCGGGTCCTGCCACCTCGGGGATGGCGCCGCCGGTGGTGGCGACCAGCGGTGTGCCGGTCGCCATGGCCTCGGCGGCCGGCAGCGCGAAGCCCTCGTACAGCGACGGCACGCAGGCGACCTGGGCGCTGCGGACCAGGTCGACGAGTTCCGCGTCGCTGATGCCCTTCACGAACCGCACGGCGCCGGACAGTCCGAGGCGTGCGATGGCGGCGGCGACCGGGCCGTCGTCGGCGCGCTTGCCGACCACGACGAGGTGCGCGTCGGGCTGCTCGGGGCGGACCTCGGCGAGCGCCTCCACGAGGTGGATCAGGCCCTTGAGCGGAACGTCGGCGCTGGAGGTGGTGACGATCCTGCCGGGCACCTCGGGCACCGACGGGTCGGGCGAGAACAGCCGGGTGTCGGCGCCGATGTGCACCACGTGCACCCGGTCCTCGCGCACCCCGAGGTGGTCGACGATCTCCCGGCGGGAGGTGCCGGAGACGGTGAGCACCGACGGCAGCCGGCGCGAGACCCGCCTCTGCATCCGCGTGAAGCCGTACCAGCGGCGCACCGAGGCGCGGCGCTTCCAGCCCTGCGCGGCGTCGAGTTCCAGTTGCCGGTCGACGGTGATCGGGTGGTGGATGGTCGTCACCAGCGGTGCGCCGAGCGCGCCGGGGCCGCCGAGCAGGCCGTAGCCGAGCGTCTGGTTGTCGTGGACGACGTCGAAGGCACCGCGCCGGGCGGCCAGATGGCGGCGGGCCCGCAGGCTGAAGGTGAGCGGTTCGGGGAAGCCGCCGGTCCACATCGTGGCGACCTCGAGGGCGTCGACCCAGTCGCGGTACTCGCCGCGCCCCGGCGTGCGGAAGGGGTCCGGCTGGCGGTAGAGGTCCAGGCTCGGAAGTTCGGTGAGGGTCACTGAGCCATCGGGGTCGTCCACGGCGTCCAGGACGGGGTAGGGCTGGGCGCCGATCACCTCGACGCTGTGGCCCAGCCGGGCGAGTTCGCGGGACAGATGGCGGACGTAGACGCCCTGGCCCCCGCAGAACGGGTTCCCCTTGTAGGTGAGCAGCGCGATCCGGAGCGGCCTGGCCTCTGCGGTCACTCACGGCCCCCTTATCGCTGCGCTTCGGCCGGAGCGTAGCCGCCCGCCCCTTGCTAGAACAAGTTCCAGATTCGGTTACTCGGGAGTTGCCCGAGAGCTTGAAGATACCTGCCCCGGCGCGGGTGCCCTTTGCCGGGACAGGTGATTCGCGCCACTGTGCGCGAGCCCGCCCCGGCACGGGGGCGGCGGGGGCTGCTGACGGGGCTTCCGGCCGGGTCCGGCGGGGGCGGGACAGCCCGCCACGGATGGGGAGCGCGCGGTAATCTGGGGTGAATCCCCGCGCCGCACACCGGATTGGGCCAGATGACCGCAGCTCCCCAGCCGTCCGCGGTGCCGCTGACCGAGCGTCAGGAAGCCCGCCGCCGCCGCATCCTGCGCGCCAGCGCGGCGCTCGCCGGCCGGGGCGGCTTCGACGCCGTGCAGATGCGCGAGGTCGCCGAGCGGTCGGACGTCGCCCTGGGGACGCTGTACCGCTACTTCCCGTCGAAGATCCACCTGCTCGTCGCCACGATGCAGGACCAGCTGGAACGCCTCCACGAGGCGCTGCGCAAGCGCCCGCCCGCGGCCGCCGGGCCGGCGGACCGGGTGGCGGAGACGCTGATGCGGGCGTTCCGCGCGATGCAGCGGGATCCGTACCTCGCGGACGCGATGGTGCGCGCCCTGACCTTCGCCGACCGCTCGGTCAGCCCCGAGGTGGACGCGGTGTCACGGCTGACGACGGAGATCATCCTCGACGCGATGCGGCTGGAGGGGCCGCCGGGCGCGGAGTTGCTGTCCGCCATCCGGGTCATCGAGCACACCTGGCACTCGGCGCTCGTCACCTGGCTCTCGGGCCGCGCCTCGATCGCCCAGGTCAGGACCGACCTGGAGACCGTGTGCCGGCTGATCGACCTGACCGCCCCCGCGGAGGCGGCGGCCGGCTGAGCGCGGTGCGCGCGCGAAGGCACCGCTGACACACCGGCGGAAACCGGCGCACTCCGGAACTGATACCCGTTCCAGTCCTGACGGCCCGCCGGTGGACGGGGCCCGGTCGTTTACGCGGCGGTATGAGCCGTTCCGGTAAGGGCATTGTGAGGGCCGTGTGAGCATCGCCGCACGGGGTGGCCACAACCGGGTATCCGCGCCTGGTTAAAGTGTGGCCGAACAACCCTCCGGTGCCGTGTCCCGCGCTTCCCCCCACCGCGCTCGACCGCTCGACCGAAAGGCACCCGCCGATGCTTCTGCGCCGCACCGCGGCGGCGGCCCTGGCCGCCTTCAGCACCCTCGCGATCGCCGCCTCGCCCGCTCCCTCGACGCACCCCGCCGCGCTGTACGGCGCGGCGGACCCCACGTACGACGGCGTGTGGCGCCAGTCGTACGCGCTGCTCGCGCTCCACGCGGCGGACACCGAGCCGGCCGAGGGCGCGGTGGACTGGCTGGCCGGACAGCAGTGCGCCGACGGCGGCTTCGCCTCGTACCGCGCGGACCCGACCGTGCCGTGCGACACCGCGGCGGAGGACACCAACGCCACCGGCATAGCCGTGCAGGCCCTCGCCGCCTACGGCGACGACTTCGCCGCCAAGCGGGGCGCCGACTGGCTCGCCAAGGTGCAGAACCGGGACGGCGGCTGGTCCTACAACCCCGGGGGCACCACCGACGCGGGCTCCACCGGCGTCGCGATCGGCGCCCTCAAGGCCGCCGGGACCGACGTGAAGTCCGTGACCACCGACGGCATGAACCCGTACGACGCGCTGCGCGCCCTGCAACTGCCCTGCGGGCACGCGGACGGCGGCGCCTTCGTCCGCCTGCGCGACGGCGGCACCGGCGGACCGGCGGCGAACGCCAAGGCCACCGCGGACGCGGTGCGCGCGGCCGAGGGCGCCGGATTCGTCGTGGAGGCCCCCGCCCAGGACATGCCGCCGCGCACGGGCTGCGAGGGCAGCGCCGCCGACGCCGGCGCCGCCTGGCTGGTCCGGCAACTCGACCAGGGCGGCGGCTACTTCAGCTCCGGTCCGCAGATGCCGGACTACGGGACCACCGCCGACGCGGTGGTCGCCCTCGCGGCCGGCGGCCATCTCGACGCCGCCCGCGGCGTCTACAACTGGCTGGCGAGCCACTCCGCGGGATGGTCGCAGGACAACCCCGCTGCCCTGGCCCAACTGGCCCTGGCCGCGTACGCGACCGACAACCCGACCCGGGACCCGGTCACCCGGCTCGGCGCGCTCGTGCCCCCGCCGCAGCAGCAGGCCGAGTCCTCCGGTTCGGGCTCCGTCTGGTGGCTGGCGGGGACGGGGCTGGTCGCCGTCCTCTGCCTCGGCGTCCTCCTCACGGGGCGCAAGACCCGTATCTGAGCGCCGGGTCCGGGGCTCTACTCAGATCCGCTGGATGATCGTGGCGGTCGCCTGCGCACCGCCCGCGCTCATCGCGATCAGGGCGAACTCCTGGTCACTGCGCTCCAGTTCGTGCAGGGCGGTGACGATCAGGCGGGCGCCGGTCGCACCCACCGGATGACCCAGCGCGATGGCCCCGCCGTTGACATTGACCTTCTCCAGGTCCTGGCCGAAGACCCGCGCCCAGGACAGCACCACGGAGGCGAACGCCTCGTTGATCTCGACCAGGTCGATGTCGTCCAGCGTCATGCCCGCCCTGCCGAGCACGGCCCGCGTCGCGTCGATCGGCCCGTCGAGGTGGAAGCGGGGATCGGCGCCGACCAGCGCCTGGGCCACGATGCGGGCCCGCGGGCGCAGCCGCAGCGCCCGCGCCGTCCGCTTGGACGCCCACATCACCGCCGCGGCGCCGTCGGCGACCTGCGCGCAGGTCCCGGCGGTGTGCACGGCCGCCGGCATGACCTGACGCAGTCCGGGGGCCTCCTCCGTGCCGATGTCCCGCGGGCCCTCGTCCCGCTCGACCGGCCGCGCGAGGCCCTGCCCGGCGAGCCGCTCCTCCTCGGAGGTGGGCACCTGCACCGCGAAGGTCTCCCGCTTGAAACGCTCCTCGGCCCAGGCGCGCGCCGCCCGCTCCTGCGAGAGCAGCCCGAGCCCGTCCGCGTACTCCCGGGTCAGCCCGCGGCGCCGGGCGATGCGCTCGGCGGCCTCGAACTGGTGGGGCAGGTCCACGTTCCACTCGTCGGGGAAGGGCCTGCCGGGTCCGTGCCGGGATTCGCTGCCCGGCGGCACCCGCGACATGGCCTCCACTCCGCAGCCGATGCCGATGTCGATCACCCCGGCCGCGATCATGTTGGCGACCATGTGGTTGGCCTGCTGCGAGGAGCCGCACTGGCAGTCGACGGTCGTCGCGGCGGTCTCGTACGGCAGGCCGGCGGCCAGCCACGCGGTCCGCGCGGGGTTCGCCGACTGCTCGCCGGCCTGCGTGGCCGTACCGCCGACGATCTGCTCGACGGCGTCGGGCTGGACGCCGGTGCGGGCGAGCAGTTCCCGGTACGTCTGGCCGAGCAGGTGCGCGGGGTGCAGGCCGGCGAGCGCGCCGCCGCGGCTGCCGATGGGAGTGCGTACGGCTTCGACGATGACGGGTTCAGCGGCCATGTACCTCGCCCTTTCACGGCGGCGGCTAGTACGCGTTCTATTTCATTCGCCAGGCAGTCTGCTTACCGCCGGTAGAGCGGCGCAAGAGGTGTGCACGAGGACGCGCGGACGGTCCTTGCCTCGCGGCGGGACGACAACTACCGTCTCCCGATGTAACTGACGTACCGTCAGTTCTCAGGTCTCCCCCACCTGCCGGGAGGCAGCCTCCGATGACCGCCGCCACCGGCCGCACCCGCCTTGCCTGCCCCGCCCTCCCCGACGGCTTCGACCCCACCGACCCCGGCCTCAACCACGAGCGCGTCCCGCTCCCGGAGTTCGCCGCCCTCAGGGAGACCGCCCCCGTCGCCTGGATCCCGCAGTCGCACGGCCTCGCCGGCTTCGGCGACGACGGCTACTGGGCCGTCACCCGGCACGCCGACGTCCGGACGGTGTCCACCAGCCCCGAGACCTTCTCCTCCCGGGCCAACACCGCGATCATCCGCTTCCACGAGCGCATGCCGCGCGACCGCATCGACGCCCAGCGGCTGATCCTGCTCAACATGGACCCGCCCGAGCACACCCGGCTGCGCCGGATCGTGCAGCGCGGCTTCACCCCGCGCGCCGTCCGCGCCCTGGAGGACGCCCTGCGCGAGCGCGCCGGCCGCATCGTCGCCGAGGCCGCCGCGCGGGGCGGCGGCGACTTCGTCACCGACATCGCGAGCGAACTGCCCCTGCAGGCCATCGCCGAACTCATCGGCGTGCCCCAGGAGGACCGGGCCGGGATCTTCGCGTGGTCCAACAGGATGACCGGCTACGACGACCCCGAACTCGCGGTCACGGAGGAGACCGCCGCCCAGGCGTCCGTCGAGCTCATCTCGTACGCCATGGGGATGGCCGCGGAACGCAAGGCCCGCCCCGCGCGGGACATCGTCAGCACGCTCGTCGCCGCCGAGGACGAGGGCAGTCTCAACGGGGACGAGTTCGGCTTCTTCGTCCTGCTGCTGGCGGTCGCGGGCAGCGAGACCACGCGCAACGCCATCACCCACGGGATGCACGCCTACCTCACCCACCCGGAGCAGTGGAAGCTCTTCCGGGCGGAGCGGCCCCGTACCGCCGCCGACGAGATCGTCCGCTGGGCGACCCCGGTCACGTCCTTCCAGCGCACGGCGACCCGGGACACGGAACTCGGCGGCACCAGGATCGCCGCCGGCGACCGCGTGGGCCTGTTCTACGCCTCCGCCAACCACGACCCGGAGGTCTTCACCGACCCGGGGACGTTCGACATCACCCGCGACCCCAACCCCCACCTCGGCTTCGGCGGCGGAGGCCCCCACTTCTGCCTCGGCGCCGGCCTCGCCCGCCTCGAGATCGACCTGATCTTCGCCGCCCTCGCCGACACCGCCCCCGCCATCCGCCTCGCCGGCACCCCCCGCCGCCTCCGCTCCCCCTGGCTGAACGGCGTGAAGGAACTCCGCGTGACCTACGCCTGACCGCGCGCGTGCGATTGCTGGGCAGGGGGTATGGCAGGGTAGGCTGTGCTTTCCTGTGTCCAGCGGGCGTGTAGCTCAGCGGTAGAGCGCTGCCCTTACAAGGCAGATGTCGGCGGTTCGAAACCGTCCACGCCCACCAGCCCTAGCACATGGCAAAGGCCCAGGTCGTCCGGTGTGAGTCCGGATGCCTGGGCCTTGATCTTTTGCCGAGGGTGAGGGCCGTCGTGCCACCTACGTGCCAGATGGATCGGCGTCGGTCCCCTTCACCCGCCGGATCTGGTCGTCCACGTGGCCCGCGATCTGCCGCCACGGGGCAGGAAGGCACCAGAAGGGGCATCGCGCAAGGGGTGGTGGTGCTGGTCAAGCCCAGAGAGGTGGAAGAAGCTCTTCCGGATGTGCGCATTGGACCCACGCCCGGCTGGTGAAGACCGGTCGGCTGAACGTACGGTCGCCGTTTCCCGTGGAGCGCAGGACCAGACCTAGAGAGGGGAAGCTGGGTTCCCCGTAGACGCTGGTGTGGACCGGCTCAGTGTGTGCGACCTTCTCGATCCACAGGTTCAGCTCAGAGGGAGCCCGCCCGGTGAAAGTGGTCCCGTCATAGTGGACCTGAGGCCCGTCAAGAGCATCGGCGATGACAGCCATCAGGCCTCCGTCCTCATGCTTTTCGTAGTAGGTGCGGATGCCCAGGTCGTCGAAGTGCGCCCACCGATGGTCTTGGTCCCATCCGGTTGAGGCAACACTGCCGAGAGCCTCGATCACATCATCTTGACTTGCCCCGAACCGCAGGGGTCCCACGCTCTCAAGCGGCACCCATGCCCACTGCAGCCGGTCCACGTCCGGAACGATCTTCTGTTCCCACCACCACATGAGCACCCGCCCGTGAATATGCCGTATGCGCGATCAGCATCATCACACACGACCTTCCACAGCAGCCACGTCGTCCGGGGCCAGCAAGTAGTCATCAAGCGCGCCGGTGGACACGAAGAGAGGCCCGCCGGTTACTGGACTCCATGATGCTCGTCTTGGCGTCTCGTCTGACCGATGTCGTGCCAGATGCGTGCCAGATCGAGCGGCGAACCACGGTCAACGCCGGGCCGCGCAGGACCCTCTGACGCGGGCAGCAGCGGATCATCTACCTAAGTCACGAGTACGCGTGGGCACCAACGGCCGGTGATTTCCAAGCTCAGATCGCGAGTTCGATTCTCGTCACCCGCTCCACCAGAAAGCCCCAAGCCGGCGGCCCGGGGCTTCTTCGTTGCAGACCTCTCTAGGCGTCGCGCACCAGATCGACACCAGGTGCCCTTGCGCGCTTTGCACGCATGCGTGCGTCGAGAGCTGCGGCGACCTCCCGCTGCTGCTCCAACACGGGATCGAAGCCGGGGACGATGGGGGTGAAGGAGTCGCACAGGGGTCACGAAGGTCACATGCCGAGGGTCCGTGTCATTCAGCCTGCCTCAGAGTTCGCTAGCGCGCGCAAAACTGCACGTTATCGAACTCGAAGTTGGCCTGCTCTACGGCTTCCGGCTTCGTAGCGTGACACGTGTCTGTCAGGACTTCCCAGTCGGCAGAGCAGTAGAACAGGTAGAAGTCCGGATCTCCGCTGTATCGCGCGATCACTAGGTTGGCGATCCTCTCCTCGAATCCATCGACCGAGTGCCTGGTTCGCTGGGTCGACCGCTGGGCGTCTCCCACCTGCGCGTGCAGCTCGACCGAAGCTCCGTCAAGAGCCGACGGCACAAAGATACTCACGACACAATCTCCAGACTGATGTTCTCGCCCGACAGAAAAGCTGAACGGGAAGCCTAGCTCCAGCAGCACAGCACCTACCCGACACGTGCCCGCCTGACGGGCGAACCAACAGGAGGAACTACAGGGATCGCACCATTTCGGGGCCGCCTCTGGGCCGTTCGACGGTATCCAACGACGACAGATGACAGCAGTCGCCGACGCCCCTTCCCCCTGCTCAAGGGCGGTGCGCCGGACACCGTCGCAAGTGCCGTCCCCCGGACGGAAGTAGAGGAAGTCCAGAGATCCGGCGTCACCCTCACAGGTCTGGGGTCAGGTGTCGACACACGCCCACGCGTGCCAACTGCAGGAGGACGACGAAGTAGTGATCCGGTTCGACTCCACCCGACCGGAACGGTCATCGTCGGCATCGAGGTCCTGGACGGGAGAACCCTGGAACCGCAGTACCGGCCACCACCGGCGGAAACCTCACTGCGGAGAGCTGATCACGTGAGGTAAAACGGCGGCATGGACGTCGCTGAACTGGAACGACTGCTGGATGAGACCTTCGATCACGCTGTCGTGCACCACGGATACACCGACTACATGCGCGACTGCGAAGTCATCGTCTACATGACTACGGATCCACGAACCGGCATCGAGCCGGCCCATCGGAGGTACCTCTTCAGGTACTGCGTCGAAGCCCGGTGCGAGTCATCTGTGCCGCCCGAGACTTGGCGCGCCTCCCTGGACGACCGCCTCATCGACCACGTGACGGGTGCCGACCTCGATGGCTACGTCTGGGGCGTCAAGTGGCACTGCTTGTACCCGGGTGCGTCGATTCTCCCTGAGTCAGAAGCGGCTCGCCGTTGGTCCCGCGCCACTGGACTCGGCTTTCATGAAGTCTGCATCGAGACGAACGCGCACCGCCTCACCTTGCTCTTCTCTGACCTGCACGTCAGTGAAGTTCCGACCGGATACGCCCCCTTCACCACGAACTGAACGAGGCAGGGCGTGTGTGCGACGCTGGACGCATTGCTCGCATCGACTACTTCAACGACCCAAGCTCCCCGAGGGCGAGCAGCATCGTGTCCCCGGTCACGGCGGTCGCCCTCAAGGCCGGGAGCTCCTGCTCATCTACGAGTCGCTCGACGTCACCGGCGGGACCGAGGTCGAGCACCCCGAGCAAGGACGCTTCGCCAATACCGGCGTCATCACGCGCCTGGACATGATCGACGTCCACGTCACCCGCGTGTCCGAGGACGTCACGGTCAGACCGCCCCGCGCCGCCGAAGTCGAGGCCCTGAGCATCGAGTCCGGCGTCCACGTTTTCTGCATCCAGCGCACATTCAGCACCGACGAACGCCCCGTCGAGATCGCCGACATCATCGTCCCCGGCGACCGCTACTCACTGAGCTACGAGTTCCGCGTCACCGACGAAGACGATCCGACAACCGACGGAACTCTCACGTAACGGGCTATTGTCGCCACACCGGGCCCATCAACCACATCGCGGAAGTCCATTCCGACGAGCCGATGTCAGTAGCGCCCGAGGAGCAGGTTGATCCCGAAGCCCACCACCACGTACAGCGAGCCCAACGTCCCTACCCAACCAAAGCCGAGGATGCCCAGCCGACGGCTGTCGCGAAGGCGATCGTCTGGCTCGCCGCTATCGGTCCAGCGAGTCCGCCAGTCCTTGAAGTCGAAGACCAGGGCACCGCATATCAACCCGATCCCAGCAAAGAGAACGACAATGCCGATCAAGAGCCACATGTGGAGCAGACCTCCTAGTAGTTAGAACAGTTTCCGTCACTGCTGCCAGCTGTCACAGGTTTCTCTACCTCATTGCTCCGCCGGGCGCGCGATATTGTGCGGGCAGGCGGGATACCGCGCGAATGCACATGCGTCTGTCGGGCTGCCCCGGGGGGCCGTGATTTTCTTGCTCGGGCTATGCCTGGTGTCCGGGCTGTGGATGGCTTTGGTCGCGCTCGGCATACACGGCTTGCTGGTCGGGCGCATGCCGGGCCGATGGTTCCAACGCCAGGTCCGGCAGCCGAGACTTTGGGGAGCCGGTGCCCTACTCGTGGCACTCGCCGGGCTTGGATACAAGACGCTCATCGTGGTCGGTCTCGACCTCATAGCGTTGGGGCACGTCGTGAAATCCGATCCAAAATCGTCCAGTGATCCTGACGGGGGCCGTCTCCGGGCCGTCCGAGGCAGGTCAGCGTTGACGGACGATGACAACCGATACCAGCGTTGCTACAGGTCAGGTGCTACGCAGGTCACGCCGCAGACCGCCCCACCTCGCTCCCAAAGCGGGTATCGACGGCACCCCGCTTCGGTGGCAGGCGGGGGGGGAACTACTCGAAGGGGGGAGCGGCTGCCACCAACATCTTGCTGTGGGAACTCGTATCGGCTGCGGCGGCGGTGGGGTCGATGCTCGATTCCTCTGCCACCGTCGTCGCCCAGCACTCCCCCCAAGCCGCCGCCCATTCGCCGGCCAGATCACTGTCGGGGTCAAGATCCTCGGGCTTGCCCGTGATGCCGTAGGCGTCGAGGAGTCGTCGCTCGATGCCGAACGGTTCCCCCAGGGCGAGCTCCGGGTACTCGCTGATCCAGCGCCTGAGGATCCGTCCGTGTTCAGCGATCAACCACGCTTCTCCGTCGTTTTGCTCACTGTGGAAGAAGAGTTGGGCTTTGCCGAAGTGCGCGCTCAATTTTCGGCACAGGTCGGTGACGTGCGCCGTCTGTGACAGGTGGGGTAGGCCAAAGTACCGTCCGAACACCAGCGTCCACCCCTGCACAGACGGGGTGATGATGACTGTGGGGAACAGCTTCTCCTCGTCATGTGCCACCTCGTCGATGAGTTCCACCCCATCGGTCCAGGCGGTCTCCCGTACCTCCGTCAGGCCGAGGGCCTTCACCACCGCTGCCTGATCGGCGGTCTCAACTGCGAGCCAGGAGAGCCAACAGGCGCGTATGAGTGGCGCGGATTCGGATGTCCCCATGACCTGCATCGTAGAGGCAGTTCGGCACACGGCGGTCTGCGCCCCCATCAGCCGAGTGGTCGTCGCCGAGTAAGTGACTACGGGACTGGCCGTCTGCCGAATGCGAGTCGACGATGCGCACTCGTCGCTCTGAAGGGGCTGCAGACTTGCAGCCCAGTGACACATGAATGGCGGACCGGTTCAACCCCATCTAGGCGCCCACCCGGTCGTGGCTGACATCACCGGATGACTTCAACGCGGGGGGGGATGGCCACAGAAGCAGGCAGGAAGAGACCAGCCATAGGCCGCCCGTGTTGGCACCTCCCTACAGGGCAAACGAAGCCCGGCCCGAACTTACAGGCAGGTGACGGCGGCTGGCGTCCAACTGCACGGCTGGCCGGCCCCCGTGGGTTTGCGCAGCAGAGCCGGGTTCTATGAACGGGCCCAGCCCTTGGTGTTGGAGTAGGACTCATAGGAGTAGCGCGTCCGGCGACCCCACTCCTCGCCGGTGAGGTGCTCGTACGCCCGATCTGGAACGTATAGCAAGCTTTCGGCCCAGACGTTGCCAGTGGCGAAGGGCTCGAACGCTGCCGGATCCCGAAGGACGCGGTCGTACGTGCCTCGGCCGGCAGCAACGACGGCGGCCCGGGTGTACAGGAAGGCGTCGCCCGACACGTTGTGCCCATACTCCCTGCGATCCAGCCGGTACAGCGCCCACGACAACTGTTCTGCGAACTGTTTGACTGTCGCCAAAGGACCCTCGACCAGGCGTGACGTCAGAGCTGCCACGAGTTGCTCGGCGTCCGGGTCCGGCGTCCCCGGCTTGCAGTCCTCGATCAACTGCCAGAAGGCGTTCTCATCCACGATCCAGAGCATGACGGATGGGTCTGACAGGAGGGCGGCCTGCCACAGCCGTGCCACATCGAGCGGTCAGCCACGGTCGACCACCGGTCCCAGGCCCGACGCACGTGCCTGGTCGGCCAAGCCCGTCCCGCCCGGCGTCGGGTGATGCTTGACGACTGCCCCGGACGATCACGAAGCGATGCTCTGAGTACCGTTGTACGGTGCCCCCCGTGAACGAAGAGAACGAGTGGGGGCTGCGGCCTCTCAGCCCAAGCGAGGCCGCCCGCCTTCGGGAACTCGCCAAGGCGGTAGGGGAGGATCTGGGCCAGTTCGGGCTCGCTCTGTACAACCATGAGGCGCCGGATTGGGAGACGGCGGCCGGCGGGCTGGAAATCGAAGTGGACGCCTTCGACGATGCCGCAGGAGGGATCTGGCTCAGCTGGGCGGTACATCCTGCGCTCCGCCGTGCGAGCCGAGAGGCTTATCAAACCGGGAGTCCGAACATTTCCGTGATCAGAGCTGCGGGAAACGTTCACGAACGAATGGCTCCGGCGATCCTGTCCATGCTGCAAGCGCTCGGATACGTCGCCGAGAACAGTGACGACGACTATCGCCCCTTTGCGGTCAAGGTTCTCTCCGGACCCCGTTGATCCCACGGCGGTGCCCTCGGCGTGCCCCGTCGAGCGGGGAATCCACAGGTCGCGCCGCAGGCTGCCCCGGCTCGCTCGTAATGCGGTGGTCGGCCACTACCGCAGCGGACATGATGACGTCAGCCATGCGGTGACCGCCATGGCGAGCGGTGTTCATGTGATCCGTCAGGAGATGTCGTGACCGAGCCCGACTTCGCGGCGGCTGCCCTGCGTGCTGCATTGTCCATCGACCGCACCGGCGCCCCCGGCCGGCGTGGGGCCGCCCTGCTCCTGCTTGGTTACGCCTGCGACGCGACGGTGTCCGAACTGGTCGCACTCGATGTCGCCGACCTGATCCCCGCAAGCTCAGGCCTGGCAGTGAAGATCCGCCGACAGGACGGGGCGCGAGACGACCTGATGTCCCTGTCGCCGAACCGCGCCGACCCCACGAACTGCGTGGTGGCAGCCGTACAGGAACTGCTGTGCAGTCTGCGGGCGGCGGGCCGGACCGCGGGACCGCTGTTCGTGCGGACCGACGGGTACGCATGGGTCAACAAGAGCCCGGCTCAAGGCAAGCGCCCGGCCTACGACCCGACCGGTCGGCTCACGGCTGGTGCCGCCGCGAACATAGCCATCCGTATCGGCCGGGCATCCGGCATCGAGTTCACCTGCGATTGGACAAGGGACCGTCTGCGCCTGTGCTTCTCCACCGCCACTGCTTCGTGACTGTCTGACGTCGCACGCGACGTCAGACGTCATCACGGGCATGACGGGAACACAGCAAGATCAGCTGTCACGGCTGTGGGACGACTTCAGAAGATTGCGGTTCCCCGCGGGGTTCATCGGTCGTGAGCCCGAGGGCGAGTGCACGGCGTTGATGGACACCATGGTCGCAGGTTGCGTCTCCGTGGCATTGGAGCGCCACCTGGACGACCGACGCCGGGATGATCTTCATCATCGCATCACGGTCCTGAGGAGGATCCTCCCGTCCATCGCTGACGACGAGTACGCGACCCAGTACTTCAGCCACTTGCTTGAAGTGGCCGTGCTGGCGGCCGAACTCGACAACGCCCGGGGCCGATAGTCGCGCGAGTGCGTGCCGCATCCTGGGGCCCGCCACGGAGGATGAAGGTGCGTCGCCGTCGCGCTGCACCGCCGAACTGGGCATCCCAGTCGTTCTCGCCTTCCGCGATCTGCCCGCAGCCGTCGGCCGGGCGTACACGGCGCCGCGTGCCGGCCGACGCTAGAAGGGGGCGAAGCTGACGGCGGCGAGAGGGCCGTGCTCCACGACCTCGCGCGGCAATGTCAAGCCGAAGTGGCGTTCGCCCATCTCGAGGATCTTGATTTCCGCGTTCACATCGGGTACGGCACTCCCGTCGGGCAGCAGCAGTCCCACCTCCTGCATGGCCGGCACCAGTCGACCCGGATCGTCCCCGCCGAGTTGGTCGGCTTCGACACCCGGTTCGAAGTCGCCGATGATGCGCCCGTCCTCGGCATAGAGGAACCAACGGGGCGGCCCACCACTGTTGAGGTACACGACCGCCTCGGTCCCCCGAGCGACATCGCGGAGGGTTCTTCGCTCCATACCCTCGTCGCTCCAGTGCTCCAGCGCGAACGCCCACCCACCGCACGTGCCCAGCCGGGCCACCAGTCCCTTCCCGTACGACCATTCCATCGCCTCGTCGGCGGTGAGTCCTTCGCGGATCGTGCCGGGATCGCCCCCCATCCTGCGGACCAGTTCGGCAATTCCCAACCCTCGCGCAAAGGTCAGGCAGTAGGTGTCAAAGGCCTCTGAAATCCATTGGATTCCGCCTTCGGTCACAGGGACTCCTCCGTACGTAAGATGCGTTTCAGTGATCATCGGACCCGCGGCGCTCGTCTTCGCGCCCCTGGCACGCGGGGCTGCAGCGGTTGAGTGCCTCGTCCCAGACGTCCCCGCCGTCCGCCCAGGTCCACAGCCATCTCCGCAGTGAGGCGGTCGCGTGCCTCAGGCCGTCGTGCGCATCCTCGTCCCAGTGGGGTACCCAGCCGTCGTTGTCGTAGAGCAGCACGGGGTTGCCGACCGCGGCAAGTGAGAGGTGCCACTCCATCGTGCAGCCGCCGTAGGCGAGGTGCAGCCACGATGCGGGCACTCCACGCGTACGGTTGCGCTCACGGACACCGACCGCGCTCGGCCAGTCCGTCAGGTGTCCTGGGGCCCTGTTGCCGTCGGTCAGTGAGGCCAGGCCGGAGTCGGGGCCGAAACCTCCGTCGGCCACCTCGGTGTAGACGCGCCGTAGCAGTCCGGGAAGGCGGCGCCCGATTCTGCGCTCTGCCTCCTCGACGTCCGCAACGGATATCGGCGGAAACAGCGGGCCGCGGGGAGCGTCCGCGTAGTAGCCGGTCACCTCCGCGACGTCGGACTTGAGCTGGACCGTCCCATCACTGCTGTACGACCTGAAGACGTCCTGGAGCTGCTCCACGTGCGCACTGCCGTAGCGCACCGCTATCCAACTCACCGGAAGGTCAGCCGTATCGAATCGACGACCCGGATCGCACGCCCGGGCGCGCAGCTTCTCGATCAGCGCGTCGTCGTTCTCCTCCCCCTCGACGCTCAAGTCAGCGAGAAACTCCTGCTTGAGCGGTACGGGGCCATCGTCCGAACGGGGGATCATGTGCGGGAGCCTAGTGTCGAGCTCTGACATGCCTTGGCACGCCGCCGGCGGCCACTGGCTTTGTCGGCGTGCCGCATTGGGCGGTCAGCCGCGGCCAATGACGACTTGCCGCGGTCGCCTGTCGACGGTTCGAAACCGTCGACGTCTGGGATCAAGAAGTTCCTCCGCACAAACAGCTGTGCTTCTTCAGACTGTGTGCATGACCATGCAGAGCGGGCCCTTCAGCAGCGTGCCCCTGCCCACCTTGTTCCCTCACGCCGAGGCGGCGGAACACCTGCGCATGCGACATGCGGCCGCAGCCCTCGATGGCGAACGGCCATCGGGGAACGAGCCGAAGTGGGAATGGTTTCCCCAGCACATCACCTGTCCCGGGGAAGACGTCCGCCGCGGCGTACCCGAGATCCTGCTCACGGAGATCTCCCTGTACGACAAGGAGGCCGACTGGCTGGAGCTCGCACTCGACATCGAATGGACCGTCGAGGGCAACCTGAACGTCTGCGCCGCTCTGAGCGTGGCCTGCTGGTGCGCCGAGAACCACAACGCTCATTTCATCAATCAGCGCAATCTCGCCATTGACCACCACACATCACTGGGTTCTGCGTTCGAAGCAGGGGTTGGCCGACTGATCGAGTGGCTCGCAGAACCATGGGACCCGGAAGTCTGGAGATTTCGTTCAGGGCTCCCCCCGCGCCGGGTCTCCTGATCAGGGGTTGCCGGAAGGCTTGCTCGGGCGTCCCACCCCCTCTTGCCCTGAACCCCCGGCGGCCCGCCGGCGCACCGCAAGGGCGAGAGCGGAAATAAAGGTGCATAATGCAGCAAAATCTGCGAAATGGGCCACTGGGCGCAGTACCGTGGAAGTCTGCCCCGCTACGCAGGCTCCGCGACCGGTTCAGGAGGGCGCTCGCATGGCATATCTACTCGACGCCGCGTCGCTCGCTCCCGGTGATCGCGCGGATGCGATCCGTGAATTCTCGTGGTCCGTCAACGGCCGCATAGAGGTGGAGCTTCCGCAGAACCCGAATCGCCAGCGGGCCCACGTGACCACCAGCGCGCTGGGGTCGGTGAAGATCTCGCAGATCGGCTGGAACGTGGCCCGCCTTCGGCGCACTGGTGCCCCGGTGGACGAGGACATGGTGCCGCAGATTCTCGTCTCCATCCAGGAATCGGGGGTGACCCAGTTCGAGCAGGGGGGCAGGCAAGGACTGATAAAGGCCGGGGATCTCACGGTGCTCGACAATGCGAAGCCCTACGAGGTCTTCTTCCGCGGCTCCGTACATGCGGTTCTCGTGCGCGTTCCCAGGCAGGTCCTTGGGCTGCGGCCGTCCCTGCTCGACCGGATCACAGCCGTACCGCTCAGTTCGGAGCGCCCGGTCGTGGGCGCGACCGCGGCGTTCTTCACCCGGCTGGCCCGTCAGGCCGCGGCCGGCGAAGCCGAGACCGCCCTGTTCACGGAGCCCTCGGTCGACCTGATCAGGGCCGTGGTCACCGTGGTCATGGACCGGGACGACCTGGCCAGGGCGCCCTTGAACAACACACTGCTCGAGCGTGTCCAGGAGTACGTCCGCCTCCATCTGGCGGACCCCGACCTGACCGCCGAGCGCATCGCCGCCGAGCACGACGTCTCCGTACGCTGGCTCTACCTGACCCTGTCCCGGGCGGGAATCACCCTCGGTGAATGGATCAGGACGCAGCGCCTCGAAGAATGCAGGAGGGAACTGGTCTCGCCGGTGCATCAGTTCATGACGATCGAAGCCATCGCCCACCGGTGGGGGTTCGCCAGCCCGGCCCACTTCAGCCGCGTTTTCAAGGCGGCGTACGGAGTGAGCCCCCGCGAGCTGCGTTCGCAGCACGCAGCGGCGGGAGCGGAACTTCACCGGGGATAGTGCCTGCCCGCCCGAGAGTTTCCGGCGGCGGGCACGCATGCCGTCACGTCAACAGCCCGGAGGGCCTCGGCAGCAGTTCTCCGTCGACGTACAGATCAACGCGCTCGTTGAGGAACGCGACCATGCCGGCGATGCGGTTGGCCTGGAATGTCGGCAGGTCGTAGGCCCATGCGATGTCCTCGTGCGGGGCGGCCTCGCCGTCGAACGACCAGTAGCCGCTCGTCGTCCCCTTGTAAGGGCAGCGGGTCACCGTGCCGGAGGGGCGCAGCCTGGTGAAGTCGACGGAGAGACGGTCGAGGTAGTACCGCGTCGGCAGGCCGGTCTCGAACACCTTGACGCAGCGCGGCGCTTCCGCCAGCACGACGCCCTCCAGTTCCACGCGGACGCTGCTGGAGGAGCGGAGCGCGTCCACACGGGAGTAGGGGCTCCGGGGGTGGACGAAGACCGGCTCGTCCTCCTCGAACCAGGAGTCGAGCGCGTCCCACTCGAAGCGGACGGTTCCGTGCAGGGCCTCGGGAGCGCCGTCCTCCCACACCCACGCCGCGCCCTCTCGGACCTCTGCTCCCACCTTGAGGGTGTGGCGCCGTGCGGGTCCGGCGCCGTGCGGCTCGCTGTGTCCTTCGTCGACGAGTTCCGCGTCGACCATGTCGCGGACCGGGATGCTGAACTGGGGATAGGCGGGCCACTCCCATACGTAGAGTGCGCGCCGCGTGTCGAAGGCGACGCGGCCTCCCAGCGTCCCCCTGATACGGCGGGGGACGGGCTCGACATGCCCGACCGGCGCGATCAGGCTCGGGTGCCGGACATTCTCCGTGGTCATCGTGAGTACCTCGATCAGTGGTGGCCGCTCGGCGGGGGCAGGGGTACGGGCCGGTGGGTCAGCCGGCATGGAGACCTCGGAGCAGGCCGGTGGACTGACCCACCTCGATCAGGTAGCCGTCCGGATCGCGCAGGTAGCAGCGGAGTTCCGCACCGCGGTCGAGGGGCTCCGTGAGGAAGTGAGCGCCCTTGGCGACCGCATGGGCGTGGAAGGCGGCCATGTCGGCGACGCGGACATTGAGAAAGCTCGACACCCGCTCGGTGCTCTGCGGCACTTCAAGAGTGACGCCGGGTTTGTCGGGTGTAGGGCCGCCCCCGGGATTCATGATGATCCAGCTGTTGGCCACCTTCACGATCGCCGGGTTCTCCTCCATCACGACCTCGCCGCCGAACACGTCGGCGTAGAAGGTCCGTGACCTCTCCACGTCACGTACGGTCAGGAAGTGCGTGACAAGGAGTCCTTGTTGCGGGGCGGGCAGATCGCCATGAGCCGTCATGGTCCGTCATCCTCACTGTGCAGAACGCGTGATCGCAGAGGCCGCCGCTGTGGCTGCGAACCGGCGGCTGCCTCCTCCGGCACCCGCCGCACCAAAGAGACCGATCACCCCCGGCGTATGTGACACCCGCCGGACCGGCGGCCGACGGTACCCACGCGCTTCAGGGCGCGAAGGCGCCGAGGCGGTCGGCCGCCTCGATCACCTCGCCGAGCAGCTCCAGCCACGGGTCCACGTCCGCGGCCTGCAGGCCCACGCCGAGCCCGAGGCCCTGGCCGCCGGCCAGGTACACCTGGGTCACGCCGGTCTCGCGGGCGGCCACGAGGTCCTCCGCGATCTGCCGGGGCGATCCGCCGAGGAAGGGCCGGCCCTCCCCCATCGGCTCGCGGGTGACCGGGGTCGGCCACGGCACCTGGTTGACCACCATGAGGTCCGCCGGGTCACGGCCCGCCTCCCGGGCGGCGTCATGGAACGTGGAGACGATGCCGCGCAGTTCCTCCACCGAGGAGGTGATCGGGATCAGGCCGTCCGCGATCCGGCCGGCGCGCTTGACGGCGGCCGGCGCGTTCGCGGCCAGCAGCACCGGAATGCGGGCCTGGACGGGCTTGGGGTTCACCTGCGACGGCGCGATCCGGTAGAACTCGCCGTCGTGCCGGACCGGGTCCGGGCCCCATGCGGCCCGCATCGCCGTGATGAACTCCTCGGTACGGGCGCCCTTGCGGCCGACCGGCACGTTCGCCGTCTCGAACTCGTAGTGCTGCCAGCCCTGCCCCAGACCGGCGACGACCCTGCCGCCGCTGAACCGGTCCAGGGTGGCGAGCCGGCGGGCGAGCATCACGGGCACGTGCAGCGGCGCCACGAGGATCGCGGTGCCCAGCTTGATCCGCTCCGTCACGGCGGCGATGTGGCTCAGCGTCTCCAGCGGCTCGTACGTCGAGCCGTAGAACTCCGGCAGCATCTGGGGTTCGCCGCCCGTCCACAGCACGATCTTGTCGAGCGGGCGCAGCAGGCGCTCGAACGTCCACAGGGCGGCGTAACCGAGCCGTTCGGCCTCGACGGCGACCTTGACGATCGTCTCGGGCGAGGTCTGCGGCCCGGCGGTGGGCAGTGCGAGACCGAGTTCCATGGGTCCTCCAACGTGTGGAATGCACAGGCGGGTCGACGGGGAGCCGCCGCGTGAGCGCAGCGCCGCGGACGCCGCCCGGATCTGCCGGCTGTCCTGCCGGACCGGCCTTTTCTCGTATAGTAGACCTGTGTCCAACATAGTAGATCCCCTGGTCGTTCAGATCGCCGCTCGCATCCGCGGTGAACGGGAGCGGCGCCGATGGACCCTGGCGCAGCTCGCGGACGCTTCCGGCGTGTCCCGCGCCATGATCAACCGGGTCGAACGCGCCGAGAGCAGCCCCACCGCCGTCGTGCTCGGCAAGCTCGCCGCCGCCTTCCAGGTCCCGCTCTCCGCCCTGCTCATCCCGGCCGAGGCCGCAGGGGTGCACCGGATCGCCGACGCCGCGGAATGGCACGATCCCGCCACCGGCTATCGCCGGCGCCAGATCACCGGACCGCGATTCCCCGCGGACATCGCCGAGGTCCACCTGCCGCCCGGCGCCCGGGTGCCGTATCCGGCCGCGTCCCTGGCGTTCCAGCGGGAGGCCGTCTGGGTCCTCGAAGGCCGGCTGACCTTCCACGAGGGCGACGTGGTGCACGAACTCGGCCCGGGCGACTCGATCGAGGTCGCCGAGCCCGTGGCGTGCGTCTTCGCCAACACCAGCGATGCCGAGTGCCGCTACGCGGTCGTCCTCGCCCGCGTCGACAGGCCGTGACCTCTGTCCGGGCCGATGCCGGGTCACTGAGCGTGCCGGACCGCGGGCGGTGGGTCGTCAACGCCGGCGGCACGAAGGCTAGGATCGCCCCCGGGCGAAGCCGTAGCGCAGAGGCAGTCGCGCGCGGTCTCCAAAATCGCGAGGACGCCGGTTCGAATCCGGTCGGCTTCGCCCGCCTGGTCCGACATCCCTCCTGGAAGGGCACGGCTGTGGCGTACGCAGTGGGCGTCTTCGACGACGCCTCGCGGCTGACGGCCCCCGCAGCCCCGTGACCGCCGAACTGCCGCTCTTCGCGGAGGTCTTTCCCGAGTCGGCCGCCGACATCCTGCGCCTGCTGGAGCCGGACGGCGGGGTCCTCACTGAGCAGATCCCGACCCTGCGGTTCTACGGCGCATGCGACTGCACACCCGCATGCCGCACCCTCCTGACGGCACCGAAGGGCTCACCCACCCCCTGCCTCTGTGCGTTGGACGAGGACGACGAGGTGGTGATCCTGCTCGGCATCGACCCGACTGAGACGGTCGTCGTCAACGTCGAGGTCCTGGACGGAAGGGACCTGGGCGACGCCGCACCGCGCCCCTGACCGGGAACGAAGCCCTGTGCGAGGCTGGGACGCATGGCCCGCGTCGACTACTTCAACGACCCGAACGCCCCCGAGGCGAACAGCATCGTCCCGTCGGTCACGGCCGTCGCCCTCAACGGCGCCGGGGAGATCCTCCTCATCCGCAGGACCGACAACAACCTGTGGGCACTGCCGGGCGGCGGGATCGACATCGGGGAGTCCGCGGCGGCCGCGGCCGTACGCGAGACGAGAGAAGAGACCGGGTTCGACGTCGAAGTGACCGGCCTGGTCGGCATCTACACCGACCCGGCGCACGTCATGGCCTACGACGACGGCGAGGTGCGCCAGCAGTTCTCGATCTGCTTCCACGCCCGCATCACCGGCGGCGGACTCCGCACCAGCAGCGAGAGCAGGGAAGTGGCCTTCGTCCACCCGGGCTTGCTGGACGGGCTGGACATCCACCCGTCCATGCGGCTGCGGATCGACCACGGACTGGCCCGTCGCGACGCGCCCTGGATCGGCTGACCGCCGCCCACGGTTCCGGGCGGTCCCGCCCCGAAGCCGGCGGACCGAGTTCGCCGGGGGCGGTAAGAATCCTTGCCCGGCCGTACATCTCCTGATTGACGGACGACATCACGGAGGTGCAGTGAAGCGACGACGGACAACCGTCGACGACGCCGCCCGGGACCAGGCGCTGGAGGCCCTCTACACGGCGCATGCCGACCGCGTGCTCGGATACCTGCGGCACCGCACGGACCGGGAGACGGCCGAGGAGATCCTCTCGGAGACCTTCGTGCTGGCCTGGCACAAGTACGGCGCCGTTCCCGACGACGCACTGCCGTGGCTGCTCGCCTCGGCCCGGCGGCTGCTGGCCAACCGGGTGCGGTCCGACCGGCGGTACCTCGCGGCGACCGCGCGCATGGCGGCGTTGGCCGACCGGCCCGGGAGCGAGGAGATCGGGGACGCGATCGGGACCCGCTCCGAAGTGGGCGCCGCGCTGCTGACGCTCTCCGAGACAGACCGTGAGGCGCTGTTGCTGAGCGCCTGGTACGACCTGACGGCGCGCCAGGCGGCCGCGGTCATGGGCTGCACGGCCGCCGCCTTCGCCGTACGCCTGCACCGCGCGCGGAAACGCTTCAGGGCCGCGCTGACCGAGGCGGACCCCGCAACGCCTGTCCCCGGTACTCGCCGGCACCCTCACTTCGCCCGGCAGGAGTCGGTATGAAGAAGACCCCGGGCACGACCCGGCACGCGCCCGATCTCGCCGCCGTCCGGGCCGTGCGCCCCGACGACGGCACCGACGGCTGGGCGGAGTCCGCCGCGGGCCGCCGCGTCCTGCACGACGTCCTGCGACGCGCCGCCGAGGAGCCGTCCCCCGCGCGCGGTCCCCGGAGCCGACGCCGCCTGTTCCTGGTCGCCGGTGTAGCCGCCGCACTGCTCGGGGGCGCCAGTACGGCGGCCGTCGCGACGCTCGGGCCGTGGGGGCAGGACGGGACCAGGGTCATGTGCGCCCGTACATTGACGGCCGAGGCGGACCTCAGTGAACCGCCGCCGGGGTTCGAGAAGGACTTCGATCCGCACGACCCCACGCGTACCTGCGCGGCGGCCTGGGGCACGATGTGGCAGGGCAGGCCGCAGCCGGCCCGGTTCGCGGCGTGCTGGTTCCCGATCTCTCCGCCCGCCCCCGGCGGGCGTGTGCGCGGCGCGCCGGTCGTCTATCCGGCGGACGGCTACCCCACGGACCGGGCGGCCTGCGCGGCCATCGGCTCCACACCCGTGGCGAGCGGTTGAGGACGGCCGGCACACCGCCCCTGCCTTCGTCGGCCGGCCGCCGGGAGCGGCAGGTCCGCGGGGCCGCCGGCCGGTGCCGTCACGGAGGCGGCCTCGTGTACTCCGGCCGCGAAGACGGTCCGTCCGGGGCCCGCCGCGCGCAGCAGGGCAGCAGGGCAGCAGGGCAGCCGACGATGCCGACTCGGCGCGGAAATCGTCAGGTTCCGGTGCGTCGGCGGTCCCCTGGCGTTGTGCCGGATGGGCCGCTGCCGGGCCGGAGTGCGCGTGGCAGTGGGCTGTTCTAGTGTCGGAGGAAGGAGGGGTGGTGCTGCCGAGCCGCGCTCGTCCTACCGCTCGGCGCCTCGAATCCCCGACCAGCCCGGAGAGCAGGTGCCTCCCATGCGTATGTCGGCCCGCTTCGCCGGTGTCCTCACCGGTCTGACCCTCGCACTCGGCGGCGGCGCCTTCGCCGTCCCCGTCGCCCACGCGGACATCCCGGCCTGCACGAACATGGTCCGGCAGACCGGCGTCGAGGTCACGGACGCCGTCAGAACGGCCTGCACCCAAGGTGTGCACGGCGACCTGAGGGGGTGCGTGAACGCGCTGACCGGGGCCGGCGTGCCGGGCGGCGCCGCGACCGGTGCCTGCCGCGCGGCGGCCAACCCCCCGTGACGGGATCGCGGTCGGTGACAGGCCCCTGGATCAGGGTGGGTTGACCGGCCCCCGGGCATCGTGGGCGCGATGCGGTGGCCCGGGCATTCGGGGGCATGCGACGGTTCGGTCCATGGGCAACTCGGCGGCATATCCCGTCCTCCGGACCACCGACGCGACCGCGGCGTTCGCGCAGGCCTCTCGCCTGCGCGCGCTGCTGGCCGAATGCGAGGACGAGGTAGGGCTCTTCGCCCAACTGCGGACGGTCGCGGACCTGCGGCGGATGGCTGCGGTCCTGCCCGAGGCCGCCTTCGAGTACACCGGCAAGCGCAGCGGCCCGGCCGGCGAGGCAGCCCTGCTCGGTATCGAGGTGACGGCGGCGGACGACCCCGCACTGGAGCGGCATCTGCCGTTCGATCTCATGGTGGACGTTCCCGGAGGAGGTGTGGAGGAGCGCTTCGCCGCGGTTCTCGGCCGCGGGACGGCGGCCATCAGCTGGCGCGGCATGTGGCCGGACGATCCGGAGACCGGTCGCCACGGGTCCTTGAAGTACGACGGCGTCCAGGTGGTGTTCCACGGCAACAACCCCCAGTTGGGCCCTCCTTGGGCCGCTGACCACACCGTCCACGTCCATGTGGACAGGCTCGGTGACCTGGCCCGGGCCCGGAAGCTCGCCGCACACATCGGCGGCCAGGTCCTGGGTGGGCCACTGCTCGGATGGTGACGAACCGTGACCCCCGGCACGTTCGGTGGACCACGTCGCCGATGCCGCCGGTCAGGCGCGGGCCGCGATGTGGAGCAGTTCCTCGACCGCGCCGGTCAGCGGGCGGTCCTCGGGCCATACGGCGCGCAGCCGGCGCCGCAGGTCGGCCCCCGTCACCGGGACCTCGACGATGCGGCCCTCGGCCAGGTCGTCCCGGACGCTGATCGCGCTGAGCACGGCGGGACCGGCGTTTTCGGCCACGGCCCTGCGGATCGCGGCGTTGGCGTCCAGCACCATCAGGGGCCGGACCGGCTCGACTCCCGCGCCGGCGAGCACGCGCTCGATGGTCTCCCGTGTGCCGGAGCCCACTTCGCGGACGATCAGGCGGGTGCGGGCCAGTTCGGCCAGGTCCACCGGCTCCTGCCGCCGTGCCCAGGCGTGCTGCGGCGCGACCACGACGGCCAGCCGGTCGGCGCCCACCTGCCGGGAGCCCAGCCCGGAGGGCACCGTGGGCGCCTCGAGGAAACCCAGGCCGATACGGCCACTTGCCGCGAGCGCGGCGACCTGTTCGGAGTTGGTCACTTTGAGGCTGACGCAGACGTCGGGCGACCGCCGCTGAAGCGTGCCGATCCAGCGCGGTACGAAGTGCTCGGCCAGCGTCATGCTGGCCGCCAGGTGCAGGTCGAGGGCGTGGTCCCCGCGCAGCGCGGCAACGCCCACCATCATCGAGTCGACTTCGGCCAGCACCCGCCCCGCCCACTGGCACACCGCCTTGCCCTCGGTGGTCAGCGCGGACCCGCGGGTGTCGCGGCTCACCAGCGTCAGCCCCAGGCGCCGTTCGAGCAGGGTCAGGCGCTTGCTCGCGGCCGGCTGGCTGATCCCCATCCGCTCGGCGGCCCGGCCCAGACTGCCGAGTTCGGCGACCAGCGTCAGCAGCAGGAGACTGCCCAGGTCGGGAGGCGCATCGCTCATAACCTCAGTTTATGAGGGCATTCCCCATTGGGCAGTACCGGGCAGCCGCCCGCCCCGCGAGGATGGCGCAGTAGGGAAAACGCCGAAGAAAAACCGAGAGAATCAAGGACCGACCATGTCGCATCATCTCGACACTCCGCTGGCGGCCCAGAACGGTCAGCTGTTCATCGACGACCTGTATGTCTTTCCCGGTGAGCGCAGCACGGTATTCGTCATGGACGTCAATTCCGACATCACCGGTGTCTACGCCCAGCCGGGATTCCACCCGGAAGCGCGTTACGAATTCAAGGTGCATTTCGACGGCGCCGATTTCGAGACCCTGACCTACCGGGTCTCCTTCGGCGAGCCCGACGAGGACGACCGGCAGACCCTGCGGCTGCACGTCCTGACCGGGGACGCGGCGCGCGAGGACTCCGCCGACGGCGACCTGGTCCTGGAGGGCCGCACCGGTGGGACGGCCGCCGCGGACGGCATCCGCGTCTGGGCCGGGCGCATCTCCGACTCCTTCTACATCGACCTGTCCCTGCTGGCCGTCGTCAACGGCGCGGTGGCGAAGGGGTCGGCGGTGGACCTCTCCGACTGGCGTCCGGGCGAGGCGCGGAACAGCTTCACCGGCACCACCGTGGAATCGATTGTGCTCGAAGTGCCGCACGAGGACGCGCGGCTGCGTCCCGGGGCGCGTACGGGCGTCTGGTGCGCGACCAAGCTGGCCACCGACGCCGGGGGGTGGCGGCAGATCAACCGCGGCGGGCACCCGATGATGTGGCCCATCTTCTGGCCCGGCGACACCGACTTCAGCAACCCCGCCAACACCCGGCACCCCTCCGAGGATCTCGCCGCCGCCGGCGACGTCGTCGCGGGCCAGGTCGCGGCCGTCGTCGCGGCCACCGGGACCAGCGGCGACCCGGAGGGCTACGGCCGGACCGTGGCGCGGGAGTTGTTCCCCGACGTGCTGCCCTACGTCGTCGGAACGCCCGCGACCTACGGCTTCGCCACCCGCAACGGCCGTACCCCGGCCGACAACGCGCCCGAGGCGATGCTGTCCCTGGTGACCAACACGGCGGTGCCGTCGGGACTCAGGCCGTCCGTCTCCGAGCACCTGCGGACCGACCGCTTCCCCTACGTCGTGCCCGTGGCACGGTCGTAGCCGGCCCGGCCGTCCTCCCCTCCGCGGCGCATGCGTCGCGGAGGGCTTCCGCGGCAGGCGATATCGCGTTGCCGGCCCCGGCCGGGCCGCGAGAGCATCCGCGCATGGAGGAGCCTGCCGAAAGCCTCAATGCCGACCGGGTCGAACTGCGCCGGTGGCGCGGGAGCGATCTCGACGCCCTGCACCGGGCGATCGACGAATCCCTCGACCATCTCCTGCCGTGGATGCCCTGGGCGGCAGACCACGGCAGACCGCAGACCGCCGCGTTCCTGGCCCGGGTCCACGACGAGTGGGAGAGCCGGCAGACCTTCGCCTACGCGATCACATCGGGCGCGACCGTGATCGGCGGTTGCGGGCTGCACCGCCGTATCGGTGCGGGCGGCCTCGAGATCGGCTACTGGATTCACCCCCGGTGGACGGGACAGGGCCTCGCCACGGCCGCCGCGGCCGCCCTCGTCCGCGAGGGCTTCCGGCTGACGGGCATCGACCGCATCGAGATCCACCACGACGCGGCCAACCGCGCCAGTGGCGCCGTCGCGCGCCGCCTGGGTTTCACCGAGGTCGAGCGCTTCCCCGTGCCGGAGGGGCCTGCCGCCCCGGGTGAGGTGGGGGTCGACGTCATCTGGCGGACGACGGCGGACGCACGGCACGTCGGCCGGCAACTCGGCCTCCAGTGACCGGGCTGACCGCTGTCGCGGCGGACCCGTACCGCGTAGCGGCGCACGGGTCGCGTCGCCGGCAATGGGTTGCTCCGCAGGCGCGCTCCTGTCCTGCCGTGGGTCAGGCACCCTCGGCCGCGGGGGGGGACCGCCGCAAGACCTCGCGGAACGTGCTGCCGGGCCCCGGGGCGTCGCGGGGATCGTGCCCGTCACAACGCCCCCCGCCCGGTCTCAGTCCGTCAGGGCGTAGAGGACGGCCCCGACCAGGAGCCAGACGAGGTAGACGGCCACGACGACCCCGGTCATGGCGAGTGCCTTGAGCGGTGTCGAGAACTGCTTCCTGGCGATCGAGGTGTTGGCCGCGACGCCCAGGAAGCCGATGCCCGCGCCCAGGGCTCCGCCGATGAACAGGCCCAGCGGCAGCACCGACAGCAGCCACTGCCACCATGTGAGCCCGCGGAACTTCGACCAGACATCGGTCTTGCCGAGATCCGGCGCGGCACCCTTGACCCGCTGCATGTGACGGCCCCTCCCCCACTGTTCGAGGGCCGTAGTGTGCCACAGACATATGTCGGTCCGGGTACCGCGGAAAACCACCTGCGGCGCCGGCACACCGCACGCGACCATCAGGGGATCCCCGCCCGCCGCCGCGTGACGCCCACGACAGGCCCTCGCGATGATCTACGACCTTCTCCTCGTCGACCCTCGCCGCCGCCCTGGCGGCCGTACTGGACGTGCCGGTGAGCGGGGTGGACTTGGGGCACGAGGACGGTGACGGGGCGCCGCACGGCTCCTGTCGGCCCTGTCCGAGGTGGACGACGTCTTCGCCGCGTCGACCGTGGACGACCCCGGGCACGTCCTCGTCCGTGAGCTGGCAGGTCACGACGGCGACCGGGTCGAGCGCGGCTGGTGGTGGTACCGGCGCCCGGACCCGTTGCCGTGGCGGGACGCCTGATGCCGCGCGGGAGGCAGAAGCGGGTGTCCGGCCCATGGGAGTGAGGCCGGATACCGACTAGGGTGTCCGATTGTTGCCGGTGGGGAGCCGGCGGACGGTTGCGGGTGGGACGACGGTGTCCCGGGGGAGGACCAGCGGCATGAGTCGTCGTTCCAGCGGGTTGGCCGGCATCTGGGCCGAGGCGCAGCGCCAGCAGCAGCGGCAGCGCGAGGCGCAGCTGCGTTCGCAGGTGCAGCGCCAGAGGGATGCGGAGCGGCAGCAGCGCGCCTACGAGCGGGACATGGCGCGCGGGCATCGTGAGCAGCAGGCGGCGTACCGGCGGCACCGCGAGGCGGACGCACACCGGCGGACCGAGGAACTGGACGCGCGGGTCGCGTCCCTGGCGGGCCTGCTGGCTTCCGGCTGCCGGGCCCCGGCGTTCCGGTCGGCCTCGCTCACCCGGCCGGAGCAGGTCGAGGCGTTCGCTCCGGGCCCCCTGGCCCTCCCTCTCCCGATGCCGGACCCGAACCAGTACCAGGCCCAGGGCGGTTGGGGACTGACGGCGCACCGCCGTGACCGGGCGCAGGACGAGGCGCGGGCCCGGTTCGAGCGCGACTGGCACGCCGCCCAGGCCGCCGAGGCCGAGCGGCAGCGCCAACTGGCGGCGTACCGGCAGCAGTACGACCAGTGGGCGGCCGCCCAGCTGGGGGAGATACGCCGGCACAACACCGCGATGGCTCAGATGGCCACGGCACTGCGCAACGGGGATCCCGAGGCGGCCGTGGAGTACTTCTCCGCGGCGCTGTACGCGTCCTCGGCGTGGCCCGAGGCGATGCCGCGGCAGTTGTCCGCCGCCTACGACCCGGCCGGACGGCAGCTGGTCGTGAACTGGGAGCTGCCGAAGTACGGCATCGTCCCGGAGGCGAAGTCGGTGCGCTACATGCCGTCCACGGACCAGGACAAAGAGACGGCCCGCCCGGTCGCCCAGCGGCGGGCGCTGTACCGCGACGTGCTGGCGCAGTGCGTGCTGCTGGTGCTGCGCGAGCTCTTCGCGGCCGACGAGTTCGGGGCGCTGGAGTCGGTGGCGCTGAACGGCTTCGTGGACGACCACGACCCGGCGACGGGCCGGCGCGCCGAGCTCGTCCTGGCGACGGTCATGGCCGCGCGCCCGGCCTTCACCGCGCTCGACCTGGAGCAGGTGAACGCGGTGGACTGCCTCGTGGACGGCCTTCGCGGGCAGCTGTCGGCGCGCCCCGACCAGCGCACCGCGGTGCGGCCGGGCCGGGTGCCCGGCGACGTCGGCGGGGACGTCGTCTCGCACGGCGGGGACGACGAGCCGGACCTGTACACCATGGATCCGATCGCCTTCGAGTCGCTGGTCGCGGACCTGTTCCGGGCGATGGGCATGCGCGCGGTGACGACGCAGCGCTCGAACGACGGCGGTGTCGACGTCGAGGCCGACGATCCCGCCCCGATACGGGGCGGGAAGATCGTCGTGCAGGTGAAGCGCTACCGCAGCACGGTGCCGCCGACCGCCGTCCGCGACCTGTACGGCACCGTGCAGGACGCCGGCGCCAACAAGGGCGTGCTCGTCACCACCTCCGGGTTCGGCCCGGGGTCCCGTACGTTCGCCAACGGCAAGCCGCTGGAGCTGGTGTCCGGGGGCGAACTGGTCGACCTGCTGCACCGCCACGGCCTGCGCGGCAGGCTGGGCGACGGCGCGCCCGCGCAGCGGCCGGCCCGCACGCCTCCTCCCGCGGCGCCGGAGGTGGAGCGGCCCGCCGACCACAACGTCCTGGGGATGTCGTGGTCCGGCGCTGTCGCCCTGGACATCTGCGCGCTCGTCTGCCAGGGCTCCCGGGTGCTGAGCGACGACCACTTCGTCTTCTACAACAACCCCCGGACGCCGGAGGGTTCGGTCCGCTCGGTCGAGGAGGCCGCCCCCGACAAGGCGGCGATCCGGGTCGCCTTCGACGCGCTGCCGGAGCGGGCCGACCGGCTGGTCCTGGTGGCGGCGGTCGATCCCGTCGCCAATGCCGACGCCGACCTGTCGGGTTTCACCGATGCGGGCATCCGGCTCCTGGACTCCTCGGGCGCCGAACTCGACCGCCTGGAGGTGTCCGACGGCCGCCCCGGCGAGACCGCGCTGGTCCTCGGCTCGTTCCGCCGCCGCGCCACCGGCGACTGGGACTTCGTCATCGGCGGCAAGGGCTACCCGGGCGGCCTGGAGGCGCTGGTCCAGGAGTACGGCATCGAGGTGGCGTAGCGAGCTGCCGGTGGTGCCCGCGCCGGCCGTACCGGCCGCGGGCGGCTCCCGGGGGCTCAATTGCGTTCCGGCGGGGCCGCGTTCGTTCGTACTTCACCTTTCCTTCGGCCGTGGTTGCCGCAGGCCGCGCATCCTTGCGCGGATGCGGCCGGGACCCTGGGGAGGCGGTGCCGGATGTCGCGCGGGCACGGGCAACCGTGCTCCAGAACGAAGAGGGCGGACGATGGCACGGTCGAACCGGGCGGCAGTACGGAGCAGTTCCTCGCAGGCGCGGGTCAGGCGCGGATTGAGGGGCACGGCCGCCACGGCGACCGCGGTGTTCGTCGTCGCTCTCGCCGGCACCTCACCCGCCGAGGCCGACTCCGCCGCGCCGGTCTCCGGGGCCGGTTCGACGTGGGCGCAGAACACGATCGACCTGTGGCGGGCCGGGGCCGCCCGGCACGACGTCCGGGTCGCCTACAGCGCGACGGGCTCCGCCGACGGACGGAAGCAGTTCCGTGACGGCACGGCCGACTTCGCGGTCACGGAACTGCCGTACGGCACGGACGCCGACGACACGCCGCCCACCAGGCCCTACGCCTATGTCCCCGTCGTGGCGGGCGGAATCGGCTTCACGTACAACCTGCGTGTCGACGGCAAGCGCATCACCGACCTGAGGCTGTCCAGCGCGACCGTGGCGGGGATCTTCACCAGGGCCATCACCCGGTGGAACGATCCCGCGATCCGCGCCGACAACCCGGGCATCACGCTGCCGGACCTCGCGATCACCCCGGTCGTCCGGTCCGACGACGCCGCCACCACGGCGGGGCTGACCCAGTGGCTGGACCACGAGCAGCCCGCGGCGTGGAGCGCCTACTGCGCGGCGGCCGGACGCGGTGCGGACTGCGGCACGACCGCGCTCTTCCCGACCGTGCCGGGTGACGTGGCCCTGGCGGGCTCGAACGGCGTGACCGGCTATGTCGCCCTGCCCGCGAACAACGGCTCCATCACCTACGCGGAGTCGAGCTACACGCTGGCCACGAACCTCACGACGGCCAGGCTGCTGAACGTCTCGGGCTACTACACCACCCCCACGGTCGGCGCCGTCGCGGTGGGCCTGTCCACGGCCACGACCGGCCCCTCCGGCATCGTCGACGCCACCGCCGCGTACACCAATCCGGACCCCCGGGCCTACCCGCTCCCCCTCGTGGGCCATCTGATCGTCCCGACCGCGGCCGACGACCGGTTCACGGCCTCGCAGGGACAGGAGCTCGGCACGTTCGGCTTCCACGGCCTGTGCCACCAGCAGGACGCCGCGCGCATGGGCAACGCCCCGCTGCCCCCCGGGCTGGTGCGTGCCGGTCTCGACACGGTGCGCCGCATTCCGGGTTCCTCGCTCGACCGGGACCAGGTGTCGGACTGCGTCGCCGCGGCCGCGGTCGTGCTCCAGAACGCGCCCCAGCCGCGGGCGTGCGACCGCATGGGCGGCCCGCCGTGCGACGACAGCGCGCCGGGGCACCGGATGGCGACGATCTCGACGACCCTCGAACCCGGGGCGCTGCTGCTCTCCGTCGCGGGCGACCCGCACGTGGAGCTGCCGACCCCGGTGCTCGACGCGTCGGGCGAGTTCCTGCACACCACGGGGCAGTTGGCGCCGGTCACGGTCACCGACACCCGGCCCGGCGACATCGGCTGGACGGTCACCGCCCAGGCGGGCGACTTCGCCGACCTGGCCGGCAACACCATCGACGCGAACCACCTGACCTGGACCCCCACCGTCCTCAACCACGGCAACGTCCGGACCGTCACGGCGGGCGACCGGATCGCGCCCGGGGACGGCACCGGCCTGAAGGACATCCGGACCCTGGCCACCGGCGTCGGCCCCGGCACCGCGGACCTCGGGGCCGGGCTCGCCCTGGACGCCCCGACGTCCACGCCGCCCGGCACGTACACCGCGGTCCTGACCCTGACCCTCATCTGACACCGCGCGCCGGCCCCTCACGGCGGGGAGAGCACCGAGCGGAGCTGTCTGCGGGAGCTGACTCCGAGCTTGGCGAACACGTTCCCGAGGTGCCACTCCACCGTGCGCGGGCTGATGAACAACCGCGCGCCGATCTCACTGTTGGTGTGCCCGTCCCTGGCCAGCCCGGCGACCTGGGACTCCTGGCCGGTGAGTTCGGTCGCGGTGTCGGCCGCCCGCTTCCGTACGGTCTCTCCCGTCGCCAGAAGCTCGCGGCGGGCGCGTTCGGCGAAGCCGTCCGCCCCGAACGCGCCGAACGCCTCGTAGGCGGTGCGCAGTTGGGTACGGCTCTCCTGGCGGCGGTTCCGTCGGCGCAGCCATTCGCCGTACAGCAGACGCGCGCGGGCCAGGTGCACGGCGATCCGGCAGCGCGCGAGGCGGTCGATCGCCTCCCGGTAGAGCGCGTCGGCGGCCCGGTCGTCGCTCAGCAGGGCGCGTGAGCAGGCCTCGACACCGAGCGCCCACTCGGTGCCGCCGGCGCGGGTGCGCGCCGAGAGGCTTTCGAGCGCCGGCGCGGCGAGCTCCGGCCGCCCGCTGCGGGCGGCCGCCTCGATCAGCTCGACCAGGGCCCACCCGTGGAAACCCGGCTCCTCGTACCGGCAGACGTGCGTCGCGGCGTCCAGGGCGGCGTCGTAGTGGCCGAGGCCGTTCTCGAGGACCGCGGTGGCGTACTCGGCGAGACTGAGCACGCGTCCCTCACCGCGGGCGGCCACCTCCTCGGCGGTGGCCCGGATGAGTTCCCGCGCCGGGGCCTCGTGGGCGCGCCAGGCGGCGAGCACCAGTGAGGTGTACATCATGGGGACGCCGCCGACGGCCTCCGAGATCGCCGTCGCCTCGTCGATCAGGGCCTGCGCGGTGTCGAACCCGCCGGCGAACACGTGGAAGCACGCCAGGTACGTCAGCGACATCGGGAGGACGGCGAGCGCCCCCGCCTCACGGGCGATGTCCACCGCGCCCGTGGCGAGTTCCCGCCACGCGTCGTCGTCCCACAGCTCGGGCGCGAGCGGTTCCGGGGTCACCCGGCACGCGAGCCACAGCCACCGCCTGTCCGGGTCCGTGGCACCCGCCCCCTGCTCCTGCCGGACGACGCGCAGCGTGTGCCGGACGGCGTCGGCGCCGGCGGCGTGGCCGTCGACGACCAGGCGGGCCACGCTGTCCAGGAGGACGTCGACCACCCGTGGCGGCGAGGGCGGCGGCGGCCCCGCGCGCACCGCCTCGGCCACCTCGCGCAGCCCGGGTCCCGTACTCAGCCGGCCCGCGAACATCGCCGCACCGAACGCCTCCAGCAGGGTGTCCCGGGCCAGGACGGCGTCGAGCGGCGCGAGCCGACGCGCGGCGTCGAGCAGCAGCCCGGGGGCATCGCCGCCACGTTCCTGCGAGAACACCAGCCGGGCCCGCAGCCGCTCCAGCCGGGCCCGCTGGAGGACGTCCAGCGGGCCTGCCTCCGCGACCGCCAGGAGGTCGTGCGCCTGGTCGGCCCCGCCGGCGTCGATGGCGGCCTGGGCGGCCGACAGCGCGCGGGCGACACGCCGGGCGGGACCCGGCGTCAGCTCCGCCGCCCGTCCCAGGAACGAGGCGGCCGCGGCGGCTCCGCCCCTTCGCTGCGCCCGGCCCGCCGAGCGCTCCAGATCGGAGGCGACGCTCTCCTCGGGCCGGACCGCCGCGTGCGCGCGGTGCCACGCCCTGCGATCGGGATCGAGGTGGGGATCGGTGGCCTCGGCCAGGGCACGATGCGCCGTACGGCGATTCGGCGCGGGGGTCCTTCGATAGACCGCGGAGCGGACCAAGGGGTGGTGGAAGCGCACCCGTGCGCCGAATTCCACGAGCCCCGCGGCCTCGGCGGCGGCCCCGGCGTCCGCCGGTATCCCCTGCAGCCCCGCCGCGCGCCACAGCAGACCCGCGTCCCCGGTCGGCTCGGCCGCGGCGGTCAGCAGCAGCCGCCGGCTGTCCGGCGGCAGGGAGCGGAACCGCTGGTGGAAGCAGCCTTCGATGCTGCCGGCCACGGGGCGCCCCTCGGGAAGCCAGAATCCGCCCGCCAGCTCGGCAGGACTCAGTGCGGCGGGAAGCTGCAGCAGCGCCATCGGGTTGCCGTGCGCCTCGGCGACGATCCGGTCCCGGACCAGTGGGTCCAGGGGCACGTTCACGACCGAGGTGAGCAGGGCCCGTGCGTCGCGCTCACTGAGACCGCCGAGGCGCAGTTCCGGCAGGCCGGCCAGGGCACGGTCGCCCTCGGGTTCCCGCACCGCGAGGACCAGGGCGACCGGTTCGGCCATCAGCCGCCTCGCGGCGAACGCCAGGGCCTGCCCGGACGCGTCGTCCAGCCACTGCGCGTCGTCGACGAGACAGGCCAGCGGCCGGTCCTCGGCGGCACGCGCGAGCAGGCCCAGCACGGCCAGGCCCACCAGGAACCGCTGCGGCGGCGCCGCTTCCCCCTCCCCACCCTCCTGGCTCTCCTGCTCCCGCAGACCGAACACAACGGACAGGGCGTTCCGCTGCGGTCCGGGCAGCTCGTGAAGCCGGTCCAGCAAGGGTGCGCAGAGCTGGTGGAGGCTCGCGAACGGAAGCTCCATCTCCGACTCGACGCCCGCCACAGAGACGGTGAGGAACCCGGCGGCCCGCCGGGCGGCATGGTCCAGCAGGGCGGTCTTGCCGATCCCCGCCGCGCCACGGAGCACCAGTACGGCGCTGCTGCCCGCGGCGGCGGTGGTCAGCACTCGCTCCAGTGCGGCCAGCTCCGGATCCCGGCCGTGAAGTGCGACCTGCGTGTCGACAGCGGGTGCGCCCATGGATCGACTTCCTGATCCGCTCCTGGTGCGTTGGACAGCCGGTGGGGCGGGGGGACCGGATCCGGCGCGGTCGGCACTGCGCCGCGCCCCGCCGGCCGGGCTGCCCGCCCGAGGGCCGCCCATTTCATGCATTTTATCCCTTTGGGCATGTCATCGACCGTCGGGACCCCGGGGATCCCCGGGGTGTGCGGCCCCGGGGACGAACCCCGGGGGTTCCCCTGGGGCGACCCCGATCCGCCCGGTCCATCGTGGACGGGCCGGCGGCACCGAGCCGCCGACGACAGCGAGGAGAAGCACATGCCGGTGACCCCCGAAGAGACAACGATCCGCCCGTTCACGTTCGAGTTCCCCGACTCGGTGCTCGAGGACCTGCGGGCGCGGATCGTGGCGACGCGCTGGCCCGAGAGGGAGACCGTCGCGGACCAGTCGCAGGGCACGCAGCTCGCGACGATGCAGGAACTCGCACGCTACTGGGCCACCGAGTACGACTGGCGCAAGGTCGAGGCGAAGCTCAAGGCCGTGCCGCATTTCGTGACCGAGATCGACGGGCTGGACATCCACTTCATCCACGTCCGCTCCCGGCACGAGAACGCCCTGCCGCTGATCGTCACGCACGGGTGGCCCGGCTCGGTCGTCGAGCAGCTGAAGATCATCGAGCCGCTCACCGACCCCACCGCGCACGGCGGCGACGCCTCCGACGCCTTCCACGTGGTGATCCCGTCGATGCCCGGCTACGGCTTCTCGGGCAAGCCGACCGCGAAGGGCTGGGGTCCCGAGCGCATCGCGAGCGCCTGGGGCGAACTGATGAAGCGCCTGGGCTACACCAAGTACGCCGCGCAGGGCGGCGACTGGGGCGCGGTGGTCACCGACCTCATGGGTGTGCAGGAGCCCGAGGGCCTGGTCGGTATCCACACCAACATGCCCAAGGTGATCCCGCCCGCCATCGAGGCGGCGATCCTGGCCGGCAACCCGCTGCCGTCCGACGTCGTCCTGGCCGACGACGAGGAGAAGGCCGCCGTCGAGCAGCTGGACTTCGTGTACCGGCACGTCTACTACGCCTACATGATGGGCTCGCGCCCGCAGTCGCTGACCGCGCTCGCGGATTCGCCGGTCGGCCTGGCCGCCTTCCTGCTCGATCACGACGCGGCCAGCCTGGCCCTGATCTCCCGGGCCTTCGACGGAGTGACCGAGGGCCTGTCCCGGGACGACGTCCTGGACAACATCACGCTCTTCTGGCTGACGAACACCGCGATCTCGGCGGCCCGTCTCTACGCGGAGAACACCACCCCGTTCTTCGGCGCCAAGGGCGTCAAGCTGCCGGTCGCCGTCAGCGTCTTCCCCGACGAGCTCTACCAGGCGCCCAGGAGCTGGGCCGAGCAGGCCTACCCCAACCTCGTCCACTACAACCGGCTGCCCAAGGGCGGTCACTTCGCCGCATGGGAGCAGCCGGAGCTCTTCGTGGACGAGGTCCGCACGGGCCTTCGGTCGCTGCGCTAGTCGATCGGACGCTTCCCGAAGACCTCACCACAGCGTCGTGGCGGGGCCCTCGGGGGCCGGTGCGCGTACGGCTCAGTGGGCGGTGAAGCGCTGGCCGGCGGAGCTGTTGCAGGTCCGCAGCTGCAGCCTGGTGCCGTTGACACCCGGGGTGACCGCGAGGGCGACGCACTTGCCGGCCTGGATGTTGACCAGCCGGTGCGCGGAGTCGAACCGGAACTGCTGGGCTCCGGTGCCGTTGCAGTCGGCGAGCTGGATCCCCGCGCCGTCGTCCCGCGAGCCGCCGACGACGTCCAGGCACCGGCCCACGGACCGGATGCTCGTGTCCGGCTTGAGCCGCCAGGTCTGCTGGGGGCTCCCCGTGCAGTCCCACAGCTGGACCGGCGTGTTGTTCGGGGTGCTGTTGTCGATGCAGCGGCCGGAGGCGGGGTTGAGGATCGCCCCGTCCGGAACGGTGTCGTGGACCGGGGCACCGGTCGCCGAGGCGGTCGGCGAGGCGGTCGACGCCGGCTGGTGCGCGGTGCCGTCCGGCTTTCCGCCGCTCCGCTCCGGGGACGGGGTGACGCCGCCGCTGTCGCGGGCGCTCGCGCTGCTCCCCGGTTCCTGCCGCGGCCTGGTCGTGGCGGAGGGCGACTGCGAGGCGGACGGACTCACGGGGGCGGCGGCCTCCGCGGGTGCCTGCCCGCCCGAGCCGGCGACGGACGCCGCGCCCCGGCTGTCCCCCTGGACGGCGCGCACGGCGAACGGGACGCACGCGAGAACGGCCGCGGCCAGGACCGCGACGACGAGGACGGTACGGCGGGACCGGCGGCGGCGGGCGTCCTGCGCCACCTCGTCGGCGGGGCCTGCCACCTGGGCCGATGCCGCGTCCGCGGCCTCCCCTGCCGCCAGGCGCGGCGCGAACGCGAGCCCCGCCGCGAACCCGTCGGCGAACGTGGACCCGGACTCCCCCGAGGGGTCCGCGGCCTCCTCGGGGATCTCCGCGGCCCGCCGGGACCGCTCCGTCACGGTCCGGCCCTCGCTCCAGTCCGCGGGCGTCGCACTCGTACTGGCGGCTGCCTGGGCGATAGCGGTCGTCCTCTGCGTCCGGCGGGGCAGCGGCGCGGAACCGGCGGACGGGGTCGCCCGGGTCTCGTCGGCTGCCGCCGTCCCGTCGTTGGGAGAAGCCGTCATTGCGTCCTTCCAGGATCAGAAGTGGCGGGAAGAAGCCCGGCCGCACGAAAAGGGGATCCGCCGCCTCGTCCGTCCTGGGCCCCCCGCGCCGGCGAACTGGCCGGCCGCGGGCGGCCGGACGGCATTCGAGGACCCCTTCTTCTGCCTGGGGAACGCAGATACGGCGAGCGGCGCCAGCCCGTGCTGCGCCTTGTGCCTTGGAGTACGGCGCCTCGGGGAGCGCCGTACGGACCCTAGCATTCGACGCCTGCTGACACGGTGTGGGAGAGCGCACACGCGGATGGCCGGCGAGCACCTGTTGACGGCCTGTTGACGAACCGCAGCGGTGGCTTGGGTGACCGGTCCCCGAACGCTTCGGCACCGCCCCCGGTCCGGATGCCACGGTGTGGACGGGAGCCGCCCACGTGTCACACCATTCCGGGCGGGATGTCACAGGCCGCGCATACCGTCACCGGCATGGCGACCAGACCTTCCGGCCAGTGGTGTGACGGCGTTGCCCAGGAGGCGCGCGAGCTCGCGGCCGGGACGATCGACCCGGAGTGCGCGTACCTCGACCTGGCCTTCGCGGAGCACGGGATCGACGTCCCCGCCCTCGCCGCGCACAGCGGCGTCGGACGGTACGAGATCAGCGACCGGTGGCGCGCGTGGTGACGCCGGACGAGGCGCCCGCGCGCGGGGCGGCGCGCACCTGCATGCGCTCGCCCCGGCGGCCGAACAGGCTGAGGATCTCCACGGGGTGGTCGCCGGCGCTGCCGAACCAGTGCGGCGTGCGGGTGTCGAACTCGGCCGCCTCGCCGGCGCCGAGCACGGCGTCGCGGCCGTCCAGGACCAGGCGCAGCCGCCCCGCCAGGACGTAGAGCCACTCGTGCCCCTCGTGGACGCGCGGGTCGGGCTCGCGCTGGGCGGCGGGGATGATCACCTTCCAGGCCTGGAGGGCGCCCTGCCGGCCGGTCAGGGGGACGACGGTCCTGCCGTTGACCCGGCGCGGGATCAGGGGCCCCTGTTGGTCGCCGGACGCGGGGGCGCCGATCAGTTCGTCGAGCGGCACACGGTGTGCCCGGGCGATGGGCAGCAGCAGTTCGAGGTTCGGGCGGCGCCCGCCGGTCTCCAGCCGGGACAGCGTGCTCCGGGAGATGCCGGTGGCCTCGGACAGCGCGGCCAGGGTGACGCCCCGCCGGGTGCGCAGGCGCTTGAGCCGGGGGCCGACCGCGGCAAGGGTGTCGGCGATCGCGGGGGCGTGGTCCACGCCCCCATTCCACCGCGCTCGTCCCGGGGTGGGCAATCCCTCCTTGCCGTCCGGCCGTTCAGTCCGTTCAGTTGGCGAGTCGGGTGTCCAGCACCGTCTCCAGCCGTGCCTTGGGCTCCTTGTCCCGCGTCTGGTCCAGCCGCAGGTGCGCGGTGCGTCCGCGCAGGGTCAGTGTCATCAACTGGTTGCCGAACCAGGGGCCGCCGAGTTTGCGCCAGGTCAGCGAGGTCGCGCCGGCGCGCCCGTGGCGGGTCAGGAGGCGGCCGACGAGGCGGGCGGGGCGGGTCCAGGCGAGGCGGAAGGCCAGGCGCATGAAGCCGGGGATCGTGTTGTGCACGGGTGAGCAGGTCAGCTGGAGGATGCGCGCGGGCAGCGGGGCGCCGGGCCGGTGGGCCTCGGCGGTGTAGGCGTGGTGGACGTCGCCGGACAGCACGCAGATGGTGGCGGGGGCGTCGGGGTGGTCCGCGGCGGCGGTGAGCATGCCGGCAAGGTCGTCGAAGGAGTCGGGGAACGCGGGCCAGTGCTCCAGATCGCCCGCGCGGCGCAGGCGTTCGCCGCGGTGGCGCCAGCGGTGGCCGCGGTTGCCGCGGACGAGGGCGGAGCTCCAGACCTCGACGTCGTGCACGGCGTGCGGGAGCAGCCAGGGCAACGAGGTGCCGATGAGAAGGTGGTCGAACGCGCCGTCCGGGTGCGTCTGCTCGCGCAGCCAGTCGAGTTCGCCCGGGTCGAGCATGGCGCGGCGTTCCTCGGCGAGGACCCGGGCGGCACGGGAGTCGACCATGAGCAGCCGCGTGCGGCCGAGGTCGCGGCGGTAGCTCCAGCGGTTGTGCGCGGGGTCGGCGTCGGCACGGGCGGCGAAGGCGCGGAGCACCTCGGTGCCGTCGTCGTCGGCCCGTATCGCGGCGAGGAGTTTGTCGCCCGCGAGTTCGGCGGGGCTGAGGTTGCCCAGGTGCTGGTGGACCCAGTACGAGGCGAGGCCGCCGACGATGCGCTCCTGCCACCACGCGGTGCCGCGCATCCCCTCGCGCCAGGTGTGGGAGGTGTTCCAGTCGTCGATGACGTCGTGGTCGTCGAAGATCATGCAACTGGGCACGGTGGACAGCAGCCAGCGGATGTCGGGGTCGAGCCAGGACTCGTAGTAGAGGCGGGTGTACTCCTCGTAGTCGGCGACCTGGTCCCAGGGCGGTTCGCCGAGGTCGCGGCGCCCGGCGAGCCAGGCGCGGGTGGCGGCGGAGGTCTCGTCGGCGTAGATCTGGTCGCCGAGCAGGACGAGGAGGCCGGGGCGGGGCGCGGTGCCCTCGGCTATGTGGTGGGCGAGGGTGTCGAGCGCGTCGGGTCCGATCGGGTCGGGCTCGTCGGGCGGCGGCGCGGCCCAGCGGCAGGAGCCGAAGGCGACGCGGAGTTCGCCGCCCTCGCCGGCGGGGGTGTCGATGGTGCTGGGCGGGTACGGGTAGGAGGACGCGGGCAGCGGCCAGACCTCGTGGCCGTCGAGCAGCACCCGGTAGGGGGTGCTGGTGCCGGGGCGCAGCCCGGTGACGGTGACGATGGCGTAGTGGTGCCCGGCGATCTGCCAGGTGCGTTCGCTGCCGGCGGAGCCGTCGTCGCAGCGGATCTCGGCGGTGGCGGGGCGGTCGGCCTCCAGCCAGACGGTCGCGGTGTCCTCGTCCACGTATCTGAGCAGTGGGCCCAGGCGCAGCTCTGCCATGCGGTCGGCCTTCCCTCCGTCGTCACTGGGTACGGACGTCGGAGGGAAGGCGCGGGTTCCCGGTCGCGGTCCCGGCGGCCGGAAGGTGGGGGGACGACGGCCGGGGGCGGGTGGGTCAGCAGCCGTTGAGGACGCTGGTGAGCTTGTTCTTCTCGGCGGTGTCGACGGACAGGCCGTAGTAGTACTTCACCTGGACCCAGGCGCGGACGTAGGTGCAGGCGTAGGCGGTGCGCGACGGCATCCACGTGGCCGGGTCCTGGTCGCCCTTGGACTGGTTCACGTTGTCGGTGACGGCGATGAGCTGCGGGCGGGTGAGGTCGTTGGCGAAGGACTGGCGCCGGGCGGTGGTCCAGGCGGAGGCGCCGGAGTCCCAGGCCTCGGCGAGCGGCACGAGGTGGTCGATGTCCAGGTCGGAGGCGGCGGTCCAGGTGGCGCCGTCGTAGACGGAGTACCAGCTGCCGCTGGTGGCCGAGCAGGAGGAGTTGGTGACCACGCCGCTGCCGTCGCGCTTGAGGACGGTCTCGCGGGTGTCGCAGGCGCCGCTGATGGTGATCCAGTGCGGGAAGAGGTCGCGGTTGTAGCCGGTGCGGTTCTCGGTGGCGACCTTGAGCGAGGCCAGGTAGCTGCGGGCGGTGGCGGCGCTGACGGGCGTGGGGAGCGCGGCCTGGGCGGCGGGGCCGTTGAGGGTGCCGAGGGTGGCGAACAGGCTGGTGAGAGCGGCGAGCAGACCCAGGGATCGACGCGCGTAGACACCGCGGCGCGAAAGGGCGAGGCGTATCCGGGACATGGGGGAACTCCCTTGGACGTGGGGGTGTTCGGCCCTTGGAGCCGTCGGCCATCCTTGTGTCGCGACGTTGCGTGGGGGCGTGCGACAGGTAACAGCCTGCCGACATGGACACGTCATGTCGAGGGTTGTGGCGCGCCGGGATTCCCCCTCACCCGGATGTGGCGTCGGTCACAGCGCCCGCGCACCGGGACCGCCGCTCCGCCCAGCCAACTCCCCTGCCAAGTGGGCCCCTTGGCGCCGCGGCCCCTGCCGGACCGCGCCGGAGCGCACAGCCCGGCGGCCGGTAGACTGGGAGCAGCAGAAGGGGAGTAGCTCCTCGCCGGACCGTCGACATACTGCCCGTCCGTCGCCCGTCCACCACCCGGTGGAATGTGCTCGCGCACAACGGATGACGGCCAGGCCGGCGCCCGGAGCCCGGTACACGCGTCGTCGTCGCCCACGGGGCGGGACGGCGGACCGGGCCAGCGAGACCTTCGGCCGCAGTGTCAGACGCTGCCGTGCCGAAGCGACCCCTTGACCGGAGTTCCTGGTGCGGCCCGAACCCAGAGGAACCGTCCGTTGTTCAGCCTCACCGTCGCCGCCATCACCTTCGGCGTCATCTTCCTGGCCGAGTTGCCCGACAAGACCGCTCTCGCCGGCCTGATGCTCGGCACGCGCTACCGGGCCTCGTACGTCTTCTGCGGCGTGGCCGCCGCCTTCCTGGTCCACGTGGCGCTGGCCATCGCCGCCGGCAGCGTGCTGACGCTGCTCCCCCACCGCTGGGTGCAGGGGGTGGTGGGCCTGCTCTTCCTCGCGGGCGCGGCCGTGCTGCTGTTCAAGAAGGACGACGACGAGGAGGAGGTCAAGGCCCCGGCCGACCAGAGCTTCTGGAAGGTCTCGGGCGCCGGCTTCATGCTGATCCTGGTCGCCGAGTTCGGTGATCTCACGCAGATCATGACGGCCAACCTCGCCGCCCGCTACGACGACCCGGTCGCCGTCGGACTCGGCGCCGTGCTGGGCCTGTGGGCCGTCGGCGCGATCGGCATCCTGGGCGGCCGCACCCTCATGAAGCACGTTCCCCTGCGGCTGATCACCAAGGTCGCGGCGGCCGTGATGGTGGCGCTGGCGGGCTTCAGCCTGTACGAGGCGTTCGCCGGCTGAGTCCCGCGCCGCCCCGGCCTCATTTTCCGGAGCGGTCCCGGGCCACGGCGGCCCCGGCGGCCGGGGCGGGCAGGGCGACCCCGGTCAGCCGCTCGGCCTCGGCCCACAGCCGGGCGTTGACCGCGGGGTCCTGGGCCCGGCGCGTGATGCGGGCGGGGGCGGTGGGGCCGACCAGGCCCAGGCGCGCGCCCGGTCCGTAGTAGCCGCCCGCGACCGCGTCGGGGCTGGTCGCCGCGTACAGCAGCGGTTCGGTCCCCGGCTCGACGTCCTGCGAGGGCAGCAGCGAATTGAAGGCCCGGAGCACCGGGTTCGGCCGGTACGGCGTCTCGCGCCCCAGGCTCGCCCCGGCGGTCTGCAGATTGGTGCGCGTGTAGCCGGGGTGGGCCGCGGTGCTCAGCAGGTGCCAGCCGCGCTCGGCCGCGACGCGGGCCAGCTGGACGCTCATGATCAGGTCGGCGAGCTTGGACTGGCCGTAGGAGCGGAAGGGGTGGTAGCGGCGGCGCTCCCACTGGAGGTCGTCGAAGGCGATGCGGCCGAAGTTGGCGGTACCGCTGCTCATCGTGGCCACGCGGGGCGCGGGCGCGGCGAGCAGTGCGGGCAGCAGGCGCAGGGTGAGCGCGAAGGGGCCGAGGAAGTTGCTGCCCATCTGCAGCTCGAAGCCGTCCGCCGTGGTCATCCGGGTGGGCGGGGACATCACTCCGGCGTTGTTGACCAGCAGGTCGAGCGGGGTGCCGTCGGCCGCGATCGCCTCGGCGAAGGCCTCGACGGAGGCGAGGTCGGCCAGGTCGACGCGGCGCACCTCCAGCCGGGCCTGCGGATGCCGGGCGAGGATCTCGGCGCGGGCCTGTTCGCCCTTGGCGGGCGTGCGCACGGCCAGGACCACGCGGGCGCCCGCCGCGGCGAGCCGGCGGGCGGCTTCCTTGCCGGTGCCGCTGTTGGCTCCGGTGACGACGGCGAAGGTGCCGGAGCGGTCGGGGACGACGTACATGGGAACTCCCTGGGCATGGACGGGCGGAGCATCAACAGACCGGTGGTCTGTTGAATGCGAAGTTAGCAGACCTCCGGTCTGATAACAACAGACCAGGGGTCTGTACGATGTGGCCATGGCAACGACGTTTCAGCGCGCGCGCAATGAGGAGCAGCGCGCGGTGCGCAGGAAGGCGATCCTCGACACCACGGCGGCGATGCTGACCGAGATGCCGGTCGCGGAAGTGAGCCTCAACGAGCTCAGCCGCCGCGTGGGACTGGCGAAGTCCAATGTGCTGCGCTACTTCGAGTCCCGCGAGGCCGTCCTGCTGGAACTGCTCGACACCGCCACCCGCGACTGGCTGGAGCACCTCGGCACCGCGCTGGACGAGGCGGTCGACCCGGGCGCCGGCACCGCCGAGCGCGCCGACCTGCTCGCCGCCGCGCTCGCCGACTCCCTGGCGGCCCGGCCCGTACTGTGCGACCTGGTCAGCGCGCAGGCCGCGGTCCTCGAACGCAACGTCTCCGCACAGGTCGCCGCCGACTACAAGCGCGCCGCGATCGCCAATGTGGACGCGTTCGCCGGGCGGGTCCGCGCGCACCTGCCGGAACTCGGCGAGCAGGACGCGCTGCGCTTCGCCGCCGCGACGGTCATGGTCACCGGCGCCGTCTGGACGCACGCGCACCCCTCACCGGGGATGCTCGCCGCCTACGAGGCCGATCCGTCGCTGGCCGCGCTGCGCCTGGAGTTCCCCACCACCCTGCGGGACATGCTCCAGGTGGTGCTGTCCGGCCTGCTGGCGCGCGCGGCGCGCTGAGGCCGGCGGGCGCGGCGCAACGCGCCAAGACGTCGTGGCCCCACGCCGCGGCCCTGCCCCGGACACTCCGGCACCACGCGCAGCAGGCGGTCAGGCGGGGGCGGTACACCACGCGGCTCCGACCGTCGGCGGAGGGCGGCACGCGCCGCGCAGCGCATGAGGACGTCACGGCCCCACGCCGCAAGCCCCGCCCCGGCCACTCCGGCACCACGCGCCGCAGGCGGTCAGGCGGGGCCGGTACGCCGTGCGGCTCCGGCCGTTCGCGGAAGGCGGCACGCCGTCAGGCGGCCGGGCGCCCGAACTCGCTCAGCGCGTCCTCGACGATCGCCTCCAGGCGGGCGTGGTGGGCACCGCGCCAGTACAGCCGGCGGCAGGCGGTGCAGCGCGCGAAGACGTCGTAGGTGCGGCGGGTGCCCTGTTCCAGGTGCTCCAGGACGGCGTGCTTGTCCGCGTCCTCCAGTTGCCCGTTGCACGCGGTGCAGCGCGTCCACGGGGTCAGCTCCGGGGCGAACCGGCTGAGCACGTCGCGCAGTTGCTCCTCCGGCCGGTCGCTGTAGACGTACGCGCCCGCCCACAGCTCGCGCCGCCGCAGCAGCCCGCGGTCCCGGGAGAGCAGCACGCGCCGCTCGGCGGCCGACCGCCGTGCCAGCGCCGGGTCCCCGATGTCCTCGCTCTCGTACGCGGCATCGACGCCGAGCAGCCGCAGCCGCCGCGCCAGCGTGCCCAGGTGCACGTCGAGCAGGAAGCGCAGGGGCGCGCCCGGCACCGCCTGCGGCCGGGTGACGGGGCGGACCTCCACGTGCTCCCCGGCGCGCGGCACGTGCGAGAACGGCGCCTCGCGGCCGTCGACGACCAGGCTGCCCACCTCGGTGAGCGGCACCCCCAGCGACTCCACCACATGCCCGAGCGAGGACACCCCGTCGGTGACCACACTCGTCCGTCCCTCACGCCGCGGGGCCGCGGCGAAGAGCCGCAGCCCGGAGGCGAAACTGATCCCGATCTCCGGCCCGCTCACCCCGCCAGCATGTCACCGTGCCGCACGGATCACACGCAGGTTTTCCGGCCGCGTCTCCCGGGACGTCAGCCGATGCGCAGGACGAGGCCGCCCTCCGGGGCGGTCTCGACGCGGACCTGCTCCAGGGAGTCCACGTGCACGGTGGGCGCGTGCACGGCGGCACGCGGGCCGACGCCGACCACGCGCATGCCCGCGGCCTTGGCAGCGGCGATACCGACCTCGGAGTCCTCGAAGACCACGCAGTCCTCCGGGCCGAACCCGAGTTCCGCGGCGCCCTTGAGGAAGCCCTCGGGGTCCGGCTTGCTGGCGCTGACGCGCTCGGCGGTGATCATGACGTCGGGCAGCCGCAGCCCGGCGGCCCCCATGCGGGCGCGGGCCAGGGCGTCGTCCGCCGAGGTGACCAGGGCGTGCGGGAGGTCCCGCAGCGCGGCCATGAAGCCCGGGGCGCCGGCGATCGGCACGACGCCCTCGACGTCGGCGGTCTCCTCGGCCAGCAGACGCTTGTTGTCGGCGAGGTTCTCGGCCATGGGGCGCTCCGGGAGCAGCACGGCCATCGTCGCGTAGCCCTGGCGGCCGTGGACCACGCGCATCACGGCGTCGCCCTCCAGCCCGTGCTCCGCCGCCCAGCGGCGCCACGTGCGCTCGACGACCGCGTCGGAGTTCACCAGGGTCCCGTCCATGTCCAGCAGCAGCGCGCGGGCGGGGACAGCGGTGGACGGCGACATGAAAGGCTCCCTCGGAAGAACAGGACAAGTGGCCCGCCCGCCGGTCAGGGGAAACGGGCGGAACCACTTTGTTCCTACACGATACAAAACCGTGAGGGCATCGCGCCAGGGGGCCTCAGGTACGGGCCGGCGAAACCGCGTCCACCGACATCTCCCACAGCCGCACGGCCGCCTCCGGGTCCAGCGCGTGCGCCGCGACCCCACCCGACACACCGGGCCGGTACGGCAGCGCCTCGTTGGCGTCCTCGAAGTAGCGGCCGCCCACTCCGTCCAGCGCCGGCCAGGTAGCGACGAGCACAGACGTGGCCGCGCCCTGTTCGCGGCTCTTGAAGGTATAACCCCCATTGGCGACCGCGTTGTCCAGGGCCTCCTTGCTCATGTGGCGGCTCAGCCCCGTCTCCAGGATCGCGCCGGGGTGCACGGCGTTGACGGTGATTCCGTCGTCCGCCCAGCGGCGCTGCGCCTCGACCGCGAAGAGCACATTGGCCGTCTTGGAGCGGGCGTACGCCACGGACGGGTCGTACGCCTGCCGCAGGAAGTGCGGGTCCTCGAAGTCCACACCGGAACGCAGGTGCCCCACCGAACTCAACGCCACCACGCGGGCGCCGCCGGCCGCCGCGAGCGCCGGGTGGAGGCCGGTCGTCAGCGCGAAGTGGCCGTAGTGGTTGGTCGCGAACTGCAACTCCCAGCCGGAGGGCGTCCGGGTCTCCGGCGTCATCATCACGCCCGCGTTGTTGACCAGCAGATGCAGCGGCCCCTGCCAGGCGGAGGTGAACTCCGCCACCGACACGAGGTCGGCCAGGTCCAGCCGTACGACACGCACGCGGGCGCCGGCGGCCGACGCGCGGATGTCCTCCGCCGCCCGCTCGCCCGCCGCGGTGTCGCGGACCGCCAGCGTCACCTCCGCGCCGGCCCCGGCCAGCGCCCGGGCGGTCTCGACGCCGATGCCGGAGGCCGCGCCCGTGACGACCGCCCTGCGGCCGGTCAGGCCGGTGCCGGCGAGGACCTCGGCGGCGGTCGAACGGCCGTCGAAGGGCGTGGTGATGCGGGGTGTCTCTGTCATGGGGGGTGCCTTTCCAGGATGCGCGGGGGGCGTCCTTCGCGTCCCGGCCGCGCTCTCCAGGCAACCACCGCGGGCGGCCCGTGGGGCCGGGCAACGGGGTCCTGCCAGGCCCCCTCCGGGCTGCGGGGGATTTCCCCCTGGGCTTTTCCCCGCCCGCCCTCCCGTGTGCCCTGTGAAGTCAGGGCGCCCCGACGCCAGTTGTTGGGGGGCCGGGTTCGGGGCCTCCGGGGCTGCCATTCTGGACAGCACATTTAGGTGCCTCAGGTAACCGCCTTGATCGCTCCGGGTTGTGCACCCAAATATGCTCCAGTGTCCAGAACGCCACCCCTACGACCCCGCCCCCTCCGTTTCGTCCCGCGCCTGATCCCCGGTGGGTGGTGTGAGCGGCACCGTGCTCGGGCACCCGTAGGCGCCACGCCAACGACCTGCTCCGCCGTCACCGCCCACAGACACCCCACCGGCCGTCAGTCGCCCCAGCCGACCCGGGAGGGGGTGTGGCGGGGTGCCCCCGCAGGCGACGAGCGGCGACCGCGGTACACGAATTGCAGGGGTGACCCGCGAGCCCCGAGGACGGACGCCGGAGCGGCGCCGACCCCACAACGCACGCAGCGCAGGGCCCGCACTTACCGCGCCGGGCAATCGGGCGGGAGGGCGGGGGAAAAACCTAGACCCGGTCCACGTACTGCACCAGGCCGTACGTGAAGTGCGCCACGCACGCACCCCCCTCCCCGGGGTCGGTAAAGGCCAGCCGCCACCTCGTCGGCGCGTCGCCCTCGAGAGGCGTCGCCGGCGCGAACGCGTGGGCCAGTTCGTCGACCGTGCAGGACCACGGTTCGATCTCGGCCGCCGTGGCGGGCCGGGGGCCCGTCTCGCCGGGGGCGCGCACCAGCCATTCGTTCCACACCGCGCTGCCGCCGGGCGCGCACAGCACCTCGAAGCGCAGGGTCGGCCACAGCGGCACGGGCCACAGGGACGCGGGGCAGAGCAGGTCGCCGACGCGGCGCTGGGCGACCGACTCGGGCGGGCCGAGTACGGCGCGGTAGCGCCGCTCCCCGCGCGGGAACCCGCTGGCGTGGCCCCAGGCCTGCCAGCGGCGGTTGGCCTCCCGCATGTCGGTGCGGCTCACGCCGAGCGTGCGCAGTGCCTCCTCGACCAGTTCGGGCCGGTGGTCGGCCATCCGGCGCAGCAGTACGAGCTGGAAGCCCAGCGGTCCGAAGTCGTCGATCGCCACGGGAGAGATCCTGCCAGTCCCGCGCGGCGGGGTACGCGCCGGGGCGCATGCCGGGCTAGCGGGTCGCCTCCTCCAGGGCCTTGCGGGTGTTGGGGCCGTAGACGCCCTCCGGGTCGCCCTGGACGTGGTGGAAGAACTGGAAGCGGGAGACCGCGTGGCTCACGCCCTGGTCGTACTCGCCGTCGGCGTCGCGGTAGTAGAGGCCGGCCTGGCGCAGGCGGTTCTGGAGGTCGACGACCGCGGGGCCGGTGTCGCCGGGGCGGAGCGTGGCGGGCGCGGAGGGGGGCGTGCTGGTGGGCGGCGCGGACTGCGTGCCGGTGGCCGGGGCGGACACGGAGGCGGTGGCGGAGGCCGGGGCCGACGGGCGGGAGGGGGTCGCCGTGGCGCTGGGCTGGTCCGTCTTGGCCGGGCTGAGCCCCTTGGTGACGGCCAGGGCGGACGGGGTCTCGCTCGGGGTGGCGGACGCCGACGCGCTCGCCGCGGGGGTCGGCCGGGCGCTGGGCGGCAGTTCGAGCGCGGGCTCGGAGGCGCCCCGGTCCGGCACGGCCTCGGTGCGCTCCGGGCCCTGGTTCAGTTGTGCGGTGAGGACGACGGCGCCGACGGCGAGGACGACCGCGCCGGCCGCGGCGCACGCGATCACCGCCGCCCGGCGCGACCTGGCGGCGCGGCGGTGTCCGGCCCGGCCGGCCGCGGCGGGCAGGTACGGCTCGAGTTCGCGCGAGGCCGTCGACAGCGGCACGGGCAGCCGGTCGGAGGACGAGACCGTGCCGAGGTCGATGAAGTCGGTTTCCTCCTCGGCGGCTTCGCGCAGCGCTTCGGGCAGCGGGCCAGGGTCGCCGCCGTTCTCGCCGGGGTCCGGCCCCGGAACGTACGGCCGCACGCGCAGCGATTCGTACTCGTACTCGTCCTCCGGAGAACCCGGCCCCTGCGACGCCACCGGCGCCCCCTCCCGACGTCCTGACAGTCGCAGTGATTATGCAGACACGGCGACCCGGTCGCGCAGCCGCCTCGGGCTCCGCCGGTCGTACAAAGTGCGCGAATGATGTGCAATGGGTGTGAATCTTTGTGAAGAAGTGACGGCTACGCGGTAACCGGCACGCATCAGGTGCCCGAGCGGAGCGACATGGCGCAGGACGACATCGACGGCATGGACGACACCGGCGACGCCGAGGGCGCCGCGGCCCCCGATGGACCGGCCGCGGCCGGTCCCGTCGAGATCGGCGACCGGCGGGCCGTGCGCCTGGCCATCGGCGCGCTCGCCCTCGGCCTGCTGCTGGCCGCCCTGGACCAGACGATCGTGTCCACCGCGCTGCCGACCATCGTCAGCGACCTCGGCGGCCTGGACCATCTGTCCTGGGTGGTGACCGCCTACCTGCTGGCGTCGACCGCGGCGACCCCGCTGTGGGGCAAGCTGGGCGACATGTACGGCCGGAAGAAGCTCTTCCAGGCCGTCATCGTGATCTTCCTGATCGGCTCCGCGCTGTGCGGACTGTCCCGCAGCATGGGCGAGCTGATCACCTTCCGCGCCTTGCAGGGCCTGGGCGGCGGCGGCCTGATCGCGTTGTCGATGGCGATCGTCGGCGACATCGTCCCGCCCCGTGAACGGGGGCGCTACCAGGGCGTCTTCGGTGCGGTGTTCGGCGCCAGCAGCGTGCTGGGCCCACTGCTCGGCGGGCTGTTCGTGGACACCCTGAGCTGGCGCTGGGTGTTCTACGTCAATCTGCCGATCGGGCTGGTCGCGCTCGCCGTGATCGCCACCGTGCTGCACATCCCGGTCCACCGCACCTCGCACCGCATCGACTACTGGGGCATGGCGGTGGTGGCGGCCGCGGCGACCTGCCTGGTGCTCGTGACCTCGCTCGGCGGCAGCACCTGGGCCTGGGACTCGTGGCGGATCATCGGGCTCGCGGTGCTGGGCGTGCTGCTCGTCGCGGTGTTCGTGCTGATCGAGCGGCGGGCGGAGGAAGCGGTGCTGCCGCCGCGGCTGTTCCGGATCCGCACCTTCTGGCTCTGCTCGGTGATCTCCTTCGTCGTCGGCTTCGCGATGTTCGGCGCGCTGACCTTCCTGCCGACGTTCCTCCAGGTCGTCCACGGCTACTCGCCGACCTGGTCCGGCGTGCACATGATCCCGATGGTGGTCGGCATGCTGGTGGCGTCCACGGGCTCCGGCCAGATCGTCTCGCGCACCGGGCACTACAAGGTCTTCCCGATCACCGGGACCGCCGTCACCATCGTGGGCCTGTTCCTGCTGCACCGGCTGGACGAGCACACCGAGGTCTGGGTGCTCAGCACCTTCCTGCTGGTGTTCGGCCTCGGGCTGGGCCTGGTCATGCAGGTGCTGATCCTCGCCGTGCAGAACGCCGTCGGCTACCAGGACCTGGGCACCGCCACCTCGGGGGCGACCTTCTTCCGCTCCATCGGCGCCTCGTTCGGCGTCTCCATCTTCGGCACGATCTTCACCACCAGCCTGGCCCGCGAGATCACCGCCGCGCTCTCCGGCCGCACACTGCCGCCCGGCTTCGATCCCGCGGTCGTGCAGGCCGATCCGCGCGGGGTCGGCGCGCTCCCGGCGGACCTGCGCGGGCCGGTGCTGCACGCGTACTCCACCTCCATCACCGGGATCTTCCTGTGGGCGGTGCCGGTGTGCGCGGTCGCCTTCGTGCTGGCCTGGTTCCTCAAGGAGGAGCCGCTGCGGCGGTCGGTCACCGTGCCCGACGCCAGCGAGACCATCGGCACCAATCCCGTCAGCCGCTCCTCGCTCGACGAGATCGCCCGCTGCCTGAGCGTCCTGGGCGGCCGCCAGGCCGCCCGCGACCTGTACATCCGCATCACCCGGCTGGCCGGGCTCGACCTGCACCCGGCCTCCAGCTGGCTGCTGCTCTACCTGGCCCGGGCCCGCAGCGCCGACCCCGCGGACCTGGCCGGCCGGACGACCGTCCCGGCGGAGGCCCTCGACCGCGCGGCCCACGAGGTCGAGGAGCAGGGACTGGCCGTACGCGAGGGGAGCGCGCTGGCGCTCACCGAACGCGGCCAGGAGGTCGCCGCGCTGCTGACCGAGGCGCGCCGCAAGCTCCTCGCCGACCTGCTCGGCGACTGGAACCCCGAACGCCACGACGACCTGGCGGCCCTGCTCACCCGGCTGACGGGCGAGCTGTGCGGCCAGGACCAGGACCGCCCGGGGCACGATCCCCGCCGGGCCGCGTGACGGGGCGCCGTCAGCGGCCCTCGGCGAAGGCGGCGAGGGCGGCGAAGTCCCGCTCGCGCAGGCCGGCCCGCGGGTCGACGTGGTGCAGCAGCGCGGCACCTGCGTGGTGGGCGGCGACGTAGTCGGTGTCCGCGGCGCTCTGCTCGTCGTCCACCCAGGCGAACGGGCGTCCGGCGGCGTGCGCCACCAGCGTCCGGGTCTTCCAGTGGACGAGGTCCGGACCGTGACCGAACAGCACGTCGGTGAAGTCGACGTACGGCAGCGGCGGCAGCCCGAGGACCGGGCCGATCCAGGTGTTCGCCTCGGCCATCCAGGTGGTCGCCCACCACAGCTCGTAGCCGAGCGCGAGCAGCGCCGGTCCGTGGGCCGGGTCGAGCCACACGCGCAGCGGTCCCGTCGCCAGGCCCACCGGCGGCACCCGCAGCGTGGTGTACCCGTCCGGGCGGCCTCCCTCGGCCGCGTACGGGTTGAGCGGCCCGTCCACGTCCAGGTAGAGCAGGGGCCTGGGCGAGGGCGCCCTCACCGGCTGGGCGGCGCGGCTGCGGAGGCCGCCGCGCTGCCGTGGAACTTCTTGTGGATCCACAGGCGTTCGCCGCCGAGCTCCACCTTCGCGTACGTGCCGCTGAGCGGGCCGATGCGGGTCCCGAGGGGCAGGCGAGCCACCACGCGGTTCGGCCGCACCGTCCCCCACCGACCCATGGCGAGCGTCACCACCGCCCGGTCGGTCACCAGCACGACGCGCCGCGTCGTCGCCAGGAGCGCCACCACCAGCGCGATCAGCAGCCACGGCAGCCCGAGCCACGGCGCCTCGCCGGCCAGGCGGCGCGCCACGATCCCCAGCACGACCGCGCCGGCGAACATCCACATCGGCGCCCACGGATTGATCCCGCCCTGGGCCACGAAGACCTGCCGGACGGACTCCCCCGCTTCCAGGAATCCCCGCGACCGCTCTTCCGCCTTCTGCAACACCCTCATGCCTGGCTCCCCCTTCTGACCCACCCGTACGGCACCGACCCGGCTCCGTGATCCGCCGCCGGGCCCGGGCGGTCATGGGCACGGCGACGGTACCGGCCCCTCAGGACTGCTTGGGGGCGGCCTGCTGGACGACCTCGAAGGACCACAGCGTCGAGCCGGTCGCCGCGGGCTGCGGGCGGCCCTCTCCGCCGCCCTGGTGGGCCTCGCGCATGGAGCCGGACATCCAGTTCGCGAAGTCCTCCTCACTGCGCCAGCGCGTGTAGACCAGGTACTGGTCGGTGCCCTCCAGGGGGCGCAGGAGCTCGAACCACTCGAAGCCGTCGGAGTTCTCCACGGCGCCGGCGCGCGCGGCGAAGCGCTTCTCCAGGACCTCGCGCTGCTCCGCCGGAACGGTGAGGGCGTTGATCTTCACGATGCTCATGCCCTCATCGTGCCAGCCGGAATTCAGGTGCCGGATCCGGGGCGGGCGTGTCAGGCTGCGCAGTGGTCGGCGAATCGTCCGTACGAAGGAGGCTGCCGTGTCCGAGACCGGTGCGCACGCCGTGTCCGCCCTGTTCCGCGGCGGCCGGCTGACCGTGATCCCCCGCCGCACGGCCCGCCGCGAGCAGGTGCTGCGGCACCTGGCCGAGACGCTCTTCCGGCCCGGCCGCGGCTATGCCGAGACCGAGGTCAACGAGGCCCTGCGCACGGTGCACGACGACTGCGCGGCCCTACGCCGGTACCTGGTCGACGACGGCTGGCTGGAACGCTCCGCGGACGGCACGGTCTACCGCAGGATCCGCTAAGGCTCGGCCCGCGCCCCGCGCCGCAGGGGCGGGCCGGCGAGCCAGACGCTCACGGCGATGATCCACAGGCCGGCCAGGCACAGGCCGATGAAGCCGGCGAACGGGATGAACATCAGCACGCCCAGGACGAAAGCGATCCACCCCAGCCAGTGCGGCAGCGGGCCGGAGGAGCGGGCCGTGCTGAGTCCGGCCGCGAGCAGCATCACGCCCACCCCGCCGAGGAACGGCATGAACAGGTCGCCGCTGAGCACGTTGAGGGCCTGGAGCGCGCCGCCGCCGACCATCTGCTCGCCGGCGGCCTCGATGAGGCAGAGGGTGAGCCCGGCGCTGATCCAGAAGCCGAGGGCGCCGAGCGCGCCGCCGGCGAGGGCGATGTCGGGCAGCCAGCCGGACCGGTCGGTCGTGGCGAGGGCGCGGCGCAGGCTCCCGGCGAAGAACACGAGGAAGATCCCGGCGACCAGGAGCAGGTACAGGCCGACGCCCTGGGCGGTGTCGTGCCGGGTGTAGAAGAGGCGGACCGTGAAGCCGGAGCTGCCGACGCGGGGCGTGTCCCCCTGGAGGGCGAAGGCGATGGCGCCGAGGATCACGGCCACGAGGCCGTTGAGGGGCCCGAAGCGCATCGGGGGCCTCCGTCCGTGCGTCCGTGCTGCTGCCGCCCCCGGCACCGGCGATGCCCGTAATGATGTTTGCACGGGTGCCAGGGGGCCGCCATCGGCGGACGGGGCCTCAGCGGGCCTCCGCGACCGCCGCCCGGTCGGGGCCGGCCGTGGCCTGCGCGGGCAGGGTGACGGGCACGACGGTGTGGGTGCGGCGCTCGCGCTGGAAGACGTACGCGGCGATGGAGCCGGAGCCGATGAGGGCGACGGCGGAGGTGGCGGTGCCGAGCCAGCCGGCGCCGAGCCACTGGCCGCCCGCGTAGCCGAGGCCGACGCTGTACGCGGCCCAGACCAGGCTCGCCAGCGCGGACCAGGGAAGGAACTCCCGGACCCTGCGGTGCGAGGCTCCGGCGGTGAGGCTGACCACGGAGCGGCCGGCCGGTGCGAAGCGGGCCAGGACGACGAGCGCGCCGCCGCCGCGGGCCAGGACGGCGCCGAGGACCTCCTGGGCGCTGGACAGCCGGCGGGAGTTGGCGACCCGGTGGTCGAGCCAGTCGCCGCCGCGCCAGGCCAGCCGGTAGGCGGCCAGGTCGCCGAGGGTGGAGGCGGTGGCGGCGCACAGCAGCAGGACGACGATGTCGAGGATGCCGTTGGCGCCTCCGACAGCGGTGCCGGCGGTGGCGGCCGAGATGAGCAGCACGCCGCTGGGCATCACAGGCACGAAGACGTCGAGCACGATGGACGCGGCGACCAGCGCGTAGATCCACGGTGAGTCGAACAGCGAGCCCGCTCCGGTCAGCACCGCGTTCTCCTCTCTCCCTCTGGTGCGCGGCGCCCTCCGGGGTGTGTGGCGGTCTCGCGCAGAAGCGGTTCTTCTGCGACCCGCCCTCAGCCGTACAGCGTACGCCAGAGAGGCGTCGAGGATCCCCTCGGGGGCGCGTGACGTTTTCCTCATCATCGATGGCGGGCTGTGGGAATAGCACGCGAATTACTGGGGAGTCACCGAGGTCGCCCTGCGATCGGCCCGTTCCGCGCGCCCGCCGCGCGGCCGTGACCTCAGCCGATGCGGCATCGCCCGGCACCGCCCCGCCCGCGGCGGCGATCCGGCACCCAAGGAGCCGCGCAGTGGCGGAAGTCCACAGATCTACCCAAGTCACCCATTCCGGATTCTCATCCATTCGAGTGAGTGCAGGCGGCTCCGTCCCCTGGGTAGCTTCGGTGAGGACAGCGGCCGAGGGCAGGGGGGCTCCCACCACACACGTCGTTTCGCGGTGAATTGTTTGCATAAGCCACGCATGTGACTGCGTGGGCCACGAGGGCGCAAGGGAAGGACCATTCATGACGGTTGAGCCGGGTGTCGCGTCGGAGTCGGCGACAGGGAACGGACAGTCCCAGCAGAGTCTGAGCACCGCCGCGGCGCGGAATTTGGCGACGACCACCAAATCCACGCCGCAGATGCAGGGAATCACCTCGCGCTGGCTGCTGAAGGTACTGCCGTGGGTCCAGGCGGCGGGCGGCGCGTACCGGGTCAACCGCCGGCTGAGCTACTCGGTCGGTGACGGGCGTGTCGACTTCGTCCAGACCGGCTCCGAGGTGCGGGTGATCCCGGCGGAGCTCGGCGAACTGCCCCTGCTGCGCGGATTCGACGACAGCGCCGTCCTCGCGGCGCTCGCCGGCCAGTTCGAGCAACGGGAGTTCGCGCCCGGAGAGGTGATCGTCTCCGCCGGGCAGCCGGCCGACCACGTCTTCCTGGTCGCACACGGAAAGATCAACAAGCTGGCGCCCACCAAGTGGGACGGCCAGGGCGTGGTCGGCACCATCGCCGACGGCGACCACTTCGGCTCCGAGGGGCTGGCCGCGGCCGACGCCACCTGGGACTGGACCGCCAAGGCCGCCACCACCGTGACCGCCCTCGCCCTGCCGCGCCAGGCCTTCCAGGCCCTGATGCAGCAGTCCGACGGACTGCGCGAGCACGTCGCCGGCTTCGTCAGCGGCACCCAGCAGGCACAGAACAAGTACGGCGAGAAGGCCATCGCCCTCGCCTCCGGCCACATCGGCGAGCACGAACTGCCCGGCACGTTCGTGGACTACGAACTCTCCCCGCGCGAGTACGAGTTGAGCGTCGCCCAGACCGTGCTGCGGGTGCACAGCCGCGTCGCCGACCTGTACAACCAGCCCTACAACCAGGTCGAGCAGCAGCTGAAGCTCACCATCGAGGCGCTGCGCGAGCGCCAGGAGCACGAACTCATCAACAACCAGGAGTTCGGGCTCCTGAACAACGCCGACTACCGGCAGCGCATCACGACCCACTCCGGACCGCCCACCCCCGACGACCTGGACGAGCTGATCAGCCGCCGCCGCGGGGCCCAGTACCTGCTGGCGCACCCGAGGGCCATCGCCGCCATCGGCCGGGAGTTCAACAGCCGCGGCCTCGTGCCGCACACCGTCGACCTGCACGGCAACCACGTGCCCTCCTGGCGCGGTCTGCCGATCCTGCCCTGCAACAAGATCCCCGTCACGAAGGAGAACACCACCTCGATCCTGGTGCTGCGCACCGGCGAGGACAACCAGGGCGTGATCGGCCTGCACCAGACGGGACTCCCGGACGAGTACGAGCCGGGTCTGTCCGTCCGCTTCATGGGCATCGACGAGAAGGCGATCATCTCCTACCTCGTCAGCGCCTACTACTCGGCGGCCGTCCTCGTGCCCGACGCCCTCGGCGTCCTGGAGAACGTCGAGATCGCCCGCCGCGGGGAGTAGGCGGCGGTGCGCGTGCTCGCGGCGGACGGCGGCCCCACGCGGCCCACCGTCCGCCGCGAGCGCGGCCGTTGACCCCCGCTCCCGCGGGGGGTTTGCCCCACCCCGCAACCGGTGGGCGGCCTGATTCCGGCTCCGCCGCGCTCTCCGTACCGTCCTTGACATGACGAAACGCAACGGCACCCTCAGGACCCTGACCGCCGCCGCCGGTGCGGTGGCACTCGCCATGACGGCCTCCGCCTGTGCGGACGCCTCCGACGACACCCGCCCGGAACAGCACGACTTCGCGCTCTCCGGCAGCCGGCTGACCATCGACGCCGCGGACAGCGCGGTCGTGGTCAGGCCCGCGGACGTCAAGACCATCAAGGTCACCCGCTGGTTCGACGGCTGGTCCGTGCTCGGCGACACCCCGAAGGCCACCTGGTCGCTGGACGGCCACACCCTGAAGTTCCGGGTCGACTGCCACGGCTTCATGGACAACTGCTCCGCCCGGCACGAAGTGCTGGTGCCGCGCGGCGTGACCGTGACCGTGACCAACGGCGACGGCCGCGTCGAGGCCAGCGGCTTCAGCACCCCGCTCACCCTCACCACCAAGGACGGCTCGGTCCGGGTCCGGGACGTGACCGGTCCCCTGGAGCTGTCCACCGGTGACGGCCGCATCGAGGCGACCGGCCTGGCCTCCCGCCGGGTCACCGCGCACACCTCGGACGGCTCGCTGACCCTGGCGTTCGAGCAGGCCCCCGACAGCGTCGAGGCCACCAGCGGCGACGGCGCGGTGCGGGTGTCCCTGCCCAAGCAGGCCTACCGGGTCAGCGCGCGCTCCGGCGACGGACACGTCCGCGTCGCCGTACCGCGCGACGACAGCAGCCCCCGCACGGTCACCGTCCGCACCTCCGACGGATCGGTGAACGTCGTCGAGGCGCCCGCCGGCTGACGCAACCGACCGGCCCGTGTATTCGTCCCTGCCGGGTGGGAGACTGGAGCGGACAACCACCGGCGGCGGACTTGCGGGAGAGGGCGACTGTGACGACGGCACGCTCGTGGTGGCGGCGCGGGGACAATCTGCGCGCCGACGCCCAGGCCGCGAAGGACGCCGCCGCCCAGGCCTTCTACGAGCTCGACACGGCCCAGCGCGACCTCGTGATCTCCATAGAGACGGTCACCGCCGTGGACGACACCCCGGCCGCCCGCCGGGCCGTGGCGGACTTCCGGGCACTGGGCGAGCGCATCGACGAGGTCAGCGCCGGCTACATCGCCGCCGTCGACGCCTACGACCTGGACCACGACGAACTGGACGCCTCGACGGCGGCCCGCGCCCGCACCGAGCTGACCCGGGCCAAGGACGAGCTGACCCGGGCCAGAACGGACCTCGACACCTTCGCCCGGAACCTCACGCCGCTGCTGGAGAAGGCCGAGACCCAGCTCGCCCGCCTCGCCCCGGCGGTCGAGCGCGCCCGGCAGGCCCTGCTGGGCGCCTCCAACGCGCTGGACGCGGTACGCGCCTCCGGGCTGCGCGCGGACGACCTGGCCGCCCGGCTGGCCGCGCTCGGCCCGGAACTGACCAAGCTCAACCAGGGCGCGGGCCGGCACGGCGTCCAGGAGACCATCCGCCGCGCCGACGAGGTCCTCCGCACGGCGGAGGGCATCCGCGCCGAGGCCGAACGGCTCCCCGAGCGGGCCCGCGAGATCGACAAGCGCCTGGTGTCGCTGCGCACCCGTACGCAGGCGCTGGCCACCCGCACCGAGGGCGTCACACCGGTCCTCAGCGAGCTGCGGCGGCGGTTCTCCATGGCCTGCTGGGAGGACCTCCAGCAGGTCCCGCAGCGGGCCGCCGAGGCGGTCGGCCACGCCGAACAGAAACTCTCCGAGGCCACCAAGGCCCGCGAGGAGCAGCGCTGGCCGGACGCGACGGCCCTGCTGGCAACCGTCCGGGCGCAGCTCGACGACGCCGACGCGGCCGTCTCCGCCGCCGGGGACCGCCTGCGGCGGCTCAACGAGGTCAGCAAGGACCCGCAGGGCGAGATCGAACGCACCCGGTTCGCCCTCCGCGACGCCCAGCGCCTCGCCATGCAGGGGCGCACGACGCCGGAACCGCGGCACGCCCGCCCCCTCGACGACGCGGTGGCCCGCGTGGATCGGGCGGTCGCCGGGCTGGAGGGGCGGCACCCCGACTGGTGGCACTTCCTCCAGGAGATGGCCGCGGTGCGGGATGCGGCGGCGCGGGTCGTCGCGGCGATCCGCGAGGACCGCGCGGCGGGCCGTCCCTGAGGCCTCCGGCCTCGTGCCCCAGGTTCTTTCCCCTCCCTCCCGCCCGTGTGCCCTGTGAAGTCAGGGCGCCCCGACGCCAGTTGTTGGGGGGCCGGGTTCGGGGCCTCCGGGGCTGCCATTCTGGACAGCACATTTAGGTGCCTCAGGAACTCTCGGCTGCGCGCCCCGGGTTGTGCACCCAAATATGCTCCAGTGTCCAGAACGCCACCCCTACGACCCCGCCCCCTCCGTAGTTGCAAGCGCCTGATCCCCGGTGGTGGTCTGAAGCGGCACCGTGCTCGGGCACCCGTAGGCGCAGCGCCGGCAAGTGCGCAGCCGTCACCGCCAACAGACACCCCACCGGCCGTCAGTCGCCCCAACGACCCCGGGAGGGGGTGCGCCGGGGTCCGCCCGCAGGGGACGAGCGGAGACCGCGGTGCGCAGCATGTTGGCGTAGACCGCGAGCGCCGAGGACGGACTCCGGAGCGGCGCCGACCCCCACAACGCACGCAGCGCGGGGCCCGCACTTACCGCGCCGGGCACACGGGAGGGAGGGCGGGGAAAAAACCTGGACCCGGACGGCGGTCAGGCGCAGCAACCGCCGCCGCAGCAACCGCCTCCCGCGGACGGCGCGGCCGCAGCCGACGCCGTCCCCCCGACGGCGACAGCCGAAAGCAGCTTGACCGTGTCGTCGTGCCCGTCAGGGCACTCCGCCGGTGAGGAGGACTCGGCCATCGGCCGGTTCAGCTCGAAGGTGGTGCCGCAGGACCGGCAGCGGTATTCGTATCGGGGCATGAGCACAGGTTAGCCAGAGGACAGGGCCCAGCGCCCAGCGTCAGCGCTTGCGCGCCAGCGTCAGCCCGTCGGCGACCGTCAGAAGCAGCGCCTCGACGCGCAGGTCGGCCGCGACGTGGTCGTTGAACTCGCGGATGGCCGCGGCGGCGCCGCCCGCCGCGGGGTCGGCCACGCGGCCGTGGTAGAGGGTGTTGTCGGCCGCGAGGACGCCGCCCGGCCGCATGCGGGGGACGAGTTCCTCCCAGTAGGCGACGTAGTTCTCCTTGTCGGCGTCCAGGTAGACGAGGTCGATGGCGGGTTCCTGGGGCAGTGCCCGGAGCGTGTCGAGGGCGGGTGCGATGCGCAGGTCGATGCGGTCCTCCACCTCCGCCTTGGCCCATGCCTCGCGGGCGACGGCGGTCCACTCCTCAGAGATGTCGCAGGCGAGCAGGCGTCCTCCGGCGGGCAGGGCCTGCGCCATGGAGAGGGCGGAGAAGCCGGTGAAGGTGCCGACCTCCACGACGTTGCGGGCGCCGAGCAGGCGGACCAGGAAGGCCAGCAGGGGGCCCTGCTCCTGGGCGGACTGCATGCCGGCCGCGCCGCCGAAGCGCTGGTGGGTGATCTCGACCAGCTCGCGCTGGACGGCGTCCAGGGGCGGGTTGTGGTCCAGTACGTAGGCGTAGAGCTCGGGGGTGAGCGGGGGATTCTTGGTCTCGTTCACGACTGCTCCTTAAGGTGGCGGGCATGTACGTGGATGACGCCGTCGCCTTGGTGCCCAGCATGCCAGGAAGGCGTGTGCTGCTGGGCGTTGCCGGAGCCCCCGCCGCGGGCAAGTCGACCCTGGCCAGGTCGCTGGTGGACGGGGTGAACGCGCGGCTCGGGGCGGACACGGCCGTGCACGTCCCGATGGACGGCTTCCACCTCTCCAACGTCCAGCTGGACCGGCTGGGGCTGCGCGACCGCAAGGGCGCGCCGGAGACCTTCGACGTGGACGGCTACGTCCATCTGCTGCGTCGGCTGCGCGCGACGCAGGGCCGCACGGTCTACGCGCCGGACTTCGACCGGGCGCTGGACGAGCCGGTGGCGGCGGGGATCGCGGTGCCGGCCGATGCCCGGCTGGTGGTGACCGAGGGGAACTACCTCGCCGACGACGGCCCCGGCTGGCACGAGGTGCGGGATCTGCTGGACGAGTTGTGGTTCCTGGAGACCGAACGGGCGGTGCGCGAGGAGCGGCTGCTCGTACGGCATGTGACGGGAGGTCGCACCGAGGACGAGGCACGCGCCTTCATCGAGGCCAGCGAACGCCCGAACGCGCTGCGCGTCGAGGCGACGCGCAGCGCGGCCACCCGCGTGCTGAGGCTCAGCGACGGGACACGCTGAGCAATCGACGTGCGGGGCCGTCCGGCCGGAGCCGGCGTCCGGCATGTGACGGGGGGGCGCACCGAGGACGAGGCACGCGCCCTTCATCCAGGCCGGCGAACGGCCGCACGTGCTGAGGCTCAGCGACGGGACACGCTGAGCATCCGGCGCAGCATCTCCTCGCCCGCCGCCGCGCCGGCGAGGGTGAGCGCGTCGATGTGCGGGGCGGTCCAGCCGGAGTCGGCGAGTTCGCCGTGGCCCGGGCGCCAGCCGGTGTGCGCGGCGAGCAGCAGGTCGGCGTCGAGGAGGGAGTCGCCGGCGGCCAGGACGTGCTCGGCGCCGGTGCGGCGGACGACCTCGGCCAGGGCGGCGGACTTGGTGAGCGGGCGGGGCACGGCGTAGATCTTGCGGCCCTGGAGCGACACCGTCCAGCCCCGCTCCTCGGCCCACTCGGCGAATTCCTTCACCCAGTTCTCGGGCAGCAGGGAGCGCTCGACGACGAGGTAGACGAACAGGTCCTCGGCCACCCGCTCCTTGCGCAGCCAGGACTCGTCGCCGGTGCGCGCCAGGTGCGCCCGCACCTCGTCCAGGGGCGCGCAGCCCTCGGCGAGGCGGCGGCGCATCTCGGCGTTCCAGTCGTGGTCGGTGCGGCCCTTGACGAGGATGTGCCCGCCGTTGGCACAGATCGCGTAACGCGGCACGGGGCCGGGCAGGTTGATCCGCCGGTACTGCTTGCGGGTGCGCGTGGTCGCGGGGACGAACTCGGCGACCGCGGCCAGCTTCTGGAGCAGGGCGGCGGCGGTCTCGGTCATGAAGGACAGCGGCCGTCCCTCGTGGACCTCCACGCACAGCAGGCGGGGCGCGTCCTCGTCGGGCACGGTCAGCGCGAGCGCCGACGGGGAGTAGACGAGGGTGCGGTCGAGGTCGCTCGCGACGAGCGTGCGCTGGTCCGGACGCTGCTTCACTGGGCCGTCACGGCCTTTCCGTTGGTACCGGTCGCGCCCCGGGTGAAGCGCGGGTGGATCAGCCCGACGCACGAGTACGGCAGGTCGTCCACCTCCTCCACCGGGACGCCCCGCTGCTCGGCGAGCAGCCGGATGTGGGCCAGGTCTGCGCCTGCCCCGCGGCGGGCGAGCACCCGCCAGGGCACGCGGCGCAGCAGGACCCGGGTGGTCTCGCCGACGCCGGGCTTGACCAGGTTGACGTCCCCGATGCCGTACTCCTCGCTGATCCGCTCGACGGCCTTCCAGCCCTCCCAGGTGGGGGCGCGGTCGGCGGCCTGAAGTTCCTTGAGGTCGCGGGCGACGTCCTCGGCCACGTCGCCGAAGCGGGCGGCGACCGTGTCGAGGAAGAGGGTGGAGACGTCCGACCCGGCCAGTTCGCGGTAGAACTTCGCGCCGTGGAAGTCGTCCGGGCCGATCAGGTCGGAGCGCAGCACGGTGCGGGAGATCAGGCCGGAGACGGTGGAGTTGAGGCATGCGGACGGGATGAGGAAGTCGTCCCGGGTGCCGTAGGTGCGCACGCAGGAGCCGGGGTCGGCGAGCACCGCGATCTCCGGGTCGAAGTCCCCGAAGGGGGCGACGGCCTCGGCCAGTTCGCGGGTGATCGCGCCCTTGCCGGTCCAGCCGTCCACGAAGACCACCCGTGCCGGGTCGTGGTGCTCGGCCAGCCAGCGCAGCGCGGTGGTGTCGATCCCGCGGCCGCGCACGATGGAGACCGCGTAGTGCGGCAGGTCCAGGCCGTGGGCGTGCCGGGCCCAGCGGCGCATCAGCACGCCGACGGGCGTGCCCGCGCGGGCCAGCGACACCAGTACCGCGTCCGGGCCGCGCTCGGCGAGCACCAGGTCGGTGACGGCGCCGACGGCGCGGGCGATCCGGCCCGCGGACTGCTCCAGGGCGTCCCGGAACAGCTCCTGGTACTCCGCGCTCGGCTGGTACTCCTCGGGCAGCGACTCCGCGTAGTGCGCGCCGCCGCTCTGGATGGCCTCCTCGCGCTCCTCGGTCGGGGCCTCCAGCTCCACGTCCGACAGGTCCTTGAGCAGCCAGCCGACCTCCTCGGGGGCGTACGAGGAGAACGCGGGGCCGCGCAGCGGCTCCGGGAGCCCCGGGGAGGTGCGGGGTTCGTAACTGGGGACCACGGCGAGCAGCAGCCTTTCTGTGTGTTCCGCGAGCCGGGCGAGCAGCCCGTCCGGGGCGTGCAGCGCGGGGGTGTCCGCCGCGCTGTCCACGACCGCGACGATCGTGTCGAAGCCGGCGCCGGCGACGTTGTACGCGTAGCGCTCGCCGGGGCCGTCGGCGGGCGCGTCGTGGTCGGGGAAGACGATCCGGGTGCGGATCGCGTACCCGGGGTCGTCGACGGCGAGCACGGGCGAGCGGGTGGTGGTGGAGAAGCGGACCTCCGCGTGCGGCAGCGCCTCCTGGAGGGCCAGGGCGAGGCGCAGCGGGGCGTACATCAGCTCCTCGTTGCCCAGCACCAGGACGCGCCGGCTGCCTGCCGTATCTCCGGCCAGTGAGGCCGCCATCGCCGGGAGGGCGGCCTCCAGGCGGGCGCGGTGGGCGGGGGTGAAGCCGTGCCGGCCGCCGTCGGGCACGCCGGCAGGCCAGTCCAGGGGCACGCGCTCCGGCCGCGGGCGGGCGCGGTCGGGTGCCGGGTGGGCGGGGGCGGCCTCGGCGGCGGCGACGTGACTGTCCTGCTCGGCGACCAGGGCCCGGCCCCGCTCCAGCACGTCCTCGGGGAGGTCGACGCCGCCGGTGGCGAGGGCGATCAGGTCGACGGCGGCGCCCAGTTCCGCGGCGACGGCGGTGAGCCGTTCGCGGTCGGCGGGCGAGCGCATGTCGACCAGCGCCACCACCACGTACCGGTCCCGCGGGTAGCGGGTGTGCAGCGCGCGGACGGTGTTGAGCACGGTGCGCCCGGTGGAGAACTCGTCGTCGACGAGGACCAGCGGCCCGTCCCCCGCCAGCAGCGCGGGGTCCTCGGGCAGCAGGAGGTGGGAGGTGGCGTGGCTGTGCTCCTCCTCGAAGCCCCCGACCGGGGTCGTGCCGGGCACCGGGCGCCGGGTGGAGTGCAGGTAGGGGGCGGTGCCGAGGCCGTCGGCGACGGCGTGGCCGAGGCCGGTCGCGGTCTCCGCGTAGCCGAGGACGACCGCGCGCGCCGCGCCGTCCGCCCCGAGCAGGTCGCGCACGCGCACGCCGAGCCCGTGCCCGGCCGCGTAGACGGCCTCGGGCCGCTGCGGGACGTGCTTGCCCAGCACGTTGGAGACGAGCAGGTGCGCGCGCTTGGGGTTGCGGCGCAGGGCGAGGCCCAGCAGACCGCTCAGGCCCTCGCCGCGCAGGGCGATGCCGAGGCGGTCGGCGACCCACTGCCCGGACCAGACGGGTTCTGCTGCCATGGGGAGGGACCTTTCCCGGTGGGTGCCGGTCATGACGGCACGCACGCGGCGAGGAGTTCCACGAAGTTGGTCTCCGCCCGCGCCACGCCGAAGACCTCGGCACGCCGCACGGTGCGCTCGGCCCAGGCGCGGTGCGGCTTCACCTCGTTCATCTTGTTGGTGTAGGCCGACCGCAGGACGCCACCGCCGCTGCGGTCCTCGTGGAGGATGTCCACGGCGTCGGTCCACTCCTCGTGGGAGACGACGTTCAGCGCGTGCACGGGCTGCACGTGCGAGGGGTGGATGCAGGTCTTGCCCTGGAGCCCGTTGGTGCGGTCGAGCTCGATCTCGCGGAGCAGGCCGTCCATGTCGCGCTGGATGAGGGCGTCGCGCAGGTCGACGGCCTCGGGCACGAAGGGGCTCTGCCGCAGCAGCGGCTTGAACATGCGCTCGGAGTGCCGGAAGTACTCCCACACCGGGCCGGTGATCGTGAAGCCGGTCCCGTCGGCACGGCCGAAGACGTTGACGACGTCGGCGATGACGGAGGCCACGATGCGGACGTCGTAGGCGGTCATGTCGGGCGAGCGGCGCAGCCCGTAGGCGGAGCAGAAGTCGGTGACGCCCAGGCGGAGCGCGAGGACCCGCTCGCGGTACTTGTCGACGGTCCGCGCTATCCCGGTCAGCGTCTCGGTACGCGTCTCCAGGTGCAGCAGCTGCGGCGACTCCAGCACCGGCATCGCGAACAGGCGGCGGCCGCACATGCCCTCGGCGACGGCGAGCGCCTCCAGGAAGGGGACGCCGGACTCCTCGGTGAACTTGGGGAGCACGAACCCGGACAGCAGGCCCGCGGTGTCGCCGAGGCGGCGCACCAGGTCGGTGATCTGCTCCGGGGTGCGGACGCGGATGAACAGCAGCGGCGGGTCGGCGTCCCCGATGCGGGCGGCCAGCGCCCCGAACTGGAGGACCAGGTTCTCCTCACCGGCGGCGACCTCGCGGTCGTCTATCGAGTCCTCCAGGCACAGGACCATGGAGACGACGCCGCGGGCAGCCTGTTTGAGGACGTCCTCGGCCAGGCTGGTGCGGGTGGCAGGGCTGTAGAGGGTGGCTCCCAGGGCGACGGCGAGCGTGGCGGCCGGCGAATCGGCCGTGAACTCGCCTGGCTCGCGGTGGAACAGTTCGTTCCGCACGTCCGGCGCGAGGTGCGCGAAGTGGCGCATGCGTTCCCCCGTGGCAGGTGATGGATGGTGAGGCGGGAAGCGTCCCCCGACGCCGTGGCCGATTATCGTACGTGTGAGGTCACCGGGGTCGTTCCCGTCGCGTATGAAAATCAGGTAACCCCCTCGGGTCTGCGGGATGTCGGCCGGTCCGCCGATGGTGGCGCTCCCCCGCCCCGCGTTGTGGGCGCGGCCCCCGGGAGGGCAGGATGACGGGCATGACGCAGGCGATGGTGAAGGGCTCGAACATCCCCGTACCGGCTTCGGGCGTACGGGCGGTACTGCGCTGGAGCCCGGGCGCGGGGGTACCGGACGTCGACGCGTCGGCGCTGCTGGTCGGGGCGGACGGGCGGGTGCGCTCGGACGAGGACTTCGTCTTCTACAACCAGCCCCGGCACCCGGCGGGCGTCGCGCGGCACCTGCCCAAGCGCAGCGAACCGGCCGGGCTGACCGACGCGGTCGAGGTGGACCTGTCCGCCCTGGACCCGAGCGTGGACCGCGTGGTGATCGCGGCCTCCTCCGACGGCGGTCCCTTCGCGCTCGTCTCCGACCTGCGGGTGCTGCTGTACGACGCCGCCGCGGCAGCCGGTTCCGAGGCCGAGCCGCTGGCGTTCTTCGAGGTCGTCCCGGACACCGGCGACGAGTCGGCGCTGATCTGCGGGGAGCTGTACCGGCGCTCCGGCAGCTGGAAGTTCCGCGCGCTCGGGCAGGGGTACGTGTCCGGCCTGGAGGGCCTGGCGACCGAGTTCGGGATCTCCGTGGACGAGGGCGACCTCGTCGAGGTCCCGGCGCAGCAGGCGAGCCCCGACGCCGAGGCCAACGCGCTGCCGCCGCAGCCGGTGCCGCCCACGGTCCGCATGACGGCCGAGCCCGAGGCATACACCCTGCAGGCCCCGGCCCCTTCGACGCAGGCCGTGCAGGCCACCCAGGCCGCCGAGCCCGCGTACGGCTACCCGCAGCAGCCCCCGACCGTGCCGGCCCCCGCCTACGGCTACCCGCAGGAGCCGACGGCGCCGGTCCCGGCGTACGGCTACCCGCCGCAGCAGCCGGCCGCCACCGCGGCCGCGCCCGGCCCCGCCTACGGATATCCCCATCCGCAGCAGCCCGTCACGCTGCCCCCGCAGGGGCCGCAGTTCCAGGAGCGCCGCTGAGCGCGGCCGCGGGCGGGGCCTGCGGCGTCAGACCTTGCTCTTGAAGCCGCGGCCCCACTGCAGCCCCCAGCCGTACAGCCGGTCGAGTTCGGCCTGGAAGCCGTAGACGTACTTGACCTCGCGGCGCACGGTCAGGTCGCCCTTCTTGTTCTCGATGAGCACGACCGCGCAGGACCGGGCCTGCGGCTCGCGCTCGTTGAGCGGGATCTCGATGCGCGGCCCGGAGCTGGGGAAGATCTCCACCTTGGCGTGGGTGCGGTCGAAGGCCGGCGTGCCGTCGTAGATGTAGACGAAGACGAGCAGGCGCTTGAGTTCGTCGCGCTTGTCGAGGTTGATGTAGAGCGTCTCGCCCGAGGAGCCGCCGAAGCGGTCGTCCCCGCTCATCTGGATGTACGGCGGGGCGTCCAGGTCGCCGAGGAAGTTGCCGAGCGGCTGGACGACGCCCTTGGTGCCGTCGGCGAGTTCGTACATGCAGGCCAGATCGAGGTCGACGTTGACCATGGCGGGGCCGGCCGCCTGCACCGGCTCGGGCTTGAACAGGTGCATCTGGCGGCTCAGCCAGGAGCCGCCGCGCTGGTTCCAGCCCCCGGTGTCGGAGGTGCGCATCTGCCAGGACAGGTTGATCCGCAGATTGCCGACGGCCGCGCCCTGCTTGGTGAGCGAGACGACCTGATGGCGCCGGGTGAGCTCGATGGTGTGCACGTTCGCGAGGTCGAACTGCACGTTGAAGCCGCTGCTGGGCCGCAGAAATTTCCACATATGGGCTCCGCCCCTCCCCTGACGTGGCGCCCCCCCCCCCCCCCCCGGGGGGGGGGGGGGGGGGGGGGGGGGGGGGGGGCGGGGGGCCGCCCGGGGGGCTATCCCGTGCCGGTCGCGTTCCCGTACGGGCTGACCGGCGGGGAGGTCGTGGAGGTGGCCCCGCCGGACGCGGTGCCGCCTGC
>NZ_JBIVLI010000023.1:0-159177 GCF_044751205.1 Streptomyces sp. NPDC088732
CGGGGACGGATGCGGTTTCGGGGTTGCCGTTGGACCGTGGCTGGGATGTCGCGGGGTTGTATGACGCTGATCCTGGTGCGCAGGGGACGTCGTATACGCGTGAGGGCGGCTTCGTTTATGACGCGGCGGATTTCGATGCGGACTTCTTCGGGATTTCGCCGCGCGAGGCGCTGGCGATGGATCCGCAGCAGCGGTTGCTGTTGGAGACGTCGTGGGAGGCGTTCGAGCGGGCCGGCATAGACCCGGCTTCGTTGCAGGGCAGTCAGACGGGTGTGTTCGTCGGCACGAACGGCCAGGACTACCTGTCGGTGCTCTTGGAGGACTCCGAGGGCCTCGAAGGCCATTTGGGGACCGGCAACGCGGCCAGCGTCGTATCCGGCCGCATCTCCTACACCTTCGGTCTCGAAGGTCCGGCGGTGACGGTCGACACGGCGTGTTCGGCGTCGTTGGTGGCGTTGCACTGGGCGGTGCAGGCGCTGCGGCAGGGTGAGTGTTCGCTGGCGCTGGCTGGTGGTGTGACGGTGATGTCGACGCCGGGCACGTTTGTGGAGTTCAGCCGTCAGCGCGGCTTGGCGGAGGACGGTCGGGTCAAGGCGTTCGCGGCGGCTGCTGATGGCACGGGGTGGGGTGAGGGTGTTGGTCTGCTGCTGGTCGAGCGGCTGTCCGACGCCCGGCGCAACGGCCACCCGGTGTTGGCGTTGGTGCGGGGTTCGGCGATCAACCAGGACGGCGCGAGCAATGGTCTGACGGCGCCGAACGGCCCGTCGCAGCAGCGGGTGATTCGCCAGGCCCTCGCGAGTGCCGGCCTGTCGGCGACCGATGTGGACGCGGTCGAGGCGCACGGCACCGGCACGCGTCTGGGTGACCCGATCGAGGCCCAGGCGCTGCTGGCCACCTACGGCCAGAGCAGGCCCGAGGACCGGCCGCTGCTGCTCGGCTCGATCAAGTCGAACATCGGGCACACGCAGGCCGCGGCCGGTGTTGCGGGTGTGATGAAGATGGTGCTGGCGATGCAGCACGGAGTGCTGCCGCAGACCCTCCACGTTGACGAGCCGACCCCGCACGTGGACTGGTCGGCCGGTGACATCGCGCTGCTCACCGAGCAGCAGGCGTGGCCGGAGACAGGCCGTCCGCGTCGGGCCGGTATCTCGTCGTTCGGGTTCAGCGGCACCAACGCCCACACCGTCATCGAACAGGCACCGCTGAACGACGACGTGGAGCAGGTCGCTCCGCAGGACGAGGAGAAGCGGTACCTCCCCCTTGCGCTCTCGGCGAAGAGTGACGGTGCCCTGCGTGAGCAGGCCGGGAATCTTCGTGCGCGGTTGGTCGCGGCTCCCGAGGTGCGGCTGTCCGACGTGGGGCGGACGCTGACGACGGGCCGTTCGGCTCTCGAACGGCGTGTGGTGGTGACGGCGCAGGGCCGTGACGATGTGCTGGCCGCGCTTGAGGCGCTGGCCGAGGGAACCCCCGTGCCCGGCACCGTGACCGGATCCCCGCTCGCGGGCAAACTCGCCTTCCTGTTCACGGGCCAGGGCAGCCAGCGCCTGGAGATGGGCCGGGAGCTCTACGGCATCTACCCGGCATTCGCCGAAGCCCTGGATGCGGTCAGCGCTCACCTCGACACCCAGCTCGAACGTCCCCTGCAGACGGTTCTGTTCGGGGATGACGCGGAGGCGCTGGACCGGACGGAGTTCACCCAGCCGGCGCTGTTCGCCGTCGAGGTGGCACTGTTCCGGCTGGTCGAGTCGTGGGGCGTGAAGCCCGACTTCCTGTCCGGCCACTCCATCGGTGAGATCGCCGCTGCCCATGTGGCCGGGGTGCTGTCTCTCGAGGACGCCTGCACGCTGGTGGCGGCGCGGGGTCGGTTGATGCAGGCGCTGCCCGGCGGCGGCGTGATGATCGCGGTGCAGGCGTCGGAGGACGAGGTCCTGCCGCTGCTCACCGACCGGGTGAGCATCGCCGCCGTCAACGGTCCGCAGGCGGTGGTGATCGCGGGTGATGAAGACGCCGCCACGGCGATCGTGGAGTCCTTCGTTGACCGGAAGTCGAAGCGACTGACGGTCAGTCACGCCTTCCACTCCCCGCACATGGACGGCATGCTCGACGCCTTCCGCGAGGTGGTGTCCGGGCTGTCCTTCGAGGCGCCGCGCATCCCCGTGGTCTCCAACCTGACCGGCGCCGTCGTCACCGACGAGCTGACGTCGGCGGACTTCTGGGCGCGGCACGTCCGCGAGGCTGTCCGCTTCCTGGACGGCGTCCGGGCCCTGGAGGCCGCCGGCGTCACGACCTACCTGGAGCTCGGCCCGGACGGCGTCCTGTCCGCGATGGCGCAGGAGTGCCTGACGGGCGAGGCGGCGACCTTCGCCCCGGTGCTGCGCAAGGGCCGCCCCGAGGGGGAGACCGCTGTCACGGCGCTCGCGCAGGCGTACGTCCGAGGCGTGGAAGTGGACTGGACCGGATTCTTCACCGGGACCGGCGGACGGCTTGTCGATCTGCCGACATACGCCTTCCAGCGGAAGCGGTACTGGCCGGACGCGGCACTGACCGGCAACGTTCCCGCCGGCGGGACCGTGGACACCATCGATGCCCGGTTCTGGGACGCCGTCGAGCGCGAGGATCTGACCTCGCTGCTGGCGGAGTTGGATGTCGCCGGCGATGCCTCGCTGGTCGAGGCGCTTCCGGCGTTGTCGGCGTGGCGCCGGCAGGGCCGGGAGCGGTCGGAGGTGGACGGCTGGCGCTACCGGGTGGTGTGGAAGCCGCTGGCCGAGGCCTCTGCTGCGCGCCAGTCCGGGGCGTGGCTGGTGGTCGTGCCGACCGGGGGCGCGGACGACGAAGCGGTCGTGGGCGCGCTGGCGGGGCGTGGCGCCGAGGTTCACCGGGTCGAGGTCGAGCCGGGCACGGACCGCGGCACGCTGGCGGGTCTGGTCGCCGGTGAGTACGCCGGTGTGGTCTCGCTGCTGGGACTCGTCGACACGGTGAGCCTGATCCAGGCGCTGGGCGATGCCGGGGTGCACGCCAGGTTGTGGTGCCTGACCCGTGGAGCCGTTTCCGTCGGCCGGTCGGACAGGTTGACCTCGCCGGAGCGGGCTCAGCTGTGGGGACTGGGCCGGGTCGCCGCCCTGGAGGTACCGGAGCGCTGGGGCGGTCTGATCGACCTGCCCGAGGTACTGGACGAACGCGCGCTGTCGCGCGTGGTCGGTGTCCTGGCCGGCTCCGGCGAGGACCAGGTGGCCGTTCGCTCCTCCGGAGTGTTCGGGCGACGGCTGGTCCGCGCGGCACTGCCGGAGGGCACGGCGTCGTGGTCGCCGTCGGGCACGGTGCTGGTGACCGGTGGCACGGGGGCGCTCGGACGTCATATCGCGCGGTGGCTGGCGGGTGCGGGCGCGGAGCGGCTGGTGCTGACCAGCCGGCGCGGCATGGAGGCGCCCGGTGCCGCGGAACTCGTTGCCGAGCTGGGCGTCGACGTCTCCGTCGTCGCCTGTGACGCCTCCGACCGCGAAGCGCTGCGCGGCGTGCTCGCCGAGCACGCAGGCTCGCTGACCGCGGTCGTCCACACCGCCGGCGTCCTGGACGACGGCGTCCTCGACTCGCTCACCCCGGACCGTGTCGACACCGTCCTGCGGGCCAAGGCCACGTCGGCGCGCAACCTGCACGAGCTGACGACCGAACTCGGCATCACCCTCGACGCCTTCGTCCTCTTCTCCTCGACGAGCGGCACGATCGGTGCCGCCGGCCAGGGCAACTACGCGGCCGCGAACGCCTACCTCGACGCCCTCGCCGAGCAGCGCCGCGCCGACGGCCTGGCCGCGACATCAATCGCCTGGGGTCCCTGGGCCCAGGGCGGCATGGCCGCCGACGAGGCGATGGCCGCCCGCATGCACCGCGGCGGCATACCGCCGATGGACGCGGCGCTTGCCGTCTCGGCCCTGCGGCGCGCGCTGGAGGCGGGGGACGCCGCCGTCGCCATCGCGGACATCGACTGGGGGCGCTTCGCCCCCGGGTTCACCTCCGTCCGTGACAGCAAGCTCCTCGCCGAACTGCCCGAGGCCCAGCGGGCCCTCGCTCCGCGTGCGGGCGAGGCCGGCGACGGCCGGGGCGACGGGGACGCGGCACACGGTTCCGACTCGCTCGCGGAACGGCTCGGGAAGCTGAACGAGCCGGAGCGGGAGCGGGCGCTGCTCGACCTCGTGCGCGGGGAGGTGGCGGCGGTCCTCGGTCACGCCGGAACGGAGACCGTCGGCGCGGAGCGGGCGTTCAAGGAACTCGGCTTCGACTCGCTGACCGCCGTCCAGCTGCGCAACCACCTGGCTGCGGCGACCGGGATGCGGCTGCCGGCGACCCTGGTCTACGACTACCCGACGTCGGCGGCCCTCGCCGACTACCTGCGAGGGGAGTTGTTCGGCACGCAGCCCGCGGTGCCGGGCCCCGTCGTCGCCGCCGTACCGGTGGACGACGATCCCATCGCGATCGTCGCGATGAGCTGCCGCTTCCCGGGCGACGTACGGACCCCGGAGGACCTCTGGCACCTGCTGGCGACCGGAACGGACGCGGTCGGGGAGTTCCCGGCGGACCGCGGCTGGGACGCGGAGGCGCTGTTCGGCTCGCAGACGGCCGGCGAGGAGGTGCCGCCGTACGCCCAGGAGGGCGGATTCCTCTACGACGTGGCGGACTTCGATCCCGGCTTCTTCGGGATCTCCCCGCGCGAGGCCGTCGCCATGGACCCGCAGCAGCGGCTGCTGCTGGAGACGTCGTGGGAGGCGTTCGAGCGGGCCGGTATCGACCCGGCCTCGCTGCGCGGCAGCCAGGCGGGCGTCTTCGTCGGCACGAACGGCCAGGACTACCTCTCCCTCGTGCTCAACTCCGCCGATCGTGACGGGGGTTTCCTCGGCACCGGCAACTCCGCGAGCGTGGTGTCGGGCCGTATTTCGTACGTCTTCGGCCTGGAGGGGCCGGCCGTGACGGTCGACACGGCGTGCTCCGCGTCCCTGGTGGCGCTGCACCTCGCGGCGCAGGCGCTGCGCAACGGCGAGTGCTCGCTCGCCCTGGCCGGTGGCGTGACAGTCATGTCGACGCCCGGCGCCTTCGTGGAGTTCAGCCGCCAGCGCGGCCTGGCGGCGGACGGCCGGGTCAAGGCCTTCGCCGCTGCCGCCGACGGCACGGGCTGGGCCGAGGGCGTCGGCATGCTGCTGGTCGAGCGCCTGTCCGACGCGCGGCGGAACGGCCACCCGGTGCTCGCCCTCGTCCGGGGCTCGGCGGTCAACCAGGACGGCGCCAGCAACGGCCTGACGGCGCCGAACGGCCCGTCGCAGCAGCGCGTGATCAGGCAGGCACTGGCGAGCGCGGGTCTTGCGGCCACCGATGTGGACGTCGTCGAGGCGCACGGCACCGGCACCCGTCTGGGTGACCCGATCGAGGCCCAGGCCCTGCTGGCCACCTATGGGCAGGGCCGCTCGCCGGAGCAGCCGCTGCTGCTCGGCTCGATCAAGTCCAACATGGGCCACACGCAGGCCGCGGCCGGTGTCGCCGGTGTGATGAAGATGGTGCTGGCGATGCAGCACGGCGTGCTGCCGCAGACGCTGCACGTGGACGCGCCGACCCCGCATGTCGACTGGTCGGCCGGCGAGATCGCCCTGCTGACCGAGCAGCGGGAGTGGCCGGACACCGGTCGCCCCCGTCGCGCCGGCATCTCGTCCTTCGGGGTGAGCGGCACCAACGCGCACACCATCGTGGAACAGGCCCCGCCCGCCCCGCAGGTCGCTGACGCGGAGCCCGATCGGACGGACGTGGAGGGCGCCGCGACGCCCTCGGTGTGGGTGCTGTCCGGCAGGACCGAGGCCGCCCTGCGCGACCAGGCGGAACGCCTGCGCGACCATCTCGCCGCCCACGGGGAGCCGCGTCCGCTCGACGTCGCCTTCGCGCTGGCGACCGGGCGGGCGGCGCTGGACCACCGCGCCGCGATCGTCGCCGATCACCGCGAGGCGTTCGCCGACGGACTCGCCGCCGTGGCGGCGGGGGACTCCGCCGCACAGGTGGTCCGGGGCGTGGCGGACACGGAACAACGGGTCGCGTTCCTGTTCACGGGGCAGGGCAGCCAGCGTCTCGGGATGGGCCGCGAGCTGTACGACACGTACCCCGTGTTCGCCGAGGCACTGGACGCGGTGTGTGCGCACCTGGACCGTCATCTCGAAGTGCCGCTCAAGGACGTGCTGTTCGGGGACGACGCCGATGTCGTGAACCGCACGGAGTTCGCGCAGCCGGCGCTCTTCGCGGTAGAGGTGGCGCTGTTCCGCCTCGTCGAGTCGTGGGGTGTGCGACCGGACTACCTCTCCGGTCACTCCATCGGTGAGGTCGCTGCCGCGCATGTGGCGGGGGTGTTGTCGCTGGGCGATGCGTGCGCGCTGGTCGCGGCTCGTGGGCGGTTGATGCAGGCGCTGCCGGGCGGCGGGGTGATGATCGCGCTGGAGGCGTCGGAGGACGAGGTTCTGCCGCTGCTGGGTGAGCGGGTGAGTATCGCGGCGGTCAACGGTCCGCGGTCGGTGGTTGTCGCGGGTGACGAGGATGCCGCGGTCGGCATTGCGGCGTCGTTCGAGGGGCGGAAGTCCAAGCGGCTGACGGTCAGTCATGCCTTCCACTCGCCGCACATGGACGGGATGCTGGCGGACTTCCGGAAGGTCGCCGAGGGGCTGTCCTACGCCACGCCCCGCATCCCGTTGGTTTCGAACCTGACCGGCTCCCTGGTCACGGACGAGGTGACGTCGCCGGACTTCTGGGTGCGGCACGTGCGTGAGGCGGTTCGCTTCCTGGACGGCGTCCGCGCGCTGGAGGCCGCAGGCGTCACCACGTACGTCGAACTCGGCCCGGACGGCGTGCTCTCGGCCATGGCCCAGGACTGTGTGACCGGGGAAGGCGCCGCCTTCGTTCCCGTCCTGCGCAAGGGCCGCCCCGAGGCCGAGACGGCCGTGACCGCCCTCGCCCAGGCCCACACCCGAGGCATCGGAGTCGACTGGGCGCGGTTCTTCGCCGGGACCGGCGCCCGCCGCCACGTCGACCTGCCCACCTACGCCTTCCAGCGCGAGCGCTACTGGGCGGAGTACCTGCCCGAGTACGAGGACGTGGCGTCGGTCGGCATCGGCACCGCCGGACACCCGCTGCTCGGGGCCGCGGTCGAGCTGCCGGGCTCGGACGGCTTCGTCTTCACCGGGCGCCTGTCCACCCGGACGCACCCCTGGCTCGCCGACCACGTCGTTGCCGACACGGTCGTCCTTCCGGGCGCGGCCTTCGTCGAACTGGCCCTGCGCGCCGGTGAGGAAGCCGGGTGCGGCGGCCTGGACGAGCTGACGGTCGAAGCGCCGCTCGTGCTCCCCGAGAAGGGTGCGGTGCAACTCCGCGTCACCGTGGGCGGGCCCGACGAACAGGGGCTCCGCCCCGTGCAGGTGCACAGCAGGCCCGACGCAGTGGTGGGCCCGGACGGACTCGCGGAAGGGGAGTGGACCCGGCACGCCGACGGTCTGCTCTCCGCCGACAGCGTGGACCAGTTGGCTGCCGACGTCGCGAACGACGAGACGGCGGGGCAGTGGCCGCCCGCCGGTGCCGAGTCGGTCGCCCTGGACGCGGTCCGCGACCGGCTGGTGGCCGCCGAGCTCTACCACGGCCCCGCCTTCCGCACGCTGACCCAGGTGTGGGTGCGCGGCGAGGAGGTCTTCGCCGAGGCCGGGCTGCCGCAGGAGCAGCAGGCGGCGGCCGGGCGGTACGCGCTGCACCCGGCGCTGCTCGACGCCGCCTCGCAGGCGCTGGCCGCCGGCCCCGCCGGCACGGGCCGGACGGCCGTCGCCTGGCGCGGTCTGCGCCTGCATGCCGTGGGCGCGGCCGCCGTGCGGCTCCACGTCGCGCCGGCCGGTGAGGACACCGTCTCCGTCGTCGTGGCCGACAGCACAGGCGGGCGGATCGCCTCCGTCGAGGCGCTGGTGACCGGGCAGCCCGACACCACCCGCTTCGCACCGGCACCCGCGGGGGCCCGCGAGTCGCTGTTCCGGCTCGACTGGACCCCCGTGCGGACGGCCGGAGCCCGAGCAGCCGCTGCCGCCCCCTTCGCGGTCGTCGGGGACTCCGCAGGCGCGCTGGAGCAGGCGGGCGTCGGCAGGGAGACGTACGCCGACCTCGCGGCGCTCGACGCGGCCGTCGCGGCGGGCGGGACGATGCCGGGCACGGTGCTCGTGCCGTTGACCGGGACGCTGACCGGGACGACCGGCGCGCGGGCCGGCATCGACACGGCCGACGGAGTCGCACGCCTCGCGGGCGAGGTGCGCGACACGGCGCACCAGGCCCTGGCCCTGGTGCAGGACTGGCTGGGCAACGGCAGGTTCGCCGGGGCGCGGCTCGTCGTCGTGACCCGCGGCGCGGTGGCCGTAGGCGCCGAAGAGGCCGAGGATCTGGCACAGGCGCCGGTGTGGGGCCTGGTGCGTACGGCGCAGACGGAGAACCCGGAGCGCTTCGTGCTCGTCGACGTCGACGGGACCGACGCCTCCTGCCGTGTGCTGCCGGACGCCATCGCCTCCACGGAGCCCGAACTCGCCGTACGCGGCGGGGCGGTGTTCGCGTCCCGCCTGGTCAGGACCGAGGTGACGGAGACCGGCGCTCGCTCCTTCGACCCCGAGGGCACCGTCCTGATCACCGGCGCCGGGGGCGGCCTGGCCGGGCTCGTCGCCCGGCATGTCGTGGAGGCGCACGGGGTGCGGCGGCTGCTGCTGGTGAGCCGGCGCGGCGCCGGGGCGGAGCACGCGGCGGAACTCACCGCGCAACTGCGGGCGTCGGGTGCGGAGGTGACGTGGGCGGCGTGCGACGTGGCCGACCGTGACGCGCTCGCCACCGTGCTCGCGGGGGTTCCCGCCGAGCATCCGCTCACCGCGGTTGTGCACACCGCGGGCGTCCTGGACGACGGGATCGTGGACCTGCTCATCCCGGAGCGGATGGACCGGGTGCTGCGGCCCAAGGCCGAGGCGGCCCTCCACCTGCACGAGCTGACCCGGGACCTCGACCTGTCGGCGTTCGTCCTCTTCTCCGCCGCGGCGGGCACGCTCGGCGGCGCCGGGCAGGCCAACTACGCCGCCGCGAACGTCTTCCTCGACGCGCTCGCGCGGCGCCGCAGCCGCGACGGACTCCCCGCGCTGTCCCTGGCCTGGGGCATGTGGGCCGAGGAGCGCGGCATGGCGGGCCGGCTGACCGAGGCGGAGCGGGGCAGGGTCGCCCGCGGCGGCATCGTGCCGCTGTCGGCGGAGGAGGGCCTGGCGCTCCTCGACGCGGCACTCTCCGCAGGGGAGCCCGTGCTCGTACCGGTCGGGATCGACCTGCCGACGCTGCGGGCGAGGGCCGCGGACGGCGCGCTCCTGCCGATGTTCCGGGGCCTGGTGCGCACCACCGCGCGCAGGACGGTGCAGGGCAGCACGGGGAACGCGGCGGCCACGGCCGCGGACGGGACCGCGGACGAGCGCACGCTGACCGAGCGCCTCACCGGGCTCCCGGCGGCGGAGCGGGAGCGGACCGTCCTGGACCTGGTGCGCGGCCAGGTGGCCGCCGTACTCGGGTACCGGTCGGCCGAAGTCGTCGGCGACGGGCAGGCGTTCAAGGAGCTCGGCTTCGACTCGCTGACGGCGGTGGAGCTGCGCAACCGCCTGAGCGCCGCGAGCGGCCTGCGGCTGCCGGCCACCTTGGTCTACGACTACCCCAACCCCGCCGCACTGGCAGAGCACCTGCTGGACGAGATGGCCCCCGAGCCGGCCGAGCGCGGGCTCTCGGTCCTGGAGGAGATCGGCCGGCTGGAGAGCACCTTCTCCGCGCTGACCCCCGAGGAACTGTCCGAGGCGGCGGCGGACGACGCCGCGCACGCGCGCGTGGCGGTGCGCCTGCAAGCGCTGCTGGCGCAGTGGAACGAGGCCCGCGGGACGGCCGGCGAGTCCGGGGCCGACGAGATCGAAGAGGCCAGCGACGACGAGCTGTTCGCGCTCATCGACAAGAAGTTCGGCAAGGCCTGACCCGACACGTCGCGGACGCACCGCCGCCTCCCGGCGGTGCGTCCGCCCCGACCCCCGAACCTCCGACCCCCGAACCGAGACATCCCGAGCACGTGCGAGAAGACTCCACGGTCTCGACCACGCGAATAGGTGAAGCGCCAGTGGCGAACGAAGCGAAGCTCCGCGAGTACCTCAAGAAGGTCACGACCGATCTCGACGAGGCGTACGGACGCCTGCGGGACATCGAGAGCCAGGCTCACGAGCCCATCGCCGTCACGGCGATGAGCTGCCGCTTCCCGGGCGGCGTACGTTCCCCCGAGGACCTGTGGGACCTGCTCGCCGCCGGCGGCGACGCGCTCACCGCGTTCCCCGCGGACCGGGGCTGGGAGCTCGACGGGCTGTTCTCCGACGACCCCGACGAACCCGGCACGTCGATCACCCGCGAGGGCGGATTCCTCACCGACGCCCCGGTCTTCGACGCCGGGTTCTTCGGGATCTCGCCGCGAGAGGCGCTGGCGATGGACCCGCAGCAGCGGCTGCTGCTGGAGACGGCGTGGGAGGCGTTCGAGCGGGCGGGCATCGACCCGGGCACCCTGCGCGGCAGCCAGGCCGGCGTGTACGTCGGGGTCAACGGATCCGACTACCTGACCCCGCTGCTGGAGGCCGCCCAGGACTACGCCGGTCACCTGGGCACCGGAAACGCCGCCAGTGTGATGTCCGGCCGCATCTCGTACACCCTCGGCCTCGAAGGCCCCGCGGTGACGGTCGACACCGCGTGCTCCGCCTCGCTGGTGGCGCTGCACCTGGCGGTGCAGGCGCTGCGGGCGGGGGAGTGCTCGCTGGCGCTGGCCGGCGGCGTCCACGTGATGTCGACGCCGGGCCTGTTCATCGAGTTCTCGCGGCAGCGCGGCCTCGCTCCGGACGGACGCTGCAAGGCGTTCTCGTCCGCTGCCGACGGCTTCGGACCGGCGGAGGGCGTGGGGCTCCTCCTGCTGGAGCGGCTGTCGGACGCGCGGCGCAACGGCCGCCCGGTGCTGGCGGTGGTGCGGGGTTCGGCGATCAACCAGGACGGCGCGAGCAACGGCCTGACGGCGCCCAACGGTCCCTCGCAGCAGCGGGTGATCCGTGCCGCCCTGGCCAACGCGCGCCTTTCGGCAGGCGACGTGGACGTGGTGGAGGCGCACGGCACGGGCACGGCGCTGGGCGACCCGATCGAGGCCCAGGCGCTGCTGGCCACGTACGGCCAGGACCGGCCGGCGGAGCGGCCCTTGCTCCTGGGCTCCGTGAAGTCGAACATCGGTCACACGCAGGCCGCGGCCGGTGTGGCGGGCGTGATGAAGATGGTGTTGGCGATGCGGCATGGTGTGGTGCCGAAGTCGCTGCACGTGGATGAGCCGTCTCCGCATGTGGATTGGGCGTCGGGTGCGGTGTCGTTGGCTTCGGATGCGGTGGTGTGGCCGGAGTCGGGGCGTGCGCGGCGGGCGGGTGTGTCGTCGTTCGGTTTCAGTGGGACGAACGCCCACGTGATCGTGGAGCAGGCGCCGGAGCCCGAGGCTGAGTCTGAGGCGCCGTCGTCGGCCGTTGGTCCTGCGGTGGTGCCGTGGGTGCTGTCGGGCAAGAGTGCGGTGGCGTTGCGGGGTCAGGCGGAGCGGTTGTCGGGCTGGCTTGCGGGTGAGGCGGGTTCGGCGGCGTCGGTGGTTGAGGTGGGGTGGTCGTTGGCGTCGTCGCGGGCGGCGTTGGAGCACCGCGCGGTGGTGCTGGGCGATCACGTGACCGGGTTGTCGGCGGTGGCGCAGGGTGTGCCGGCGGCGGGTGTGGTGACCGGGCGTGTCGTCGGTGGCAAGACGGTGTTCGTCTTCCCGGGCCAGGGCTCGCAATGGGTCGGCATGGCCGAGGAACTGCTCGATTCGTCGCCGGTGTTCGCTGCCCGGATAGGGGAGTGCGCGCGAGCCCTGGAGCCGTTGACCGGCTGGTCGCTGGTCGATGTGCTGCGCGGTGTCGAGGGCGCTCCGTCGCTGGAGCGCGTGGACGTGGTCCAGCCTGCGCTGTTCGCGGTGATGGTGTCGCTGGCGGAGGTCTGGAAGGCGGCCGGGGTGCGTCCGGCGGCGGTGATCGGGCATTCGCAGGGCGAGATCGCGGCGGCCTGTGTCGCCGGGATCCTCTCGTTGGAGGACGCGGCCCGCGTCGTGGCTCTGCGCAGTCAGGCGATCGGCCGGGTGCTGGCGGGTCTGGGCGGGATGGTGTCGGTGGCACTGCCCGCCGCGCAGGTGCGGGAGCGGATCGCGGCGTGGGGCGAGGAGCGGATCTCGGTTGCTGCGGTGAACGGCCCGTCCTCCGTGGTGGTGTCCGGTGAAGTGCAGGCGCTGGAGGAGTTGCTGGCCTCGTGTGAGGCGGATGGCGTTCGGGCGCGGCGGATCGCGGTGGACTACGCGTCGCACTCCGCTCAGGTCGACCTCCTTGAAGAAGAACTCGGGAAGCTTCTTGCGCCGATCACCCCGGGTGAGGCGCAGGTGCCGTTCCTGTCGACGGTGACCGGCGAGTGGATGACCGGGCCCGAGCTGGACGGCGGTTACTGGTTCCGCAATCTGCGTCAGACCGTTGAGCTGGAGCAGGCCGTTCGGACGCTGCTGGAGCAGGGCTTCGGTGTGTTCGTGGAGTCCAGCCCGCACCCCGTTCTCACCGTCGGGTTGCAGGAGACCGTCGAGGACGCCGGTCGTGACGCCGCCGTTCTGGGTTCGCTGCGTCGCAACGAAGGCGGGCTGGAGCGGTTCTGGCTCTCCCTCGGTGAGGCTTACGTCCACGGCGCGTCCGTGGACTGGCAGGCGGTGTTCGCCGGGACCGGCACACAGCGTGTCGACCTCCCCACCTACGCCTTCCAGCCGCAGCGGTTCTGGCCCGAGATCACCGCGGGCCCCGACGCCGACATGCCGGTGGAGAACGCGATCGACGCCCGTTTCTGGGAGGCCGTCGAACGTGAGGACCTCGAAGCCCTCGCGGGCACCCTCGCTCTCGACACCCCGGAAGCGATCGGTTCGTTGGGCGATGTCCTGCCCGGTCTGTCCTCGTGGCGTCGGCAGAGCCGTGAGCAGTCCACCGTCGACGGCTGGCGCTACCGCGTCACGTGGAAGCCCCTGCCCGAGCCCGCCTCGGCCCACCTCACCGGCACCTGGCTGCTCGCCGTCCCCGACACGCTCACCGGCACGGACGAGGAGTGGGTGGCCGCCGTCGAAAGCATGCTCACCGAGCGCGGGGCGCAGGTGCGCACGGTGCGTGTCGAGCACGGCACGGCCGACCGCGAGCAGCTGACGGCGACCGTGAAGGCCGCACTCGACGGCACCGCGCCCAGTGGCGTCCTGTCCCTCCTCGCTCTCGGCGGCGAAGGCGCGTTCGCGGGTGAACTCGCGTTCGTCCAGGCGCTTGGTGACGCCGAGGTGACCGTGCCCCTGTGGTGCGTGACGCGCGGCGCCGTCGCCGCCGGCCGCGCCGAGCAGGTGACCGATCCCGCGCAGGCACTGATCTGGGGTCTCGGGCGGGTCGCCTCGATGGAGCAGGGCGGCCGCTGGGGCGGCCTTGTCGACCTGCCCGGTACGGACACCGCGGACGACCGTACGCTGACGCGCCTGGCGGCTGTCCTCGGCGGCGACGGCGCGGAGGACCAGGTCGCGCTGAGGGCTTCCGGGATCCTCGGTCGCCGTCTGGTGCGCGCGCGGCTGGCGGAGACCAGCACGGTCCGTGAGTGGCGACCGCAAGGCACGGTGCTGGTGACCGGCGGCACCGGCGCGCTCGGCGCGCATGTCGCCCGCTGGCTTGCGGCGAACGGCGCCGAGCACCTCGTGCTCACGAGCCGCCGGGGCGTCGACGCCCCCGGCGCCGCCGAGCTGCGTGACGAACTGACCGCGCTCGGCACCGAGGTGACCGTCGCCGCCTGCGACGTCGCCGACCGCGACGCCCTCGCCGCGCTCCTCGGTGCCGTCCCGGCCGACCGTCCCCTGACCGCCGTCGTCCACGCGGCCGCGGCGGTGGACGACGGCGTGATCGAGGCGCTGACCCCCGACCAGGTGGAGGCGGTGCTGCGCGTCAAGGTCGACGCGACCCTGCACCTGCACGAACTGACCCGCGACCTCGACCTGTCCGCCTTCGTGCTGTTCTCCTCCTTCGCCGCCACCTTCGGCGCACCCGGACAGGGCAACCAGGCGCCGGGCAACGCCTTCCTGGACGCGTTCGCCGAGCACCGCCGGGCGGCCGGCCTGCCGGCCACGTCCGTGGCGTGGGGCCCCTGGGGCAGCGGCGAGGGCGACGGCAGCGCGGTGGGCGACCGCATGCGCCGGCACGGCATCCTGACGATGGCGCCGGAGCGCACGCTGTCCGCCCTCCAGCACGCGCTGGACCGGGACGAGACGACGCTGACCGTCGCCGACATGGACTGGAAGCGCTTCACCCTCGCCTTCACCGCGGACCGCGACCGGCAGCTGCTCGGGGAACTCCCCGAGGCCCGGCGGGTGATCGAGTCCGCCGAGCGCGAGTCCGCCGACGACCTGGCCGGGGGCGTGCCGCTGACCCGGCAGCTCGCCGGTCTCCCGGAGGCCGAGCAGGAGCGCCTGCTGCTCGACCTCGTCCGGACCGCCGTGGCCGCCGTTCTCGGGCACGCGGACCTGTCGGCCGTGGAGGCGAACCGGGCGTTCAAGGAGCTCGGCTTCGACTCGCTCACCTCGGTCGAACTCCGCAACCGCCTCGGGGCCGTGAGCGGGCTCAAGCTGCCCGCCAGCCTGGTCTTCGACCACCCCACCCCGGCCGCCGTCGCCGGTTTCCTGCGCGCCGGGATCGTCCCCGACGCCGCGGCGGGCGGCGCTCCGCTGCTGGAGGAACTGGACAAGCTGGAGGCCGTGCTGCAGCGGGGGACCGGCGACAACGTCGTCCGGGCCCGGGTGACGATGCGGCTCCAGTCGCTGCTGGCCAAGTGGAACGAGAGCGACGAGCCCGAGCCGGCCGCCGCGGCGTTGCCCGCGGGCACGGAGGGCGGCGGCGCGGACCCGGCCGGCACCGCGCTGGACGACGTGGCGCAGCTCCAGGACGCCAGCGACGAGGAGCTGTTCGCGTTCATCAACAAGGGCCTCGGCCGGGCCTGAACCGCGGACCGGGTATTCGGCCGCCGCCCGGCGGCCGAATACCCGAATCCCGGACCGCCGGTCCCGCCCGGTCCCGCGAATTACCGAACAGATCGCGGGGCATTATTGACGGGGAAGTCTTCGCCGGTCACCATGGTCGACACCCCTTGAATTGCGGCACCGCAGCCATGTCCCGTGCAACCTGCGATCCAGGGGTCCGTAGGGGGCTGTTAGGGGTTGTCCGCCGAATCGCGAGCTGAATATTCTGACCGCTGGCCAGCCGATTTGATCACCAAAGCGGCTGCTGCGTACCAGATGCGATTCCCGGATTTCCGATAATTTTCTGACGGCGCCTGCTGCAAAATAGGTGGTTGCGTTAAATGGCGAATGAAGAGACGCTGCGGGACTACCTGAAGCTGGTGACGGCGGATCTGCATCAGACGCGTCAGCGGCTGCGGGACGCCGAGGCGAAGAGCCAGGAGCCGATCGCCATCGTGGGCATGGCGTGCCGCTACCCCGGCGGCGCGACGTCGCCCGAGGACCTGTGGCGGATCGCCGCCGAGGGCGTCGACGCGATCTCCGGTTTCCCCGCGGACCGCGGCTGGGACCTGGAGGCGGTGTTCCACCCGGACCCCGACCACCCGGGCACCAGCTACGCCGACCAGGGCGGCTTCGTCTCCGACATCGCCCGCTTCGATCCGTCGCTCTTCGGGATCTCGCCGCGTGAGGCGCTGGCGATGGACCCGCAGCAGCGGCTGCTGCTGGAGACGTCGTGGGAGGCGTTCGAGCGGGCCGGCATCGACCCGACGTCGATGCGCGGCAAGCAGGTCGGCGTGTTCGTCGGCACCAGCAACCACGACTACCTGGCGGCGCTGCTCAGTTCGTCCGAGAACATCGAGGGCTACATCGGCATCGGCAACGCGGCGAGCGTCGCGTCCGGCCGGCTCTCGTACACCTTCGGCCTGGAGGGGCCGGCGCTGACGGTCGACACCGCCTGCTCGTCCTCGCTGGTCGCCCTGCACCTGGCCGTCCAGGCGCTGCGCAACGGCGAGTGCACGCTCGCGCTCGCGGGCGGCGCCACGCTCATGTCCGCCCCCGGCACCTTCGTCGACTACAGCAAGCAGCGGGGCCTCGCCGACGACGGCCGCTGCAAGGCGTTCTCCCCGGAGGCCGACGGCTTCAGCCTCTCCGAAGGCGTCGGCGTGCTCCTGGTGGAGCGGCTGTCCGACGCCCGCCGCAAGGGGCACCCCGTCCTCGCCGTGGTCCGCGGCTCGGCCGTGAACCAGGACGGCGCCAGCAACGGCCTCACCGCTCCCAACGGCCCGTCCCAGCAGCGTGTCATCCTTCAGGCGCTCTCCAACGCCCGGCTCACCCCTGACGAGGTCGACGCCGTCGAGGCGCACGGCACCGGCACCAGCCTCGGCGACCCCATCGAGGCGCAGGCCCTGCTCGCCACTTACGGCCAGGACCGCCCCGACGGCGAGCCGCTGTGGGTCGGCTCGCTCAAGACGAACATCGGCCACGCCCAGGCCGCCGCCGGTGTGGCGGGTGTCATCAAGAGCGTGATGGCGATGCGGCACGGCGTGCTGCCGCGCCTGCTCCACCTGACCGAGCCGACGCCCCACGTGGACTGGGAGGCGGGCGAGGTGTCGCTGCTCGCCGAGGCGCGCCCGTGGCCCGAGGGCGACCGGCCGCGCCGCATCGGCGTCTCGTCCTTCGGTATGAGCGGCACCAACGCGCACGTCATCCTGGAGAGCGCCGAGACCGCGTCCGACCCGGCGGAGGCGGCGGAACCCGCCGATCACACCGGTCAGTCGACCGCGCCGGCCGTCCTGCCCGTCGTCCTGTCCGGCCGGACCGAGGCCGTCCTGCGCGCGCAGGCCGCCGCGCTGCACGCCCACGTCACCGCCCACCCGGACCTCCGCGTCGGCGACGTCGCGTACTCGCAGGCGCTCACCCGCGCCGCCCTCGACCGCCGGGCCGCGGTCGTCGCCGACGACCGCGACGGACTGCTCGCCGGACTCGCCGCACTGGCCGGGGCGGACACCTCCGCCGACGTGGTCGAGGGGAGCGCCGGCGAGGGCAAGCTCGCCTTCCTCTTCACCGGCCAGGGCAGCCAGCGGCTCGGCATGGGCCGGGAGCTGTACGAGACGTACCCGGCGTTCGCGCAGGCGCTGGACGCGGTGTGCGCGCACATGGACGCACACCTCGACAGGCCGCTGAAGGACGTGCTGTTCGGCGACGACGCGGACCTCCTCGACCGCACCGAATGGACCCAGCCGGCGCTGTTCGCCGTCGAGGTGGCCCTGTTCCGGCTCGTCGAGTCCTGGGGCATCCGGCCGGACTACCTGGCCGGGCACTCGATCGGCGAGATCGCCGCCGCGCATGCGGCCGGGGTGTTCTCGCTGGAGGACGCGTGCACGCTGGTCGCGGCCCGCGGCCGGCTGATGCAGGCGCTGCCCACCGGCGGCGTGATGATCGCGCTGGAGGCGTCGGAGGACGAGGTCCTGCCGCTGCTCACCGACCGCGTGAGCATCGCCGCCGTCAACGGCCCCCGGTCGGTGGTCATCGCCGGTGACGAGGACGCGGCCGCCCGCATCGTCGACCGGTTCGAGGGCCGCAAGTCCAAGCGGCTGACGGTCAGCCATGCCTTCCACTCGCCCCACATGGACGGCATGCTCGAAGCGTTCCGCCACGTGGTGGCCGGGCTGTCGTTCCACGCGCCCGGCATCGCGGTCGTCTCCAACCTCACCGGCGACCTGGCCGGCGAGGACATGGCCTCCGCCGACTACTGGGTGCGCCACGTCCGCGAAGCCGTCCGCTTCCTCGACGGCATCCGTCGGCTGGAGAGCCGCGAGGTCACCACGTACCTCGAACTGGGCCCCGGAGGAGTCCTCTCGGCCCTGGGCCAGGAGTGCCGGACCGTCACCGGGCACCGGGCCGCGGCCTTCCTGCCCGCGCTGCGCACCGGCCGCTCCGAGGCCCGGTCGCTGGTGGCGGCCGTCGCCGGCGCCCACGCGCGCGGGCAGTCCCCGGACTGGACCGCGCTGTTCGCCGGCACCGGCGCCCGGCGCGTCGACCTGCCCACCTACGCCTTCCAGCGCGAGGCGTACTGGCCGCGCGACGCCTTCTCCTACCTGACCGAACTCCCCGAGGACGGCCGGCCCTCCGCCACCGACGCCAGGTTCTGGGAGGTCGTCGACAGCGAGGACCTGGCCGCGCTCGCCGACACCCTCGGCATCGACGGCGACCAGCCGCTCAGCGCCGTGCTGCCCGCCCTGTCCGCCTGGCACCGCCGCCACCGCGACAGCGACCGGATCGACCAGTGGCGCTACCGCGTCCAGTGGAAGCCGCTGACCGACCTGCCGCCCGGACGGCTCACCGGGCAGTGGCTGCTCGTGCTGCCGACCGCGCACGAGGACGACCCGTGGGCGCGCGCCGCCCGCGAGATCCTGACCGCGCGCGGCGCCACCGTGCGCACGCTCGTTCTCGACCCGGCCGCCGACGACCGTACGGCCGTCGCCCGGCGCCTCGAGGAGGACGGCACCGCGCCGGGCGAGTTCGCCGGCGTCCTGTCCCTCCTCGCCCTCGACGAGCGGCCGCACCCCGAGGACCCGGCCCTGCCCGCCGGCCTCGCCGCCACCGCCGCCCTCGTCCAGGCGCTCGGCGACGCCGGAGCCGAGGCGCCGCTGTGGAACGCCACCCGGGGCGCGGTCTCCACCGGCCGCTCCGACCGCCTCGCCAGCACCGCCCAGGCCGCGGTCTGGGGCCTCGGCCGCACCGCCGCACTCGAACTGCCCGGCCGCTGGGGCGGCCTGGTCGACCTGCCGCAGACGCCCGACGACCGCGCCGCCGGCAGGCTCGCCGACATCCTCGGCGCCCCCGGCACCGAGGACCACCTCGCCGTGCGCTCCACCGGGGTCCTCGTCCGCAGGCTCGTCAGGGCCACCCGCCAGGAGCGCCCCGCCGCCGAGTGGACGACCACCGGCACCGCGCTGGTCACCGGCGGCACGGGAGCCCTCGGCCGGCATGTGGCACGCCTGCTCGCCCGCGCGGGTGCCGGCCACCTCCTGCTCGTAAGCCGCCGCGGCGCGGACGCCGAGGGCACCGGCGAACTTGCCGCAGAACTGGGCGCCCTGGGCGCCGAGGTCACCTTCGCCGCGTGCGACGTCGCCGACCGCGAGGCGGTCGCCGCCCTGCTCGCGGGCATCCCCGCCGAGCACCCCCTGACCACCGTCGTCCACGCCGCAGGCGTCCTCGACGACGGAGTCCTGGACGCCATGACGCCGCGCCGCCTCGCGGACGTCCTGCGGCCCAAGGCGTACGCCGCGCAGGTCCTGCACGAGCTGACGCGCGACCTCGACCTGTCCGCGTTCGTGCTGTTCTCCTCCGTGGCCTCCACCTTCGGCGCGGCGGGCCAGGCCAACTACGCGGCCGCCAATGCCCACTTGGACGCCCTCGCCGAGCAGCGGAGCGCCGACGGACTGCCCGCCACCGTGCTCGCCTGGGGCGCCTGGGCCGAGGGCGGCATGGCCACCGGCGAACTCGTCACCGAGCGGCTGCGCCTCGCGGGCCTGCCGGCGCTCCCGCCCGACCTCGCCGTCGCGGCGCTGCGCTCGGCGCTCGCGCTGGACGAGACCTCCGCCGTCGTCGCCGACATCGACTGGCAGCTGCTCGCCCCCGGGCTCGCCTCCGTGCGTCCCTGCCCGCTGATCGCCGACCTCCCCGAGGCCGCGCAGGCGCTCGCCGCCGCGCCCGGGACGGCCGCCGACCCCGCGGGCGACAGCGACACGTTCGCCCACCGGCTGGCCGACGCCCCGGAAGGCGAACGCGACGCCCTCGCCCTGGAGTTCGTCCGTGCCCAGGTCGCGGCCGTCCTCGGCCACGCCGGACCGGAGTCCGTCGACCCCGGCACCGTCTTCCGGGACCTCGGCTTCGACTCGCTCACGGCCGTGGAGATCCGCAACCGCCTCGCCGCCCGCACCGGCCTGCGGCTGCCCGCCACGCTGATCTTCGACTACCCCAACTCCCACACCCTCGCGGACTTCCTCCGCGGCGAGGTGCTCGGCGGCCAGGTCACGGACGCGGCCCGCCGCGCCCGCGTCACCGCCGCCCCGGCCACCGACGACGACCCCATCGCCATCGTCGCGATGAGCTGCCGCTTCCCCGGCGGCGTCCGCAGCCCCGAGGACCTGTGGCAGCTCCTCGCCGGCGGCCGCGACGCCATCACCGGCTTCCCCGCCGACCGCGGCTGGGACCTCGACGGGCTCTACGACCCCGAGGCCGCCGGCGACACCAGCTACGTCCGCGAGGGCGGGTTCCTCCAGGACGCGGCTGACTTCGACCCCGCGTTCTTCGGGATCTCGCCGCGTGAGGCGCTGGCGATGGACCCGCAGCAGCGGCTGCTGCTGGAGACATCCTGGGAGGCCTTCGAGCGCGCCGGCATCGACCCCACGACCGTCCGCGGCGAGCAGATCGGCGTCTTCACCGGCACCAACGGCCAGGACTACCTGAACGTCATCCTGGCCGCCCCCGGCGGCGCCGAGGGCTTCATCGGCACCGGCAACACCGCGAGCGTCGTCTCCGGCCGCATCTCGTACGTCCTCGGGCTGGAGGGCCCGGCGGTGACCGTCGACACCGCCTGCTCCTCGTCACTGGTCGCCCTGCACTGGGCGATGCAGGCGCTACGCGCCGGCGAGTGCTCCATGGCCCTGGCGGGCGGCGTCACCGTGATGTCCACGCCCGCCTCCTTCATCGACTTCAGCCGTCAGCGGGGCCTGGCCGAGGACGGCCGGATCAAGGCCTTCGCGGCCGGGGCCGACGGCACGGGCTGGGGCGAGGGCGTCGGCATGCTGCTCGTCGAGCGCCTGTCGGACGCGCGGCGCAACGGCCACCCGGTGCTCGCGCTCGTCCGCGGCTCGGCCGTGAACCAGGACGGCGCCAGCAACGGCCTCACCGCGCCCAACGGCCCGTCCCAGCAGCGGGTGATCCGCCAGGCCCTGGCGAGCGCCGGTCTGGCGGCCGGCGACGTGGACGCCGTCGAGGCGCACGGCACCGGCACCACGCTCGGCGACCCCATAGAGGCCCAGGCCCTGCTCGCCACCTACGGCCAGGACCGGTCGCCCGAACAGCCCCTGTTCCTGGGGTCCGTCAAGTCCAACCTCGGGCACACGCAGGCCGCGGCCGGTGTCGCGGGCATCATGAAGATGGTGCTCGCCATGGAGCACGGCGTGCTCCCCGCGACCCTGCACGTGGACGCGCCCACCCCGCACGTCGACTGGACGACCGGCGACATCACCCTGCTCACCGAGGCCCGGCAGTGGCCCGAGACCGGGCGGCCCAAGCGGGCCGGTGTCTCCTCCTTCGGTATCAGCGGCACCAACGCCCACACGATCGTCGAACAGGCCCCGGACGCCGCTGAGTCGGCGGCTCCCGCGGCGTACCTCGCCGGCCCCGTGCCGTGGGTGCTCTCCGCCAGGACCGACGACGCCCTGCGCGACCAGGCACGCCTCCTGCACTCCCGCGCCGAGGCCGACCCCGCTCTGCGCCCGGAGGACCTGGGGTTCTCCCTCGCCACCGGCCGCACCGCCTTCGAACGGCGCGGCGCGGTCGTCGCCGCCGACGCCGCCGGACTGCTGGCCGGGCTCGCCGCACTCGCGGAGGGCCGGTCGGCCGCACAGGTGCTGACGGGCTCCCCGGCGGGCGGCAGATCGGCGTTCCTGTTCACGGGCCAGGGAAGCCAGCGGCTCGGCATGGGCCGGGAGCTGTACGCGACGTACCCGGTGTTCGCGGACGCGCTCGACGCGGTGTGCGCGCACATCGACACGCACCTCGAAGTGCCTCTGAAGGACGTGCTGTTCGGCGACGACGCGGACCTCCTCGACCGCACGGAGTTCACGCAGCCGGCGCTGTTCGCCGTCGAGGTGGCGCTGTTCCGGCTGCTGGAGTCGTGGGGCGTGCGGGCGGACTTCGTGTCGGGCCACTCCATCGGTGAGATCGCCGCCGCGCACGTGGCGGGGGTGCTGTCGCTGGAGGACGCGTGCACGGTGGTCGCCGCTCGCGGGCGGTTGATGCAGGCGCTGCCGGGCGGCGGTGTGATGATCGCCGTGCAGGCTTCGGAGGACGAGGTTCTGCCGCTGCTGACCGAGCGCGTGAGCATCGCGGCCGTCAATGGCCCCCAGGCGGTGGTGATCGCTGGTGACGAGGATGCCGCTGTCGGGATCGTGGATTCCCTCGGGGACCGGAAGTCCAAGCGTCTGACGGTCAGTCACGCGTTCCACTCGCCGCACATGGACGGCATGCTCGACGCCTTCCGCGAGGTGGTGTCCGGGCTCTCCTTCGAAGCCCCGCGCATCCCCGTGGTCTCCCATCTCACCGGCGCCCAGGTCACCGACGAGATGGCCACGCCCGACTTCTGGGTGCGGCACGTCCGCGACGCCGTACGCTTCCTTGACGGTGTCCGTGCGCTGGAGGCCGCGGGCGTCACCACGTACCTCGAACTCGGCCCCGACGGCGTGCTGTCCGCGATGGCCCAGGAGTGCCTGACCGGCGGGAACGCGACCTTCGCCCCGGTGCTGCGCTCCTCGCGCCCCGAGGCCGAGACCGCCGTCGCGGCGCTGACGCAGGCATACGTGCGAGGCGTGGCGGTGGACTGGGCCGCGTACTTCGCCGGGACCGGCGCGCGCCGCGTCGACCTGCCCACCTACGCCTTCCAGCGGCAGCGCTACTGGCCGGCCCTGCCCTCCCTCTACCTCGGCGACGTCGAGGCGATCGGCCTCGACGACACCGCGCACCCGCTGCTGACCGCCGGGGTCGCCCTGCCGGAGTCCGACGGGATGGTGTTCGCCGGACGGCTCGCCCTGTCCACCCACCCCTGGCTGGGCGACCACGCCATCCTCGGCAGCGTCCTGCTGCCCGGTACGGCCTTCGTCGAGCTCGCGATCCGTGCCGGCGACCAGCTCGGCTGCGACTACCTGGAGGAACTGACCCTCGAAGCGCCGCTGGTGCTGCCCGTGACCGGCGGCGTCCAACTGCGGCTGTGGGTCGGCGCCCCCGACCAGACCGGACGCCGTCCGCTCGCCCTGCACTCGCGCCCCGAGGGTGCCGCCGCGGAGGAGCCGTGGACCCGGCACGCCGCCGGTGTGCTCTGCGAGGGGGGCCGGCCGCCGGCCGGCGGCGGCCTCGCCGAGTGGCCCCCGGCCGGTGCCCGAGCGCTGGAGCTGGACGGCCGGTACGACGGCCTCGCCGCCATCGGCTTCGCCTACGGCCCCACCTTCCGCGGCCTGCGGGCCGCCTGGCAGCGCGGCCAGGAGATCTTCGCCGAGGTACGGCTGCCCGAGGGCGTCGAGGAGGAGGCCCGCCGCTTCGGGCTGCACCCGGCCCTGCTCGACGCCGCGCTGCACGCCATCGGCCTCGGCGGCATCGGCGCCGACGACGGCCAGGGACGCCTGCCGTTCGCCTGGACCGGGGTGTCCCTGCACGCGGGCGGTGCCGCCGCGCTGCGCGTACACCTGACCCCGGCCGGGGCCGAGGGCGTCCGGCTGGAGATCGCGGACGCCTCCGGCGCGCCCGTCGCGGCCGTCGAGTCCCTGGGACTGCGTCCGGTGACCGCCGACCAGCTGGCGGCGCGGCCCGCCTACCACGAGTCCGTCTTCCGCCCCCTCTGGACGGAACTGCCGGGCCTGACCGCCCCCGTGGACGGCTCCCCGGTCCGCTGGGCCGCCCTCGGCGACGAGGCCCGCGCCCTGCTCGCCGGTACGGACGCCGACGTCCACGCCGACCTCGCGGCGCTGATCGCGGCCGTCGACGCCGGGGCGGCCGTCCCCGACGAGGTCGTCACCGTCCTCGCCGCCCACCCGGGGACCGTTCCCGCGCCGGTCGTGCACGAGGCCGCGCACGAGGCGCTCGAACTCGCCCGGACCTGGCTCGCGGACGACCGCTTCGCCGCCTCCCGCCTGGTGGTCGTGACCCGGGGCGCGATGGCCACCGACACGGCCGGCGTGGACGACCTGGCCGCGGCGACCGTGTGGGGCCTGCTGCGCTCCGCGCAGACCGAGAACCCGGGCCGGATCGCCCTCGTCGACATCGACGCCGACGGCCACGACCGCACCGGTCGGGCCCTGCGGGCGGCCCTCGCCGGCGACGAGGAGCGGTTCGCCCTGCGCGGCGACACGGTGCTCGTGCCGCGCCTGGCACGCGTCGAGAACCGCACGACCCCTACGACAGCCACAACCGCTCAGGACGACGACGCCCGCGACCGCGGTCCCGCCTTCGGGCCCGACGGCACGGTGCTCGTCACCGGCGCCACCGGCGCGCTCGGCGGCCTCGTCGCCCGGCACCTGGCCGACCGGTACGGCGTGCGGCGGCTGCTGCTCGTCGGCAGGCGCGGCGCGGAGGCGCCCGGCGCCGCCGCGCTCGTCGCGGACCTCGCCGCCTCCGGCGCCGAGGCGACCTGGGCCGCGTGCGACGTCGCCGACCGGGACGCGCTCGCCGCCGTCCTCGCCGCAGTGCCCGCCGAGCACCCGCTGACCGGCGTCGTGCACACCGCCGGCGTCCTCGACGACGGCGTCGTCTCCTCGCTGACCCCGCAGCGGCTCTCCGCCGTCCTGCGCCCGAAGGTCGACGCCGCCCTCCACCTCCACGAGCTCACCCAGGGCGCGGACCTGACCGCGTTCGTGCTCTTCTCGTCCACCTCCGGGCTCTTCGGTGGCCCCGGGCAGGCCAACTACGCCGCCGCCAACGCCTTCCTCGACGCCCTCGCCGAGCACCGCCGGGCCCGCGGACTGCCCGCGACCTCGACGGCCTGGGGTCTGTGGGACGTCGCCGACGGCATGGCCGGGTCCCTCGCCGCCACCGACGTCAACCGGATGCGCCGCGCCGGTCTGCCGCCGCTGACCGCCGCCGACGGCCTGGAGCTGTTCGACACCGCGCTCACCCTGCCCGAGCCGTCCGTCGCCCTGATGCGGGTGGACGCCGAGGCGCTGCGCGTGCTGGCGGCGGCCGGAACGCTCGCGCCGCTGCTGCGCGGCCTCGTCCGCGGCACGGCCCGGCGCACCGTCGACGCCTCCGCCGCCACCGGCGCGGCCCAGACCGAACTGCGGGCACGGCTCTCCGCGCTGCCCGCGGCCGAGCGGGACCGCGCCGTGCTCGACCTCGTCCGCACCGAGGTCGCCGCGACCCTGGGACACGCGGGCGCCGCGTCCGTCGAGCCGGGCCGCGCCTTCAAGGAACTGGGCTTCGACTCGCTGACCGCGGTCGAGTTCCGCAACCGGCTGGCCGCCGCGACCGCGCTGCGCCTGCCCGCGACGCTGATCTTCGACTACCCCGACCCGACCGTCCTCGCCCGCCATCTGCGCGGCGAACTGACCGGTGACACGCCCGCGGCGGCCGAGGCCGCCCCGGCGCCCGCGGCCGCCGACGACGAGCCGATCGCCATCGTGGCGATGAGCTGCCGCTACCCCGGAGGCGTCCGCAGCCCCGAGGACCTGTGGGAGCTCCTGACGGCCGGCGCGGACGGCATCACGCCCCTGCCGCGCAACCGCGGCTGGGACACCGAGGCGCTGTACGACCCCGACCCCGAGAGCCGCGGCACGAGCTACGCCCGCGGCGGCGGCTTCCTGCACGACGCCGCCGAGTTCGACGCCCACTTCTTCGGCATCTCGCCGCGCGAGGCGCTGGCCATGGACCCGCAGCAGCGCCTGCTCCTGGAGACCACGTGGGAGGTCTTCGAACGGGCCGGGATCGCGCCGTCCTCCGTACGCGGCAGCCGCACCGGCGTCTTCGCCGGCGTGATGTACCACGACTACGGCGCGCGCCTGCACGCCGTGCCCGAGGGCGTCGAGGGCTACCTCGGCACCGGCAGTTCCAGCAGCGTCGTGTCGGGCCGCGTCTCGTACACCTTCGGCCTGGAGGGTCCCGCGGTCACCGTCGACACCGCGTGCTCCTCCTCGCTGGTCGCCCTGCACCTGGCGGCGCAGGCCCTGCGGCGCGGCGAGTGCTCGCTGGCCCTGGCGGGCGGCGTGACCGTGATGTTCACGCCGGGTACGTTCATCGAGTTCAGCCGCCAGCGGGGCCTGGCCGCCGACGGCCGCTGCAAGTCGTTCGCGGCCGCCGCCGACGGCACCGGCTGGGGCGAGGGCGCCGGCATGCTCCTGCTGGAACGCCTCTCCGACGCCCGCCGCAACGGCCACCCGGTCCTGGCGGTCGTGCGCGGCTCCGCCGTCAACCAGGACGGCGCCAGCAACGGCCTGACCGCGCCCAACGGCCCCTCGCAGCAGCGCGTCATCCGCGCCGCCCTCGCGGGCGCCGGTGTGGCCGCGAAGGACGTCGACGTCGTGGAGGCGCACGGCACCGGCACCACGCTCGGTGACCCCATCGAGGCGCAGGCCCTGCTCGCCACCTACGGTCAGGAGCACACCGGCGACCGCCCGCTGCTGCTCGGGTCGGTGAAGTCCAACCTCGGTCACACGCAGGCCGCCGCCGGTGTCGCGGGCGTCATCAAGATGGTGCTGGCGATGCGGCACGGCGTCGTACCGAAGACCCTCCACGTGGACGAGCCCACCCCGCACGTCGACTGGTCGTCGGGCGCGGTGTCCCTGCTCACCGAGCAGACCGCCTGGCCCGAGACCGGCCGCCCGCGGCGGGCCGGCGTGTCGTCCTTCGGCATCAGCGGCACCAACGCGCACGCCATCATCGAGCAGGCCCCCGAACCCGCCCCCGCCCCCGAGGCGGAGGCCGAGGACGGCCTCGTCCCGGTGCTCGTGTCGGCACGCGGCGAGGAGGCGCTGCGCGCCCAGGCCCGCCGCCTGTACACGCACCTGCGCGACGAACCCGCCCAGGGCGCGGGCGACATCGCCTACTCCCTGGCCGCGACCCGCTCCGCGCTGGAACAGCGCGCCGCGCTCGTCGCCGCGGACCGCGACGGCCTCCTTCGCGGCCTGGACGCCCTCGCCCGCGGCGAGGACACCGCCGGAATGCTGCGCGGCACCGCCCGCACGGGCGGCACGGCCTTTCTCTTCACCGGCCAAGGCAGCCAGCGGCCCGGCATGGGCAGCGAGCTGTACGCGACGCACCCGGTGTTCGCGGCAGCCCTGGACGAAGTCTGCGCGGAACTCGACCGGCACCTCGACCGCCCGCTCAAGGACGTCCTGTTCGCCGCCGACGCGGACCCGCTCGACCGCACCGGCTGGACCCAGCCCGCGCTCTTCGCCGTCGAGGTCGGGCTGTTCCGCCTCGTCGAATCGCTCGGTCTGAAGCCGGACTTCGTCGCTGGCCACTCCGTCGGCGAGATCGTGGCCGCCCACGTCGCGGGCGTGCTGTCCCTCCAGGACGCCGCCGAACTGGTCGCCGCCCGGGGCCGCCTGATGCAGGCGCTGCCCGCCGGGGGCGTGATGATCGCACTGCAGGCCTCGGAGGACGAGGTCCTGCCGCTGCTCACCGACCGGGTGAGCATCGCCGCCGTCAACGGGCCGCGGTCCGTGGTGATCGCCGGTGACGAGGACGCGGCGGTCGCGATCGCGGAGTCGTTCCCGGATCGCAAGTCCAAGCGCCTGAGCGTCAGTCACGCCTTCCACTCCCCGCACATGGACGGCATGCTGGCGGACTTCCGCAAGCTCGCCGAGGGCCTGGTCTACGACGCCCCCCGCATCCCGGTCGTCTCGAACCTCACCGGGGCCGTCGTCACCGACGAGATGGGCTCCGCTGACTTCTGGGTGCGGCACGTCCGCGAGGCCGTCCGCTTCCTCGACGGCGTGCGCGCCCTGGAAGCTGCTGGCGTCACCACCTACCTCGAACTCGGCCCCGACGGCGTGCTGTCCGCGATGGCCCAGGACTGCCTCACTGGCGACACCGGCGACGAGGCGGTCTTCGCCCCCGTCCTGCGCCACGACCGGCCCGAGGCCGAGACCCTCGTCACGGCCGTCGCCCGCGCCCACGTCCACGGCGCCACTGTCGACTGGGAGGCGTACTTCGCGGGCACCGGAGCCCGGCGCGTCGCCCTTCCCACCTACGCCTTCCAGCGCAAGCGCTACTGGCTCGACGTGGGCCTCGGCGCCGAGGACGTCCTGGCCGCCGGCCTCGGCACCGCCGACCACCCGCTGCTCGGCGCCGCCGTCGAACTGCCCGCCTCCGACGGGCTCGTCCTCACCGGGCGCCTGTCGCTTGCCGCGTACCCGTGGCTGGCCGAGCACACGGTCATGGACACCGTCCTGCTGCCCGGTTCGGCCTTCGTGGAACTGGCCCTGCGCGCCGGCAGCGAGTGCGGTTGCGGCACGCTGGAGGAACTCACCGTCGAGGCACCGCTCGTCCTCCCCGAACAGGGAGCCGTCCAGCTGCAGGTGGCGGTGGAGGCAGCCGACGACGAGGGCCGGCGCAACCTGGCCCTCTACGCCCGGCGGGCCGACGAGGACTCCGACACGCCCTGGACCCGGCATGCCGCCGGAATCCTCGCGCCCACCACCGCCGCCGCGGACGCACCGGACCTGGCCGCGTGGCCGCCGCCCGGCGCGGAGCCCGTCCCCACCGAGGCGTTCTACCCGGCCGCCGCGGCCGCCGGGCTCGGCTACGGCCCGGTGTTCCAGGGCCTGCGGGCCGCCTGGCGGCGCGGTGACGAGACGTTCGCGGAGATCGCCCTCGGCGAGGAGCACACCACCGACGCCGCCGAGTACGGCATCCACCCCGCACTGCTCGACGCGGCCCTGCACGCCATCGGCCTGCGCGAGCCCGCCGACGGCGAGGCGGAAGGCGCCCGCCTGCCCTTCGCCTGGACCGGTGTACGCCTGCACGCGGTCGGCGCCGCCGCCGTCCGCGTCCGCCTGACCTCCGCGGAGTCCGGGGGAGTGGCCCTGGACCTGGCGGACCTGACCGGCGCGCCGGTCGCCTCCGTCGACTCCCTCGTCCTGCGGCCCGTCACCGCGGGGCAGATCGGCGAGGACCGGGCCGCCCACCACGAGTCGCTGTTCGGCGTCGAATGGACCAGGCTGCCCCTCCCGGCCGCCGCGATCCCCTCCGGCGAGCGCTGGACCGTCCTCGGCGAGGACGCCAACGCCCTGCGCGTCGGCGGCGAGTCCCTGGAGACCCACCCCGGACTCCCCGCGTTGCGCGCCGCGCTCGCGGCAGGCGCCCCGGCGCCGGACGTCGTCCTCGTACCGCTGACGGCCACGGACGACGGCACGCCCGCGGCGGGCGCACGCACGGCTGCCCACCACGCCCTCGCCCTGGTCAAGGACTGGCTCGCCGAGGAGCGGCTGGACGGCGCACGCCTCGTCCTCGTCACCCGCGGCGCGGTCGCCGCCGACGACAGCGAGCGCGTCGCCGACCTCGCTCACACCGCCGTCTGGGGTCTGGTGCGCTCCGCGCAGTCCGAGAACCCCGGGCGCTTCGTGCTGGTCGACACCGACGGCACCGACGCGTCCCTGGCGGCCCTGCCCGCCGCGCTCACCACCGACGAACCCCAGTTCGCCCTGCGGGCGGGCGAGGCCCACGCGTTTCGCCTGCGCCGCATCTCCCGCGACGCCGCCGAGACCGGGGCTCCCGCCTTCGACCCCGACGGGACGGTGCTGGTCACCGGAGCGACCGGCACCCTGGGCGGCCTGATGGCCCGTTACCTAGTGGCGGAGCGCGGTGCGCGGCACCTGCTGCTGCTCAGCCGGCGCGGCTCCGACGCGCCCGGTGCCGCCGAACTCACCGCCGACATCGTCGCGTCGGGCGCTGCGGTGACGTGGGCGGCGTGCGACGCCGCGGACCGTGAGGCGCTGGCGGAGGTGCTGGCGGCCGTACCCTCCGGGCGTCCGCTGACCGCCGTCGTCCACACCGCCGGAGTCCTCGACGACGGCATCATCGACTCCCTCACCCCGCAGCGCCTCGACACCGTCCTGCGGCCCAAGGCCGACGCCGCGTGGAACCTCCACGAGCTGACCGCCGACGGCGCGGTGACCGCCTTCGTCCTCTTCTCGTCCGTCGCCGGATCCTTCGGCGCGCCCGGCCAGGGCAACTACGCCGCCGCCAACGCCTTCCTGGACGCCCTCGCCCAGCACCGGCGCGCCCACGGCCTGCCCGCCACCTCCCTCGCCTGGGGCCTGTGGGCCACCGAAGGCGGCATGGCGGGAGCCCTGGAGGACACCGACCTCAGCAGGATGGCCCGCTCCGGCGTCCTCGGACTCGCCCCCGACGAGGGACTGTCCCTCTTCGACACCTCCACCGCCCTCGACGACGCCGTCCTCGTGCCCATGCGCGTCGACCTGGCGGCCCTGCGCTCCCAGGCCGCCGACGGCACCCTGCCGCCGCTGCTGCGCTCCCTGGTCCGCACCCCGGCCCGCCGTGCCGCCGGCACCGGAAGCACCGCCGGGACCCGCCCCGGCGCCGCTGCCACCGGGTCCCTGGAGGCACGCCTCGCCGGACTCACCGCCGACGAACGCGACCAGCTGCTCACGGACCTGGTCCGCACCCAGGTCGCCGCGGTCCTCGGCCACGGCGGCGCGGACGACGTGGACGCCGCCCGGGGCTTCCTCGACCTGGGCTTCGACTCCCTCACGGCGGTCGACCTGCGCAACCGGCTCACCGCGCACGCGGGACTCCGGCTGCCGGTCACCCTCATCTTCGACTACCCGTCCCCGGCAGCCCTCGCCCGCTACCTCGGCGAGCGGCTCGGCCACGACGACCAGGCACGCCCGCCCGTCCACGCGGAACTCGACCGGCTCGAAGCGGTCCTCGCGGCGGTCGGCCCCGACGACATCGAACGCGCCGGCATCACGTCCCGGCTGCGAGACCTTCTGGCGAAGTGGAACGGAACGCACAGTGCGCAGGACAGCGCCGCCGAGGAGCGGCAGATCCAGTCCGCGACCGCCGAGGAGATCTTCGACCTCCTCGACGACGAACTGGGGCTGTCCTGAACCGCCCCGCGCCGGCCGGCTCCCCGACACGACCCGGCCCGGCCCGCGGCCTCCGATCCACCGGCTCCGCGCGAGCCTTCCGACTTCGATCCCGGGGATGGCGTAAATGGTGAACGAGGAGAAGTACCTCGATTACCTCAAGCGGGCGACCACCGACCTCCGCGAGGCGCGGCGGCGGCTGCGCGAGATGGAGGAGAAGGACCAGGAGCCCATCGCCATCGTCGCGATGAGCTGCCGCTACCCCGGCGGTGTCGCCACCCCCGAGCAGCTGTGGGAGCTCGTCGCCCACGGCGGCGACGCGGTCTCCCCGTACCCCACCGACCGCGGCTGGGACACCGACGTCCTCTTCGACCCCGACCCCGACAGCGGGATCGACGCCTACGAGAAGGTCGGCGGCTTCCTCCACGACGCCGCCGACTTCGACCCAGGATTCTTCGGCATCTCGCCGCGCGAGGCGCTGGCCATGGACCCGCAGCAGCGGCTGCTGCTGGAGATCTCGTGGGAGGCCTTCGAACGGGCCGGGATCGACCCCGCCGCGCTGCGCGGCAGCCGCACCGGCGTCTTCGCCGGGCTCATGTACCACGACTACGCCGCCCGGTTGTTCAGCGTCCCCGAGGAGATCGAGGGCTTCCTCGGCAACGGCAGCTCCGGCAGCATCGCCTCCGGCCGCATCGCCTACACCCTCGGCCTGGAGGGCCCGGCCGTCACCGTCGACACCGCGTGCTCCTCCTCGCTGGTCGCGCTCCACCTCGCGGCCCAGGCGCTGCGCGGCGGCGAGTGCACGCTGGCGCTGGCGGGCGGCGTCACGGTGATGTCGACGCCCGGCACCTTCACCGAGTTCAGCCGCCAGCGGGGCCTGGCCGGCGACGGCCGCTGCAAGTCGTTCGCGGCCGCCGCCGACGGCACCGGCTGGGGCGAGGGCGCCGGCATGCTCCTGCTGGAGCGGCTCTCGGACGCCCAGCGCAACGGCCACCCCGTGCTGGCCGTCGTACGCGGCTCCGCCGTCAACCAGGACGGCGCCAGCAGCGGCCTGACCGCGCCCAACGGCCCCTCCCAGCAGCGCGTCATCCGCGCCGCCCTCGCCGGCGCCCGCCTGTCCGCCGGCCAGATCGACGTCGTGGAGGCGCACGGCACCGGCACCACCCTCGGCGACCCCATCGAGGCGCAGGCCCTGCTCGCCACCTACGGGCAGGAGCACACGCCCGAACAGCCCCTGCTGCTCGGGTCGGTGAAGTCCAACCTCGGTCACACGCAGGCCGCCGCCGGTGTCGCCGGCATCATCAAGATGGTCATGGCGATGCGGCACGGCGTCGTGCCGAAGACCCTCCACGTCGACGCGCCGACGCCCAACGTCGACTGGACCGAGGGCGCGGTCTCGCTGCTCACCGAGTCCGTCGCGTGGCCCGAGACCGGCCACCCGCGCCGGGCCGGCGTCTCCTCGTTCGGCATCAGCGGCACCAACGCCCACACGATCATCGAGCAGGCCCCCGAAGCCGACGCCGCCGAGGCCCCGGAGACCGCTGCCCCGGTGCCCGTGCCCCCGCTGTGGAACCTCTCCGGCAAGACGCCCGCGGCCCTGCGCGCCCAGGCGGCCGGACTGCGCGACCACCTGACCGCCCACCCCGATCTCGGGGCGCAGGACATCGCCCACTCCCTCGCCACCGGACGCTCCGACTTCGAGCACCGCGCCGTCCTCGCCGCGGGCGACCCGGCCGGGCTCCGCGACGCACTGGCGTCCCTCGCGGACGCGGGGGCCGACGAGGCGACCGCGACCCTCCCCGGCGTCACGCGCGGTCGCCCGGTCGCGGGCAAGACGGCGTTCCTGTTCACGGGGCAGGGGAGTCAGCGGCTCGGCATGGGGCGGGAGTTGTACCGGACGTATCCGGTGTTCGCGCGGGCGCTGGACGAGGTCTGCTCGCACCTCGGCGCACCGCTGCGGGACGTGCTGTTCGGTGACGACGCCACGGCGCTGGACCGTACGGAGTTCGCGCAGCCGGCGCTGTTCGCCGTCGAGACGGCGCTGTTCCGGCTGCTGGAGTCGTGGGGTGTGAAGCCGGACTTCGTGTCCGGCCATTCGGTGGGTGAGATCGCCGCCGCACACGTGGCGGGAGTGCTGTCGCTGGAGGACGCCTGCGCGCTGGTCGAGGCGCGCGGACGGCTGATGCAGGCGTTGCCCGGCGGCGGCGTGATGATCGCGCTGCAGGCGTCGGAGGACGAGGTCCTGCCGATGCTCACCGACCGGGTGAGCATCGCCGCCGTCAACGGCCCCCAGTCGGTCGTCATCGCCGGTGACGAGGACGCGGCACTGGAGATCGCCGCCTGGTTCGTGGGCCGCAAGTCCAAGCGCTTGACGGTCAGTCACGCGTTCCACTCCCCGCACATGGACGGGATGCTGGACGCGTTCCGTGCGGTTGTCTCCGGGTTGTCGTTCGAGGCTCCGCGTATCCCGGTGGTCTCGAACCTGACCGGAGCCGTGGTCACCGACGAGATGGGCTCGGCGGACTTCTGGGTGCGGCACGTCCGCGAGCCCGTCCGCTTCCTCGACGGCGTCCGCACCCTCGCCGGGCGCAACGTCACGCACTTCGTGGAACTCGGCCCCGACGCGGTGCTGTCCGCCATGGCCCAGGAGGGCCCGGTCGGCGAGACGGCCGCGTTCGTCCCCCTGCTCCGCACCGGCCGGCCCGAGACGGCGACCGCCACGGCCGCCCTCGCCCGGCTCCATGTCCGCGGCGTGCCCGTCGCCTGGGACGCCTACTACGCGGGCAGCGGCGCCCGGCGCGTCGACCTGCCCACCTACGCCTTCCAGCGCGAGGCGTACTGGCTCGACGCCGGCCGCCCCGCCGGGGACGTCTCGGCCGCCGGACTCGGCGCCGCCGACCACCCGCTGCTCGGCGCCGCCGTCGCGCTCGCCGGCCTCGACGGCTTCCTCTGCACCGGCCGCCTCTCCCTGGACACCCACCCGTGGCTGGCCGACCACACCGTCCACGGCACGGTCCTGCTGCCCGGCACCGCCTTCGTGGAACTCGCGATCCGCGCCGGCGACCAGGTGGGCTGCGACCTGCTGGAAGAACTCACCCTGCACGCGCCGCTGGTGCTGCCGCACGACGGCGCCGTCCAGGTCCAGGTGTGGGTCGGGGCGCCGGACGCCACGGGCCGCCGCACCCTCGGCGTGCACTCCCGGCCCGAACCGGCCGGGGACACCCCGCAGGACACCGCGAACGACGCACCGTGGACGCTCAACGCCGACGGCGTCCTCACCACCGGCGCCCCCGCCCCCGGCTTCGCCCCGGAGGTGTGGCCGCCGGCCGGCACCACCGCCGTGCCCGTGACCGACCTGTACGCCGGACTCGCCGAAGCGGGCCTGGAGTACGGACCCGCCTTCCAGGGCGTGCGCGCCGCCTGGCGCGACACCGACGGGACGACGTACGCCGAACTCGCCCTCGCCGACGAACAGCGCGCCGACGCCGCACGCTTCGGCCTGCACCCCGCCCTGCTCGACGCCGCCCTGCACACCATCGGCCTCGCCGGACTCGTCGAGGACACCGGCCGCGGCCGGCTGCCCTTCTCCTGGAACGGCGTCGCCCTGCACGCCGTGGGCGGCTCGGTGCTGCGCGCACGGCTGACGGCGGCCGGCCCCGAGGCCGTGTCACTGGCGCTCGCCGACGAGGACGGCAGGCCGGTCGCCGACGTCGCCTCGCTCACCCTCCGCCCGGTCTCCGCCGGACAGTTCGGCACCGGGTACGGCGGCCACCGCGACGCCCTGTTCGCCGTGGACTGGATGCCCCTCGACACCCCCGCGACGACGGCCGAAGACTGGGCCGTGCTCACCGGCCCGGCCTCCGGCGAGCTCCCGGTCCTGCCCGGCACCCGGCACGCCTCGACGGCCGCGCTGATCGAGGCCCGCGATGCGGGCGCCCCCGTGCCCGGCACCGTCCTCGTTCCGCACGCCGCCCCGGCGGCGCTCACCGCCGAGGCCGTCCACGAGGCCGCGCACCGCACGCTCGCCCTGCTCCAGTCCTGGGCGGCGGAGGACCGCTTCGCCGACACCCGGCTCGTCCTGCTCACCGAAGGTGCCCTCGCCGCCCGCCACGACGACGGCGTCCCCGACCCGGGCCACGCCGCCGTCTGGGGTCTGGTGCGCTCCGCGCAGTCCGAGAACCCCGGGCGCTTCGTGCTCGTCGACACCGACGGCACCGACGCGTCGCTGGCCGCCCTGCCCGGCGCGCTCGCCACCGGTGAACCCCAACTCGCCCTGCGTGACGGCATCGTGCACGCCCCCCGCCTCACCCGGGTCGCCGTGCCCGCCGAGGCCTCGGCTCCCGCGTTCGACGCCGAGGGGACGGTGCTGGTCACCGGCGCGACCGGCACCCTGGGCGGGCTGGTGGCCCGTCACCTGGTGGCGGAGCGCGGCGTGCGGCACCTGCTGCTGCTCAGCCGGCGCGGCTCCGACGCGCCCGGTGCCGGCGAACTGACCGCTGAGCTGGACGTGTTGGGTGCCTCGGTGACGTGGGCGGCGTGCGACGCCGCCGACCGTGACGCGCTGGCGGAGGTGCTGGCGGCCGTACCCGCGGAGCGTCCGCTCACCGCTGTCGTCCACACCGCGGGTGTCCTCGACGACGGCATCATCGACTCCCTCACGCCGCAGCGCCTCTCCGGCGTCCTGCGTCCCAAGGCCGACGCCGCCCTCAACCTGCACGAGCTCACCCGCGGCCTCGACCTCGCCGCCTTCGTCCTCTTCTCGTCGGCTGCGGGCGTCTTCGGCGCGCCTGGCCAGGGCAACTACGCCGCCGCCAACGCCTTCCTGGACGCCCTCGCCCAGCACCGGCGCGCCCACGGCCTGCCCGCCACCTCGCTCGCCTGGGGCCTGTGGGCGGACACCGACGGCATGGCGGGCCGGCTCGACCAGGCCGACCTGGACCGCATGAAGCGCGGCGGCGTAGAGGGCCTCACGGCCGCCGAAGGGCTTGCGCTCCTCGACCTCGCCGACGCCCTCGGTACCGGGGGAAGCGATGGCGGCGGTTCCCCCCGCGGTCTGCTCGTGCCCATGCGACTGACCCTGACCCACGGCGCGCGCGGCACCGACGTCGCACCCCTGCTGCGCGGCCTCGTCCGCGGCCCCGCCAGGCGCCTCGTCGCCAGTTCCGGGGACCGTGCCGCAGCCGGCAGCTCCGCCGCAACCGCCCTGGAGCAGCGGCTCGTCGCACTCGACCCGGCCGAGCGGGAGCGGCTGCTCCTCGACCTCGTCCGCGGCCACGTGGCCGATGTCCTCGGCCACGGCTCCCCGGACGCCATCGAGCCCGAAAACGCCTTCAGCGAGCTGGGCTTCGACTCCCTCACCGCCGTCGAACTGCGCAACCGGCTCGGCGCCTCGGTCGGCCGACGGCTGCCCGCCACCCTGATCTTCGACTACCCCACCTCGCTCTCCCTCGCCCGGCACCTGCTCGTGGAACTGGCCGGGGCGGACGCGGCCACACGCCCGGCCCTCGCCCGCGCAGCCGTCACCGACGGCGCCCTCGCGGACGACCCGATCGCCATTGTCGCGATGAGCTGCCGTTTCCCCGGCGGCGTCACCACCCCCGAGCAGCTGTGGCACCTGCTGGAGAACGGCGAGGACGCCGTCTCCGGCTTCCCCGAGGACCGCGGTTGGGACCTCGACGCCCTGTACGACCCCGACCCGGACCACCCCGGCACCTCGTACACCCGGCACGGCGGCTTCCTCCACGACGCCGCCGCGTTCGACCCCACCTTCTTCGGCATCAGCCCGCGCGACGCCGTCGGCACCGACCCGCAGCAGCGGCTCCTGCTGGAGACCACCTGGGAGGCGTTCGAGCGGGCCGGCATCGACCCGGCCACGATGCGCGGCAGCCGGACCGGTGTCTTCGCGGGCGTGATGTACCACGACTACGCCACGCTCCTCGAACGCAGCGCCGACGGCGCCGACGGCTCCCTCGGCTCGGGCAGCACCGGCAGCATCGCCTCGGGCCGCGTCTCGTACACCTTCGGCCTCGAAGGACCCGCCGTCACCATCGACACGGCGTGCTCCTCGTCGCTGGTGGCCCTGCATCTCGCCGTCCAGGCGCTGCGCAACGGCGAATGCGACATGGCCCTCGCGGGCGGCGTCACCGTCATGGCCACCCCCGGCACCTTCGTCGGCTTCAGCCGTCAGCGCGGCCTGTCCGCCGACGGTCGCTGCCGCGCCTTCTCCGCCGACGCCGACGGCACCGGCTGGGCCGAGGGCGCCGGCATGCTGCTGGTGGAACGCCTGTCCGACGCGCGCGCCAAGGGCCACCCGGTGCTCGCGGTGGTGCGGGGTTCGGCGATCAACCAGGACGGCGCCAGCAACGGCATGACCGCCCCCAACGGCCCGTCCCAGCAGCGCGTCATCCGTGCCGCCCTGGCAAGTGGCGGACTGACCGCGGCGGACGTGGACGCCGTGGAGGCGCACGGCACCGGCACGACGCTGGGCGACCCCATCGAGGCGCAGGCGCTGCTGGCGACCTACGGCCAGGAGCGCGGCGGCGAACAGCCGCTGTGGCTGGGCTCGATCAAGTCCAACTTCGGCCACACGCAGGCCGCGGCGGGTGTCGCGGGCATCATCAAGATGGTCATGGCGATGCGCCACGGCGTGCTCCCCAGGACGCTTCACGCCGACGAGCCCTCGGCGCACGTGGACTGGTCGACGGGCGCGGTGTCCCTGCTGACGGAGGCCGTCGCCTGGCCCGAGACGGGCCGTCCGCGCCGGGCCGGCGTGTCGTCGTTCGGCATCAGCGGCACCAACGCCCACACGATCATCGAGCAGGCTCCTGCCGCCCCTGCCCTGCCTGAGAGCACTGCCTCGCACGGCCCCCTGCCGCTGCGGCTCTCCGGCCGCAGCACCGACGCCCTGGCGGCCCAGGCCCGCGCCCTGCGCGCACACCTGGCCGCCCACCCGGGCACCTCCCTCCACGACCTCGCGTACTCCCTGACCACGGGCCGGGCCGCCTTCGACCACCGCGCCGTCGTCGTCGCTTCGGACGACGCGTCGCTCGCCGCCGCGCTCGACGGCCTTGCCGACGGCCACCCCGCTCCCGGGCTCACGGCCGGCACGGTCAGCAAGGGCGGCCGCACGGCGTTCCTTTTCACGGGGCAGGGGAGTCAGCGGCTGGGGATGGGGCGTGAGTTGTACGCGGCCTGTCCGGTGTTCGCCGAGGCGTTGGACGCGGTGCGTGGGCGGCTCGGGCTGGATGTGCTGTTCGGTGATGACGCGGAGGCGTTGGACCGTACGGAGTTCGCGCAGCCGGCACTGTTCGCGATCGAGGTGGCGCTGTTCCGGCTGCTGGAGGGCTGGGGCGTGCGTCCGGACTTCGTGTCGGGGCATTCGGTGGGTGAGATCGCTGCCGCGCATGTGGCCGGGGTGCTGTCCCTGGAAGACGCGTGCACGCTGGTCGAGGCTCGTGGTCGGTTGATGCAGGCGCTGCCCGCGGGCGGTGTAATGATCGCGGTGCAGGCGTCGGAGGACGAGGTTCTGCCGCTGCTGACCGAGCGCGTGAGCATCGCGGCCGTCAATGGCCCGCAGGCGGTGGTGATCGCGGGTGATGAGGATGCCGCGGTCGCGATCGTGGAGTCGTTCGGGGATCGCAAGTCGAAGCGTCTGACGGTCAGTCACGCATTCCATTCGCCGCACATGGACGGGATGCTGGACGCGTTCCGTGAGGTGGTGTCCGGGCTGTCGTACGGGGCCCCGCGCATCCCGGTCGTGTCGAACCTGACGGGCGCCGTGGTCACCGATGAAATGGCTTCGGCGGACTTCTGGGTGCGGCACGTCCGTGAGACCGTGCGCTTCCTGGACGGCGTCCGCGCCCTGGAGGCCGCGGGCGTCACCACGTACCTCGAACTCGGCCCCGACGGCGTCCTGTCGGCCATGGCGCAGGAGTGCGTGACCGTCGACGGAGCGGGCTTCGCCCCGGCACTGCGCGGTGGCCGACCGGAGGCCGAAACCGTTCTCACCGCCCTGGCCCACCTGCACGTTCGTGGTGCGGCCGTGGACTGGGAGGCCCTTTTCACCGGCACCGGTGCGCAGCGGGTCGACCTGCCCACCTACGCCTTCCAGCGCGCCCGCTACTGGCCCGACGCCGCCCACCCGCTTCCCGGAGACGCCGCGGGGCTCGGGCTTGCCGCCGCTGGGCACCCCCTGCTGGGCGCGTCCGTCACCCTGGCCGATGCCGACGGCCTGGTGTTCACGGGTCGGTTGTCGTTGCGTTCGCATGCGTGGCTGGCTGATCACGTGGTGTTCGGGTCGGTGTTGTTGCCGGGGACGGCGTTCGTGGAGCTGGCTCTGCATGCGGGTGAGCGGGTGGGCTGCCCGGATCTGGCGGAGTTGACGCTTGCGGCGCCTTTGGTCGTGCCGGAGTCGGGTGCGGTTCAGGTGCAGGTGGTGGTCGGGGAGGTCGACGGATCGGGCGGTCGTCCGGTTGCGGTCTACTCCCGTCCGGACGGTGACGACGGGGCCTGGGTTCGCCATGCGGCGGGCTTGCTGACGGAGGGCATCCTGGCTGAGGCGACCGACCTGTCCGTGTGGCCCCCCGCCGGAGCCACCGCCGTGAGCGCGGCGAGCGCGTACGAGGTGCTGGACGCCGCCGGTCTCACGTACGGCCCCCTGTTCCAGGGGCTCGGTGCGGCGTGGCGGCGTGACGGCGAGCTGTTCGCGGAGGTGTCGCTCCCCGCGGAGTTGCACGGTGACGCCAAGGGGTTCGGTGTGCATCCGGCCTTGCTGGACGCGGTGCTGCACAGCCTGGCGCTGGGTGGTGTTCTCATCGGCGCTGATGAGGGTGCGCGGCTGCCGTTCGCGTGGAGTGGTGTGCGGCTGTACGCGGCTGGCGCGTCGTCGGTCCGGGTGCGGGTGGCATCGGCCGGGGACGGTGCGGTGTCGCTGGAGCTGGCGGACCCGACGGGTGCCCCGGTGGTGTCGGTCGAGTCGCTCGCGCTGCGCGCGGTCTCGCCCGACCAGATCGACGCCGTACACGACAACCGTCAGCACTCTCTCTACCGGCTCGAATGGACCGGACGTCCGGCCGAGCGGGAGCGTACTTCACCGTCGGTGACGGCCAGGTGGGCGGTCGTGGGCGCCGGGATACCGGGTCTGGACGGCCCGATCCACACCGACCTGGCTGCCCTGGCCGATGCGTCCGACGCCGTGCCGGACCTGGTGTTCGTCACCCTCGGAGAGGCCGAGGGCGAAGTGCGGGAAGCGGTGCACGCCGGGGCCGCCCGGGCGCTTGCCCTCGTGCAGGCCTGGCTGGAGGAGGACCGCTTTGCCGACTCCCGCCTCGTGTTCGTCACCCGGGGGGCTACGGCGGCCGAGGACCTTGTCGGCGCGGCGGTCTGGGGCCTGGTCCGTTCCGCCGCGACCGAGCACCCCGGCCGGTTCGGCCTGGTCGATGTCGACGACCTGACTGCGCTGCCCGTGGCGGCAGTTGCTGCCGCCCTGGCCGCGGGGGAGTCGGAGATGCGCGCCCGTGAAGGCACGGTGCAGGTGCCGCGTCTGGTGCGTGCGGTGGTGGAGCCGGAGGCCGGGGCGCTGGTGCTGGACGGCACGGTGTTGGTGACGGGTGCCAGTGGTGCGCTGGGTGGGTTGTTCGCGCGTCATCTGGTGTCCGAGTACAGGGTGCGGGATCTGCTGCTGGTGAGCCGGCGGGGTGGGGACGCCCCTGGTGCTGAGGACCTGACCGCTGAACTGGCGGGTCTGGGTGCGTCGGTGTCGTGGGCGGCGTGCGATGTGGCCGACCGGGATGCCCTGGCTGGGCTACTGGCGGGGCGTTCGTTGTCGGCGGTGGTGCACATCGCGGGTGTCCTGGACGACGGTGTGGTCGGGTCGCTGACGGCGGAGCGTCTGTCGTCGGTGCTGCGGCCGAAGGTGGACGCGGCGTGGAACCTGCACGCGCTGACGCAGGGTATGGATCTGTCGGCGTTCGTGCTGTTCTCCTCGGCTGCCGGTGTGTTCGGCAATGCGGGGCAGGCGAACTACGCGGCGGCCAACTCCTTCCTGGACGCGCTGGCCGCGCACCGCAGGGCGCAGGGCCTGGCGGCGACGTCGCTGGCGTGGGGGCTGTGGGACGGCGGCATGGCCGGCGAGGTGTCGCGCTCCGGACGCGGTGCCGTGAACGCCCTGTCGGAGGAAGAGGGCCTGGCCCTGTTCGACGCGGCCGCCGCTTCGCAGGACGCGGAGTTCGTACCGGTGAAGCTGGACCTGGGCGCGCTGCGCACGCAGGCGGCCAGCGGGATGCTGCCGCCGGTGCTGAGCGGTCTGGTCCGCGTCCCGGCCCGTCGCGCCGCGAAGGCTGTCGGCGCGGGGCCGGAGGCGGAACGCCTGGCCGGACTGTCCGTTGCCGAGCAGAAGGCTCACGTCCTGGAGCTGGTGCGCTCCGAGGTCGCGGCGGTGCTCGGTTACGCGGGTCCGGAGGGGGTGGAGCCGGATCGGTCGTTCCGTGAGCTGGGCTTCGACTCGCTGACCGCCGTCGAGCTGCGCAACCGGCTCGGTGCGGCGATCGGGCTGCGCCTGCCCGCCACACTGGTCTTCGATTACCCGACCTCCGTGGTCCTGGCCGAGCACCTGCGAGGGGAGCTCGTCGGAGCTGCCCCGGCAGCGGTGGCACCGGTCGCCGTCCCGGTCCGTGACGACGAGCCGATCGCGATCGTGGGTCTGGGCTGCCGCTACCCGGGTGGGGTGGAGAGTCCGGAGGATCTGTGGCGGCTCGTTCTTGAGGGCCGGGATGCGATTTCCGGGTTCCCTGAGGATCGTGGCTGGGATGTGGAGGCGTTGTTCGACGCGGATCCCGATCAGCAGGGGACGAGTTACGCGCGGGAGGGTGGCTTCGTTCGCGATGCGGGTCACTTCGACCCCGCTTTCTTCGGGATCTCGCCGCGTGAGGCGGTGGCGATGGATCCGCAGCAGCGGTTGCTGCTGGAGACGTCATGGGAGGCGTTCGAGCGCGCAGGCATCGACCCGACGACGATGCGGGGCAGCCGGACGGGTGTCTTCGCCGGCGTGATGTACCACGACTACGCGTCCCGCCTGTCGGTGCTCCCCGAGGGCGTCGAAGGCTTCCTCGGCACGGGCAACGCCGCGAGTGTCATCTCGGGCCGCCTCTCCTATGCGTTCGGCCTCGAAGGTCCGGCCGTCACCGTCGACACGGCGTGCTCGTCCTCGCTCGTCGCCCTGCACCTGGCGGTGCAGGCGCTGCGGAGTGGTGAGTGTGATCTGGCGCTGGCCGGTGGTGTGACGGTGATGGCGACGCCGGCGGCGTTTGTGGAGTTCAGTCGGCAGCGGGGTCTTGCGTCCGACGGTCGGTGCAAGGCCTTTTCGGCGGACGCTGATGGGACGGGCTGGGCCGAGGGTGCGGGTGTGATGGTCGTGGAGCGGCTGTCGGACGCGCGTGCCAAGGGGCATCCGGTGCTGGCGGTGGTGCGGGGTTCGGCGGTGAACCAGGATGGTGCGAGCAATGGTCTGACGGCGCCGAACGGGCCGTCGCAGCAGCGGGTGATCCGGCAGGCGCTGGCCAATGCCCGGCTTACCGCCGCTGAGATCGACGTGGTCGAGGCGCACGGCACGGGCACGACGCTGGGTGACCCGATCGAGGCGCAGGCGCTGCTGGCGACCTACGGCCAGGAGCACGGTGACGAGCAGCCGCTGTGGCTGGGTTCGATCAAGTCGAACATGGGTCACACGCAGGCCGCGGCCGGCGTGGCGGGCATCATCAAGATGGTCATGGCGATGCGGCACGGTGTGCTGCCGCGGACGCTGCACGTGGACGAGCCGTCCCCGCACGTGGACTGGTCCGAGGGCGCGGTGTCGCTGCTGGCCGAGCAGAGGGACTGGCCGCAGACCGGCCGTCCGCGCCGCGCCGCGGTGTCCTCGTTCGGCTTCAGCGGCACCAACGCCCACGCCATCATCGAACAGGCCCCCGAACCCGCACCGGTTGAAGCACGGGAGCAGGCCCCGACGGACGTCCTGCCGTACGTGCTTTCGGCGAAGACCCCGGACGCGCTGCGAGACCAGGCGGCCCGGCTCCGCGCCCACATCGAGGACGCCGACGACGTCAGTGCCGCCGTCGCCCCCTCCCTGGCCACCCAGCGCACCGCCTTCGAGCACCGCGCGGCGGTCGTCGCCTCGGACCGGGATGAACTGCTGCGCGGCCTTGCCTCACTGCAGGCCGGAGATTCGGCGCCCTCGGCCACGCGGGACACCGTGAGCACCGGCAAGCTCGCCTTCCTCTTCACCGGTCAGGGGAGCCAGCGGCTGGGCATGGGGCGTGAGTTGTACGCGGCCTATCCGGTGTTCGCGCAGGCGTTGGACGCGGTGGGTGGGCGGCTGGGGCTGGACGTGCTGTTCGGTGATGACGCTGAGGTGTTGGACCGGACGGAGTTCGCGCAGCCTGCGTTGTTCGCGGTGGAGGTCGCGCTGTTCCGGCTGCTGGAGTCGTGGGGTGTGAAGCCGGACTTCCTGTCCGGGCACTCCATCGGCGAGATTGCCGCGGCCCACGTGGCCGGGGTGCTGTCCCTGGAGGAAGCTTGCACGCTGGTTGAGGCTCGTGGGCGGTTGATGCAGGCGCTGCCTTCGGGTGGTGTGATGATCGCGGTGCAGGCTTCGGAGGACGAGGTCCTGCCGCTGCTGAACGAGCGCGTGAGCATCGCGGCCGTGAACGGTCCGCAGTCGGTGGTGATTGCCGGTGACGAGGATGCCGCTGCCGCGATCGTCGAGTCCTTCGGTGACCGGAAGTCGAAGCGCCTGACGGTCAGTCACGCATTCCACTCGCCGCACATGGACGGCATGCTCGAGGCGTTCCGTGAGGTCGTTTCCGGGCTGACGTTCGCGGCGCCGCGCATTCCGGTCGTCTCGAATCTGACCGGTGCCGTCGTTACGGACGAGATGGCGTCGGCGGACTTCTGGGTGCGGCACGTCCGTGAGGCTGTCCGCTTCCTCGACGGCGTCCGCGCCCTGGAGGCCGCGGGCGTCACCACGTACGTCGAACTCGGCCCCGACGGCGTGCTCTCGGCGATGGCGCAGGAGTGCGTTGCCGGGGAAGGCGCGGCCTTCGTGCCCGTCCTGCGCTCTGCGCGCCCCGAGGCCGAGACCGTCACCACCGCACTTGCCCAGGCCCACAACCGGGGCATCGCGGTCGACTGGCAGGCGTACTTCGCGGGCATCGGCGCTGAGACCGTCGATCTGCCCACCTACGCCTTCCAGCGGCAGCGGTACTGGCTGGAGGCCCCCGAGCTCGCCGTGACCGGGGACGTGACGTCCGCGGGTCTCGGCGCGACGGACCACCCCATGCTGGGTGCGGCTCTCGCGCTCGCGGACGCCGACGGCCTGGTGTTCACGGGTCGGTTGTCGTTGCGTTCGCATGCGTGGCTGGCTGATCACGTGGTGTTCGGGTCGGTGTTGTTGCCAGGTACGGCGTTTGTGGAGCTGGCTCTGCATGCCGGTGAGCGGGTGGGCTGCCCGGGTCTGGCGGAGTTGACGCTTGCGGCGCCTTTGGTCCTGCCGGAGTCCGGCGCGGTTCAGGTGCAGGTGGTGGTCGGGGAGGTCGACGGATCGGGCGGTCGTCCGGTTGCGGTCTACTCCCGTCCGGATGACGCGGACGCGCCGTGGGTCCGCCACGCCGTGGGTGTGCTGACGGACGACGTGCGTCCGGGTGCGGCCGATCTGTCCGTGTGGCCTCCGGCCGGCGCGAGTGCCGTCGAGGTCGATGCGGCGTACGAGGCGTTGGATGCGGCGGGCCTTGTGTACGGCCCGCTGTTCCGGGGGCTGCGTGCGGCGTGGCGGCGCGGCGACGAGCTGTTCGCCGAGGTGGCGGTGCCGGAGGAGGCGCAGCGGGACGCGGACACGTTCGGTGTGCATCCGGCGTTGCTGGATGCGGTGTTGCACAGCTTGGCCCTGGGTGGTGTTCTCGCGGGCTCGGATGAGGGTGCGCGGTTGCCGTTCGCGTGGAGTGGTGTGCGGCTGTATGCGGCCGGCGCGTCGTCGGTCCGTGTGCGGGTGGCGTCGGCCGGGGACGGTGCGGTGTCGTTGGAGTTGGCGGACCCGACGGGTGCCCCGGTGGTGTCGGTCGAGTCGCTCGCGCTGCGCGCGGTCTCGCCGGACCAGATCGACGCCGCGCACGACAACCGACGACAGGATTCACTGTTCGAGGTCGACTGGACGGCGCTGGCTCCCGTGTCGGACACCCGGCAGCCGACGGTGCAGTGGCTCGGAAGCGCGGGACTCGCCGTCCTCGCGGGCGACGGCCAGGCCGTGCCGGAGGCCGTGGTGGTACCGCTGGACCGGGCCGCTTCGGACGACCTTCCCGGTGCGGTGCATGCGGAGTCCGGTCGTGTGCTGGGTCTGGTGCAGGAGTGGCTTGATGACGAGCGGTTCGCGGCGTCGCGTCTGGTGTTCCTGACGCGGGGTGCGGTGGCTGCTGTGCCGGGTGACGAGGTCGCGGATCTGATGCACGCCCCGGTGTGGGGTCTGGTCCGTTCGGCGCAGTCGGAGAATCCGGGCCGGTTCGGTCTGATCGACCTCGACGGCGAGATCGACGCCGAGACCGTCACTGCAGCGTTGGGCTCGGGTGAGCCGGAGGTCGCGGTCAGGACGGGGACGTTCCTGGTGCCGCGTCTGGTGCGTGCGGTGGTGGAGCCGGAGGCCGGGGCGCTGGTGCTGGACGGCACGGTGTTGGTGACGGGTGCCAGTGGTGAGCTGGGCGGTTTGTTCGCGCGTCATCTGGTGTCCGAGTACGGGGTGCGGGATCTGCTGCTGGTGAGCCGGCGGGGTGGGGACGCCCCTGGTGCTGAGGACCTGACCGCTGAACTGGCGGGTCTGGGTGCGTCGGTGTCGTGGGCGGCGTGCGATGTGGCCGACCGGGATGCCCTGGCTGGGCTACTGGCGGGGCGTTCGTTGTCGGCGGTGGTGCACATCGCGGGTGTCCTGGACGACGGTGTGGTCGGGTCGCTGACGGCGGAGCGTCTGTCGTCGGTGCTGCGGCCGAAGGTGGATGCGGCGTGGAACCTGCACGCGCTGACGCAGGGTATGGATCTGTCGGCGTTCGTGCTGTTCTCCTCGGCTGCCGGTGTGTTCGGCAATGCGGGTCAGGCGAACTACGCGGCGGCAAACTCCTTCCTGGATGCGCTGGCCGCGCACCGCAGGTCGCGGGGTCTGGCGGCGACGTCGCTGGCGTGGGGCCTGTGGGACGGCGGCATGGCCGGCGAGCTGTCGCGTTCCGGACGGGGCGCCGTGAATGCCCTGACCGAGCAGGAGGGTCTGGCCCTCTTCGACACCGCGGCCGCCTCGCCGACGGCCGTGCTCGTACCGCTGAAGCTCGACCTGGCGGCCCTGCGCTCCCAGGCTTCGGGCGGCGGGGTGCTGCCGTCGCTGCTGAGCGGTCTGGTCCGCGTCCCGGCCCGCCGTGCCGCGAAGGCCGGCACCGGGTCCGTGGCCGAGCGCCTGGCCGGACTGTCCGTTGCCGAGCAGGAAGCTCACGTCCTGGAGCTGGTGCGCTCCGAGGTCGCGGCGGTGCTCGGTTACGCGGGTCCGGAGGGGGTGGAGCCGGATCGGTCGTTCCGTGAGCTGGGCTTCGACTCGTTGACCGCCGTCGAGCTGCGCAACCGGCTTGCCGCTGCCATCGGGCAGCGCCTGCCCGCCACACTGGTCTTCGACTACCCGACCGCCGCGCTTCTCGCGGAGTACGTGCGGGGCGAACTGGTCGGTACGGAAGCCGTGGTGACTGCGGCTGTGCCCGTCGCTCCGCGCGACGACGAGCCGATCGCGATCGTGGGTCTGGGCTGTCGCTATCCGGGTGGGGTGGAGAGTCCGGAGGATCTGTGGCGGCTGGTCCTTGAGGGCCGGGATGCGATTTCGGGGTTCCCTGAGGATCGTGGTTGGGATGTGGAGGCGTTGTTCGACGCCGATCCCGATCAGCAGGGGACGAGCTACGCGCGGGAGGGCGGCTTCGTCCGGGATGCGGGTCACTTCGACCCGGCCTTCTTCGGGATCTCGCCGCGTGAGGCGGTGGCGATGGATCCGCAGCAGCGGTTGCTGCTGGAGACGTCATGGGAGGCGTTCGAGCGCGCCGGGATCGACCCGACGACGATGCGGGGCAGCCGGACGGGTGTCTTCGCGGGTGTGATGTACCACGACTACGCGTCCCGGCTGAGCGTGCTGCCGGAGGGTGTTGAGGGCTTCGTCGGGACCGGCAACGCGGCGAGTGTCATCTCGGGCCGGTTGTCGTACGCCTTCGGTCTTGAGGGCCCGGCGGTCACGGTGGACACCGCGTGCTCCTCGTCCTTGGTGGCACTCCATCTGGCGGTGCAGGCGCTGCGGAGTGGTGAGTGTGATCTGGCGCTGGCCGGTGGTGTGACGGTGATGGCGACGCCGGCGGCGTTTGTGGAGTTCAGTCGGCAGCGGGGTCTTGCGTCCGACGGTCGGTGCAAGGCGTTTTCGGCGGACGCTGATGGGACGGGCTGGGCCGAGGGTGCGGGTGTGATGGTCGTGGAGCGGCTGTCGGACGCGCGTGCCAAGGGGCATCCGGTGCTGGCGGTGGTGCGGGGTTCGGCGGTGAACCAGGATGGTGCGAGCAATGGTCTGACGGCGCCGAACGGTCCGTCGCAGCAGCGGGTGATCCGGCAGGCGCTGGCCAATGCCCGGTTGAGCGCGGCCGAGATCGACGTGGTCGAGGCGCACGGCACGGGTACGACGCTGGGTGACCCGATCGAGGCGCAGGCGCTGCTGGCGACCTACGGCCAGGAGCACGGTGACGAGCAGCCGCTGTGGCTGGGTTCGATCAAGTCGAACATGGGTCACACGCAGGCCGCGGCCGGCGTGGCGGGCATCATCAAGATGGTCATGGCGATGCGGCACGGTGTGCTGCCGCGGACGCTGCACGTGGATGAGCCGTCCCCGCACGTGGACTGGTCCGAGGGCGCGGTGTCGCTGCTGGCCGAGCAGAGGGACTGGCCGCAGACCGGCCGTCCGCGCCGCGCCGCGGTGTCCTCGTTCGGCTTCAGCGGCACCAACGCCCACGCCATCATCGAACAGGCCCCCGAACCCACGCCCGTACAGCCGCAGGAACCGGAGCGGCCGACCGGCCCGCTTCCCTGGACCCTGTCCGGGAAGTCCGTCGAGGCCCTCCGCGAACAGGCCGCACGGCTGCGGGCGTTCGCCCTCGACAACGCGGACGTGACCCCGGCCGACATCGGCTGGTCCCTGACCACGACCCGTACCGCGCTGGACCGCCGCGCAGTGGTCGTCGCCGAGGACCGCGAGGGATTCCTCGCCGCGCTCGAAGCGCTGGCAGCCGGCGAGGCGAGCGCGGCAGTGACACAGGGCACGGCGGCGGCGGGCAAGGTGGCCTTCCTCTTCACCGGGCAGGGCAGCCAGCGCCTCGGCATGGGCCGCGAGCTGTACGCCGCCTGTCCCGTGTTCGCGGACGCCCTGGACGCGGTCTGCGCACACCTCGATGCGCCGCTGAAGGATGTGCTGTTCGGCGACGACGCCGAGCTGCTGAACGAGACCGCCTCCACGCAGCCGGCACTGTTCGCGGTGGAAGTGGCGCTGTTCCGGCTGCTGGAGAGCTGGGGTGTGAAGCCCGACTTCCTCTCCGGCCACTCCATCGGCGAGATCGCCGCAGCGCATGTCGCCGGAGTGCTGTCCCTGGAGGACGCCTGCACGCTGGTCGAGGCGCGCGGACGGCTGATGCAGGCGCTGCCTTCCGGCGGCGTGATGATCGCGCTGGAGGCGGCCGAGGACGAGGTCCTGCCGGTGTTGGACGACCGCGTGAGCATCGCCGCCGTCAACGGGCCGCGCTCGGTCGTCATCGCGGGTGACGAGGACACGGCCACGGCCGTCGTGGAACTGTTCCCGGACCGCAGGTCGAAGCGGCTGACGGTCAGTCACGCCTTCCACTCGCCGCACATGGACGGCATGCTGGCGGAATTCGGCGAGGTCGCCGCGGGCCTGGCCTACGCCGCCCCGCGCATCCCCGTCGTCTCCAACCTCACCGGCACCGTCGTCAGCGACGAGATGACCTCGCCCGACTTCTGGGTCCGCCACGTCCGCGAAGCCGTCCGCTTCCTCGACGGCATCCGCGCCCTGGAGGCCGCAGGCGTCACCACCTACCTCGAACTCGGCCCCGACGGAGTCCTCTCCGCCATGGCCCAGGAGTGCCTGACCGGCGAGAACGCCGTCTTCGCCCCGGTGCTGCGCTCCTCGCGCCCCGAGGCCGAGACCGTCACCACCGCCCTCGCCCACGCCCACACCCGGGGCGTCGCGGTCGACTGGCAGACCTACTTCGCCGGGACCGGCGCGCGGCGCGTCGACCTGCCCACCTACGCCTTCCAGCGGCAGCGCTACTGGCTGGAGGCCCCCGCACACGCCCTGAGCGGCGATGTGACGTCCGCGGGCCTCGGCAGCGCGGATCACCCGCTGCTCGGCGCGGCGGTCGAGCTGCCCGACTCCGACGGGTTCCTCTTCACCGGCCGGATCTCCCTGCGCACCCACCCCTGGCTGGCCGACCACCGCGTCGCGGGCACCGCGCTGCTGCCCGGGGCCGCGCTCGTCGAACTGGCCGTGCGCGTCGGGGACCACGCGGGTTGCGATCTGCTGGAGGACCTGACGCTGGAAGCGCCGCTGGTGCTGCCCGAGACGGGCGGCGTGCAGCTCCGGCTCACCGTGGCGGAGCCCGAGGCGGCGGGGCGGCGCGCCTTCCACGTGTACTCGCGGCCGGAGGAGTCCGCGGCGGACGAGCCCTGGACCCGGCACGCGGGCGGATTCCTGGCGGTCGCGACCGAGGGGACGCCCGCGGCGGAGGAAGCGGCCGCGTGGCCGCCCGCCGGGGCCGAGCCCTGCGACGTGGACGAGCTCTATGCGTCCTTCGACGCGATGGGCCTCGAGTACGGTCCGGCGTTCCGCAACCTGCGGCGCGCCTGGCGGCTCGGCGACGGCGAGGTCTGCGCCGAAGTCGCCCTCGCCGACGACGACCGGCCGGAGGGCGCGCGGTTCGGGCTCCATCCGGCGCTGCTGGACTCGGCCCTGCACGCGGCCGGTCTCGGGGATTTCTTCCCCGGCGCCGAGCGGGGCGCCCGCCTGCCCTTCGCGTGGGACTCGGTGCGGCTGCACGCCGTGGGCGCCTCCGCGCTGCGGGTCCGCATGGCGCCGGCCGGACAGGACGCCGTCTCCCTGCTGATCGCGGACGAGACGGGGCAGCCGGTGCTCAGCGTCGGCTCCCTCGTCCTGCGTCCGCTGAACGTGGACGGGATCACGGGCAGTGCCGGCGGGCCCGGTGGGGCCTTCCGGGACAGCTTGTTCCAGGTCGACTGGCCGGTGCTGCCGCTGTCTGGGGACGTGCAGCCGGAGGCCGCGGGCCGCTGGGCCTTGCTGGGCGGGGACCCGTTCAAGCTGGGTGCCGTCCTCGGCGTGCAGAGCGTCCACCCGGACCTGGCGTCGCTCGACCGAGAGATCGGCGCCGTCCCGGCCGACGAGGTGCCGGAGACCGTCCTCGTCGCCCTCGCGCCGGACGTCTCCACCGCCGGCCACCTTGCGCGCGCTACGCACAGCGCCGTCACCGCCGCGCTGGAGCTGGTCCAGGAGTGGCTGGCGGACGAGCGGTTCGCCGCGTCGCGGCTGGCCCTCGTCACCCGGGGTGCTGTCGCCGTGGACGCCGACGAGGACGTCGAAGACCTGGCGCACGCCGCGGTGTGGGGCCTGGTCCGTTCCGCGCAGGCCGAGCACCCGGGCCGGTTCGTGCTGGTCGATGTCGACTCCGAGGACGCGTCCCTCCGGGCGCTCACCGCCGCGCTCGACACCGACGAGACGCAACTGGCCGTACGGGACGGCGTCGTACGGACGCCGCGCCTCGCGCGCGCCGCCACCGCACCCGCGCAATCGGCGGACGCCTTCGACCCGGACGGCACCGTCCTGGTCACGGGTGCCGGCGGCACTCTGGGCGGACTCCTCGCCCGGCACCTGGTGGACGTCCACGGGGTGCGGCGCCTGCTGCTGGTGAGCCGGCGCGGCGCGGGGGCGGAGAACGCGGCGGAGCTCACGGAGCAACTGGGCGCATCCGGCACGGAGGTGACCTGGGCGGCGTGCGACGTGGCCGACCGCGACGCGCTCGCCACCGTACTGGCCGGCATCCCCGCGGAGCACCCGCTCACCGCGGTCGTGCACGCGGCCGGTGTCCTGGACGACGGAACGGTCGAGGCGCTGACCCCGGACCGGCTGCGGCGCGTCCTGCGGCCCAAGGTCGACGCGGCCTGGCACCTGCACGACCTGACCCGCGACCTGGACCTGTCGGCGTTCGTCCTGTTCTCCTCGGCCGCCGGTGTCCTCGGCAACGCCGGACAGGCCAACTACGCGGCGGGCAACACCTTCCTCGACGCCCTCGCCCAGCACCGAAGGGCGCAGGGACTCACGGCGGTCTCGCTGGCCTGGGGCCTGTGGGACGACGAGGCCGGCATGGCCGGGACGCTCGACGCGGCCGAGCGGCGGCGCCTGGGCCGCGGCGGCATGCTGCCGCTCTCCCCGGCGGAGGGCCTGGCCCTGTTCGACGCCGCCCTGCCCGGTGCCGCCGGGGAGGAAGCGACCGCGTCCCTCCTGGTCCCCGCCCGGCTCGACCTGGCCGAACTGCGCAGGGCCGTCGGCGACTGGACACCGCCGCTGCTGCGCGGCCTGCTCCGCGGCACCGCGCGGCGCCGGGCGGGCGACGCGTCGGCGCCGACCCCGGACTCGCTCGCGCTGCGGCTCGCCCAACTGCCCTCCGCCGAACGGGACCGGGTCCTCCTCGACCTGGTCTGTACCCAGGTGGCCCAGGTCCTCGGCCACAGCGGATCCGGCGCCATCGAACCCGGCAGCGCCTTCAAGGAACTGGGCTTCGACTCGCTGACCGCGGTGGAGCTGCGCAACCGCCTCGGAGCCGCGTCCGGGCTGAGGCTGCCCGCCACGCTGATCTTCGACTACCCGACCCCCGAAGCGCTGAGCGGCTACCTGCGCTCCGCGCTGCCCCTCGACGACGGGCCGTCGGTCCTCGGCGAACTCGACCGGCTCGAGGAGGCCTTGGGCGCGTCCGACGCGGACAGCGTCACCGCTTCGCGGATCACGATGCGCCTGCAGGCCCTCCTGGCCAAGTGGAAGGACGCGCAGGAAGCCGGCGGCACGGCCCCTGACACGGCCGACGACGACGGCGACCTCGAGACCGCCACGGACGACGAGCTCTTCGACCTGCTGGACGAGGAACTCGGCTCCTCCTGACCCTTCCTGCCGCCCCACCCGCCCCACGACCCATCCGCGCCACCGGAGACCCGGCCGGGCGCGCCGCCCCGCCCGGACGACGACCGACCGGAACGACCGCCTCTGAGGCATGGAGCCCACGCAATGGAGAACGAGGACAAGCTTCGCGACTACCTCAAGCGGGCGACCGCCGACCTGCGCCAGGCCCGCAGGCGGCTGCGCGAGGTGGAGGAGAAGAACGAGGAGCCCATCGCCATCGTCGCGATGAGCTGCCGCTACCCCGGAGGCGTGCAGACCCCCGAGGACCTGTGGCGGCTCGTCGCGAACGGCGAGGACACCATCTCCGCCTTCCCGGTCGACCGCGGCTGGGACGTCGAGTCGCTGTACGACGCCGACCCCGACAGCGCGGGATCCAGCTACGTCAGCGAGGGCGGCTTCCTCTACGACGCCGGCCGCTTCGACCCGGCCCCCTTCGGGATCTCGCCGCGCGAGGCGCTGGCGATGGACCCGCAGCAGCGGCTGCTGCTGGAGACGTCCTGGGAGGCGTTCGAGCGGGCCGGCATCGACCCGTCCTCGCTGCGCGGCAGCCGGACGGCCGTCTTCGCGGGCGTCATGTACCACGACTACACCGCGCGCCTCGACTCCGTCCCCGACGGCGTCGAGGGCTTCCTCGGCACCGGCAGCAGCGGCAGCATCGCCTCCGGGCGCGTCGCCTACACCTTCGGTCTCGAGGGCCCGGCCGTCACCATCGACACGGCCTGCTCGTCGTCGCTGGTGGCGCTGCACCTGGCGGTGCAGGCGCTGCGCGCGGGGGAGTGCTCCATGGCGCTCGCCGGCGGCGTGACCGTCATGGCCACCCCGTCGACGTTCACCGAGTTCAGCCGTCAGCGCGGTCTCGCGGCGGACGGCCGCTGCAAGCCCTTCGCGGCCGCGGCCGACGGTACGGGCTGGGGCGAGGGCGCCGGCATGCTCCTGGTCGAACGGCTGTCGGACGCGCGGCGCAACGGTCACCCGGTGCTGGCGGTGGTGCGGGGTTCCGCGATCAACCAGGACGGCGCGAGCAACGGCCTGACGGCCCCCAACGGCCCGTCCCAGCAGCGCGTCATCCACCAGGCGCTCACCAACGCGCGCCTGTCGGCCGCGGACGTCGACGTCGTCGAGGCGCACGGCACTGGCACGACGCTCGGCGACCCCATCGAGGCGCAGGCCCTCCTCGCCACCTACGGACAGGAGCACACGCCCGAACAGCCCCTGCTGCTCGGCTCGATCAAGTCGAACATCGGTCACACGCAGGCCGCGGCCGGCGTCGCCAGCATCATCAAGATGGTGCTGGCGATGCGGCATGGTGTGGTGCCGAAGTCGTTGCACGTGGATGAGCCGTCGCCGCACGTGGATTGGGCGTCGGGTGCGGTGTCGTTGGCTTCGGATGCGGTGGTGTGGCCGGAGTCGGGGCGTGTACGGCGGGCGGGTGTGTCGTCGTTCGGTTTCAGTGGGACGAATGCGCACGTGATCGTGGAGCAGGCGCCGGAGCCGGAGGCTGAGTCTGAGGCGCCGTCGTCGGCCGATGGTCCTGCGGTGGTGCCGTGGGTGCTGTCGGGCAAGAGTGCGGTGGCGTTGCGGGGTCAGGCGGAGCGGCTGTCGGGCTGGCTGGTCGGTGAGGCCGGTTCGGCGGCTTCGGTGGCCGAGGTGGGGTGGTCGTTGGCGTCGTCTCGGGCGGCGTTGGAGCACCGTGCGGTGGTGCTGGGCGATCACGTGACCGGGTTGTCTGCGGTGGCGCAGGGTGTGCCGGCGGCGGGTGTGGTGACCGGGCGTGTCGTCGGTGGCAAGACGGTGTTCGTGTTCCCGGGCCAGGGTTCGCAGTGGGTCGGGATGGCCGTGGAACTGCTCGATTCCTCAGCGGTGTTCGCTGCCCGGATAGGGGAGTGTGCGCGCGCGCTGGAGCCGTTCACGGGCTGGTCGCTGGTGGATGTGCTGCGCGGTGTCGAGGGCGCTCCCTCGTTGGAGCGTGTGGATGTCGTGCAGCCTGCGCTGTTCGCGGTGATGGTGTCGCTGGCGGAGGTGTGGAAGGCGGCCGGTGTGCGTCCGGCGGCGGTGATCGGGCATTCGCAGGGCGAGATCGCCGCGGCCTGCGTTGCCGGGATCCTGTCGCTGGAGGACGCGGCCCGCGTCGTGGCTCTGCGGAGTCAGGCGATCGGCCGGGTGCTGGCGGGTCTGGGCGGGATGGTGTCGGTGGCGCTGCCGGCCGCGCAGGTGCGGGAGCGGATCGCTGCGTGGGGTGAGAACCGGATCTCGGTTGCCGCGGTGAACGGCCCGTCGTCCGTGGTGGTTTCCGGCGAGGTTGAGGCGCTGGAGGAGCTGCTGGCGTCGTGTGAGGCGGACGGTGTGCGGGCGCGGCGGATCGCGGTGGACTACGCGTCGCACTCCGCGCAGGTCGACCTGCTCGAAGATGAGCTCGGGAAGCTTCTTGCGCCGATCGCGCCGGGTGAGGCGCAGGTGCCGTTCTTGTCGACGGTGACCGGTGAGTGGGTGTCCGGGCCGGAGCTGGACGGCGGTTACTGGTTCCGGAATCTGCGGCAGACGGTGGAGCTGGAGCAGGCGGTTCGGACGCTGTTGGAGCAGGGCTTCGGTGTGTTCGTGGAGTCCAGCCCGCACCCGGTGCTCACCGTGGGTCTTCAGGAGACCGTCGAGGACGCGGGTCGTGAGGCGGCCGTGCTGGGTTCGCTGCGCCGCAACGAGGGTGGTCTGGAGCGGTTCTGGCTGTCGCTGGGTGAGGCCTACGTCCACGGCGCGTCCGTGGACTGGCAGGCGGTCTTCGACGGGACCGGCGCCCGCCACGTCGACCTCCCCACCTACGCCTTCCAGCGCGAGCACTACTGGCTGGAGAGCGGAACGCCCGAGGCCGCTGGGGCCGTCGCCCCCGCCGACAGCGTGGAGGCCCGCTTCTGGGAGGCCGTCGAACGCAACGATGTGGTCGCCCTGACGGCCGAGTTGGACGTGGACGGCGACCAGGCGCTGACCGCGCTGCTCCCGGCGCTGTCGTCGTGGCGCCGGCAGAGCCGTGAGCAGTCGACCGTCGACGGCTGGCGCTACCGCGTCACGTGGAAGCCCCTGCCCGAGCCCGCCTCGGCCCACCTCACCGGAACCTGGCTGCTCGCCGTCCCCGACACGCTCACCGGCGCGGACCAGGAGTGGGCGGCCGCCGTCGAGCGCACGCTCACCGACCGCGGCGCTGACGTGCGGCGGATCGCCATCGTCCGGAACAGCGACGACACCCGCGCCGAACTCGCCGCAGGCATACGTGAAGCGCTCGCCGACGGGCCCGCTGTGTCCGGTGTCGTCTGCCTGTCGACGCCCTCGGGCACCGCGGCCGGCACTGTCGTGACCACGCTCGCCGTCGTCCAGGCGCTCGGTGACGCCGAGGTGACCGCGCCCCTGTGGTGCGTGACCCGCGGTGCCGTCGCCGCCGCCCGCTCCGAGGGCTTGGAGCACCCGACGCAGGCGCTGATCTGGGGTCTCGGTCGCGTGACCGCGCTGGAGCACGGCGAGCGCTGGGGCGGCCTGGTGGACCTGCCCGGCACGGACGACGTGGACGACCGGGCACTGGCCCGGCTCGCCGGCGTCCTGGCGGGCGACGCGGCCGAGGACCAGGTCGCGGTACGCCCGGGCGGCCTGTTCGCGCGCCGTCTGGTGCGTGCGCGGCTCGCTGAGACCAAGGCGGTACGCGCGTGGCGTCCGCAGGGCACGGTGCTGGTGACCGGCGGTACGGGCGCGCTCGGCGCGCATGTCGCCCGCTGGCTCGCGGCGAACGGCGCCGAGCACCTCGTGCTCACGAGCCGCCGGGGCGTCGACGCCCCCGGCGCCGCCGAGCTGCGCGACGAACTGACCGCGCTCGGCACCGAGGTGACCGTCGCCGCCTGCGACGTCGCCGACCGGGATGCCCTCGCCGCGCTCCTCGGTGCCGTACCCGCCGATCGTCCCCTGACCGCCGTCGTCCACACCGCCGCCGTCCTCGACGACGGCGTGATCGAGGCCCTGACCCCCGACCAGGTGGAGGCGGTGCTGCGCGTCAAGGTCGACGCGACCCTGCACCTGCACGAACTGACCCGCGACCTCGACCTGTCCGCCTTTGTGCTCTTCTCCTCCTTCGCCGCCACCTTCGGCGCACCCGGACAGGGCAACTACGCGCCGGGCAACGCCTTCCTGGACGCCTTCGCCGAGCACCGCCGGGCGGCGGGCCTGCCCGCGACTGCGATCGCCTGGGGCCCCTGGGGCGACGGCGGGATGGCGGAAGGCGCGGTGGGCGACCGCATGCGCCGCCACGGCGTCATCGAGATGGACCCGGAGCGGGCCGTCGCCGCGCTCCAGCACGCCCTGGACCGGGCCGAGACGACGCTGACCGTCGCCGACATGGAGTGGAAGCGCTTCGTCCTCGCCTTCACCTCCGGCCGGTCCCGGCCGCTGCTGCACGACCTGCCCGAGGCGCGCGCCGCCGTCGAGAGCATCCGTGCCGACGCCACCGAAGGCGCGGGCGACTCGGGCGAGTTCTCCCGGCGGCTCGCGGGGCAGCCCGCGGCCGAGCAGGAGCGGCTGCTCCTCGACCTCGTCCGCACCGCCGTCGCCGCCGTGCTGGGGTACGCGGGCCCCGAAGCGGTCGAGGCCGGGCGGGCGTTCAAGGAGCTGGGCTTCGACTCACTCACCTCCGTCGAACTCCGCAACCGCCTGGTCGCCGCCAGCGGTCTCAAGCTCCCGCCCACCCTCGTCTTCGACTACCCGACGGCCACCGTCCTCGCCCGGTACCTGCGCGAGGAGATGTTCGGCCGGGAGGGCGGCGCGGCGTCCGCCGTCCCGACGCCGAGTGCCGCGGTCCTCGACGCCGAGCCCGTGGCGATCGTCGCGATGGCGTGCCGCTTCCCCGGCGGGGTGCGCACTCCCGAGGAGCTGTGGCAGCTGCTGGTCTCCGACGGCGATGCGCTCTCCCGGTTCCCCGCCGACCGCGGCTGGGACATCGAGGCGCTGTACGACCCCGACCCCGACGCGCAGGGCACCTCGTACACCCGCGAGGGCGGCTTCCTGTCCGGTGCGGCCGAGTTCGACTCCGGGTTCTTCGGGATCTCGCCGCGTGAGGCGCTGGCGATGGACCCGCAGCAGCGACTCCTGCTGGAGACGTCCTGGGAGGCGTTCGAGCGGGCCGGCATCGACCCGCAGACCCTGCGCGGCAGCCAGGCCGGTGTCTTCGTCGGCACCAACGGCTCGGACTACGCCGAACTCGCCCGCACCGCGACCGAAGGCCTCGAAGGCCATCTGGCCACCGGCAGCGCCGGCAGCGTCGTCTCCGGCCGCATCTCGTACACCTTCGGCCTGGAGGGCCCGGCGGTCACCGTCGACACCGCCTGCTCCGCCTCGCTTGTCGCCCTGCACCTCGCGGTCCAGGCGCTGCGGGCGGGGGAGTGCTCGGTGGCCCTGGCCGGCGGCGTGACGGTCATGTCGACGCCCGGCACCTTCATCGAGTTCAGCCGCCAGCGGGGACTGTCCACGGACGGCCGCTGCAAGGCGTTCTCCTCCGACGCCGACGGCTTCAGCCCCGCCGAGGGTGTCGGCATGCTGCTCGTGGAGCGGCTGTCGGACGCGCGGCGCAACGGCCACCCGGTGCTCGCCGTCGTCCGCGGCTCCGCCATCAACCAGGACGGCGCGAGCAACGGCCTCACCGCCCCCAACGGCCCGTCCCAGCAGCGCGTCATCCGTCAGGCCCTCGCCAACGCGCGCCTGTCGGCCGCCGACGTCGATGTCGTCGAGGCGCACGGCACCGGCACGACGCTCGGCGACCCCATCGAGGCGCAGGCCCTGCTCGCGACCTACGGCCAGGACCGTCCCGACGGCCGGCCCCTGCTGCTCGGCTCGATCAAGTCGAACATCGGCCACGCGCAGGCCGCTGCCGGTGTCGCCGGAGTCATGAAGATCGTGCTCGCCATGGAGCACGGCGTGCTGCCGCGCAGCCTCCACATTGCCGAGCCGACCCCGCACGTCGACTGGACCGCGGGCGACGTCGACCTCCTGACCGAGGCGCGGCCCTGGCCGGACACCCACCGCCCCTGGCGAGCGGGAGTCTCGTCGTTCGGCTTCAGCGGCACCAACGCGCATGCCATCATCGAGCAGGCCCCCGATGCCGCCGAGGACACGACCCCGGAACCGGCGCCGACACCCCTACTGGCCGGGGTGACCCCTGACGGTTCCCCGTCGGGCCCGTCGACCGCCCTGCCCTGGACCCTCACCGCACGGACGCCGAAGGCCCTGCGCGGTCAGGCCGAACGCCTCCTGACCCATCTCGCCGCCCATCCTGACCTGCGACTTGTCGACGCGGCCCACTCCCTGGCCACGACCCGCGGCGCCCTGGACGAGCGAGCCGTCGTCGTCGGTCGCGAGCGCGCCGACGTCGTCACCGCCCTGACCGCCCTGGCCACCGGGGAGACCTCACCGGCCCTGGTGCAGGGGTCCGCGATCGGGGGAAGGACGGTGTTCGTCTTCCCCGGACAGGGGTCGCAATGGGTAGGCATGGCCGAAGGGCTGTTGGACGCTTCAGCCGTGTTCGCTGCCCGGATGGAGGAGTGCGCTCAGGCGCTGGAGCCGTTGACCGGCTGGTCGCTGGTCGATGTGCTGCGCGGTGTCGAGGGCGCTCCGTCGCTGGAGCGCGTGGACGTGGTCCAGCCCGCGCTGTTCGCGGTGATGGTGTCGCTGGCGGAGGTGTGGAAGGCGGCCGGAGTCCGTCCGGCGGCGGTGATCGGGCATTCGCAGGGCGAGATCGCGGCCGCGTGTGTTGCCGGGATCCTCTCGCTTGAGGATGCCGCCCGCGTCGTGGCTCTGCGCAGTCAGGCGATCGGACGGGTGCTGGCCGGTCTGGGCGGGATGGTGTCGGTGGCGCTGCCGGCCGCGCAGGTGCGGGAGCGGATCGCGGCGTGGGGCGAGGACCGGATCTCCGTTGCCGCGGTGAACGGCCCCTCCTCGGTCGTGGTCTCCGGCGAAGTGCACGCCCTGGACGAGCTGCTGGCCTCCTGCGAGGCGGACGGCGTGCGGGCGCGGCGGATCGCCGTGGACTACGCGTCGCACTCCGCTCAGGTGGATCTGCTGCGGGACGAGCTGGCCGAGCTGCTGGCGCCGATCGCCCCGGGCGAGGCGCAGGTGCCGTTCCTGTCGACGGTGACCGGCGAGTGGATGACCGGTCCGGAGCTCAACGCCGGGTACTGGTTCCGCAACCTGCGGCAGACCGTTGAACTCGAGCAGGCCGTACGAAGCCTGCTGGAGCAGGGCTTCGGAGTGTTCATCGAGTCCAGCCCGCACCCCGTTCTCACCGTGGGTCTTCAGGAGACCGTCGAGGACGCAGGCCGTGAGGCCGCCGTCCTGGGCTCGCTGCGCCGCAACGAAGGCGGCTTGGAGCGGTTCTGGCTCTCCCTTGGCGAGGCCTATGTCCACGGCGCGTCCGTGGACTGGCAGGCGGTGTTCGCCGGGACCGGCGCACAGCGCGTGGACCTGCCCACCTACGCCTTCCAGTCGCAGCGGTTCTGGCCCGAGATCGCCCCGGCGTCCGCGTTCGAGGCGCCCGTGGAGAACGCGATCGACGCCCGTTTCTGGGCGGCCGTCGAACGCGAGGACCTCGACACGATCACCTCTGAACTCGCCGTCGACGCCGACCAGCCGCTGACCGCGCTGCTTCCGGCGCTGTCCTCGTGGCGCCGGCAGAGCCGTGAGCAGTCCACCGTCGACGGCTGGCGCTACCGCGTCACGTGGAAGCCGGTGTCCGAGCCGGCTTCGGCCCGTCTCACCGGGACCTGGCTGCTCGCCGTCCCCAGTACGCTCACCGGCACGGACGAGGAGTGGGCGGCCGCCGTCGAACGCACGCTCACCGACCGCGGAGCGCAGGTGCGCACCGTGCGGGTCGACCACGGCACCGCCGACCGCGAGCAGCTGACGGCAGCGCTGAAGGCCGCACTCGACGGCTCCGCGCCCGGCGGTGTCCTCTCCCTCCTCGCCCTCGGCGGCGCCAGCGCCCCGCTGCGCGAGCACGCCGGACTGCTGGCGACTGCCGCTCTGGTCCAGGCACTCGGCGACGCCGAGGTCACCGCGCCCCTGTGGTGCCTGACCCGCGGCGCGATCGCGACCGGCCGCTCCGAGGCGGTGACCGATCCCGCGCAGGCGCTCATCTGGGGATTCGGCCGGACGGCCGCCCTGGAGTACCCCGACCGCTGGGGCGGTCTCGTCGACCTGCCCGGCACGGACACCGCGGACGACCGTACGCTCACCCGCCTCGCGGGCCTGCTGGCCGGGGACGGTGCGGAGGACGAGGTCGCGGTCCGGGCCTCCGGCGTCTTCGCGCGCCGGCTCGCCCACGCGTCCGGTGCCGACGCGCCCACCGGCAAGGTGTGGAACCCGCACGGCACGGTGCTGGTCACCGGCGGTACGGGCGCGCTGGGTGCGCACGTCGCGCGCTGGCTCGCGTCCAACGGCGCCGAGCACCTGGTGCTGGCCGGCCGCCGGGGCATCGACGCCCCCGGCGCCGCCGAGCTGCGCGACGAACTGACCGCGCTGGGCACGGAAGTGACCGTGGCCGCCTGCGACGCCGCCGACCGTGACGCCCTGGCCGCGCTCCTCGACGCCGTCCCCGCGAACCGCCCCCTGACCGCCGTCGTCCACACCGCCGGTGTGCTCGACGACGGAGTCATCGACGCGCTCACGCCCGAGCGGTTCGCGACCGTCCTCGCCCCCAAGGCGGAGGCGGCGCTCGCCCTGCACGAGCTGACCCGCGGTCTGGACCTGTCCGCGTTCGTGCTCTTCTCCGGGGTCGCCGGCACGCTCGGCGACGGCGGACAGGGCAACTACGCGGCGGCCAACGCCTATCTGGACGCCCTCGCGGAGCAGCGGCACGCCGAGGGCCTGGCCGCGACCTCCGTGGCATGGGGCCGCTGGGGTGACAGCGGACTGGCGGCGGGCGGCGCGATCGGCGAACGCCTCGACCGCGGCGGCGTGCCGGCGATGGCGCCCGGTTCCGCGATCCGCGCGCTCCAGCAGGCTCTCGACCTGGGCGACGTGACGGTCGCGGTCGCCGACATCCAGTGGGAGCGGTTCGCGCCCGGCCACACCGCCGTGCGGCCGAGCCCGTTCCTCGCCGACCTGCCCGCGGTGCGGCGGCTGGCGGAGGCCCGTTCCGGCGCGGCGGACGGCGATCCGTCCGGTGCCGGGCTCTCCCCGGCGGAGGCCCTGCGCCGCCGCCTGGAGGTCATGCCGCGGGCCGAACAGGGCCTGGCCGTCGCCGAGCTGGTCCGTACCCACGCGGCCGCGGCACTCGGCCACCCGACCACCGACGAGGTCGGCGCGCAGCGCGCGTTCAAGGAGCTCGGCTTCGACTCCCTCATCGCGCTGGAGCTGCGCAACCGGCTGAACGCCGCGACCGGACTGCGGCTCCCGGCCACCCTCGTCTTCGACCACCCGAACCCGGCCGTCCTGGCCGACTTCCTGCTCGGTGAGATCGTCCCGGACGGCGGCCCCGGCGCCGCCCCCGGCATGGCGGAACTCGACAAGCTCGAGTCCGCGCTGTCCGTGCTCGACCCGGACGCCGCGGACACCCCGACCCGTACCGACATCGCGCTGCGTCTGCAGGCCCTCCTGGCGAAGTGGGGTGAACCGCACACCGATTCCCGTGGCGAGGCCGTCACAGAAAAGCTTCAAGAGGCCACGCCCGACGAGCTCTTCGCCTTCATCGACAAGGAGCTCGGGATTTAAGCAGGCGGACAGCAGGCAGCACTCAGCAGGCAGCAGCAGCGCGAAGGTGTGACGAGAAGCATGGGTGAGGTTCCAATGGCAGATCAGGACAAGATCCTCGGTTACCTGAAGCGGGTGACGGCCGATCTGCACCAGACCCGGCAGCGGCTCCGCGAGGTCGAGTCGGCGGAGCCGGAGCCGATCGCGATCGTCGGCATGAGCTGCCGGTTCCCCGGCGGCATCACGTCGCCGGAGGGCCTGTGGGACCTGGTCGCCCAGGGCCGCGACGCCATCACCGACTTCCCGTCCGACCGCGGCTGGGACATCGACTCGCTGTACGACGCCGACCCCGACCAGGAAGGCACCAGCTACACCCGCGAGGGCGGATTCCTCAACGGCGTCGGGGAGTTCGACGCCGCGTTCTTCGGGATCAGCCCTCGCGAGACCCTCGGCATGGACCCCCAGCAGCGCCTGCTGCTGGAGACCGCCTGGGAGACCTTCGAGCGCGCCGGGGTCGACCCGGGCACCCTGCGCGGCAGCAAGGCCGGTGTGTTCATCGGCACCAACGGCCAGGACTATCCCGAGATGCTGCACGACGTCCCCAAGGGCGTCGAGGGATACCTGATGACCGGCAACGCGGCCAGCGTCATCTCCGGCCGCCTGTCGTACACCTTCGGCCTCGAGGGCCCGGCCGTCACCGTCGACACCGCCTGCTCCGCCTCGCTCGTCGCGCTGCACCTGGCCGTCCAGGCGCTGCGCAACGACGAGTGCACGATCGCCCTCGCGGGCGGCGTCACCGTCATGTCGAGCCCGCGCGCCTTCATCCAGTTCAGCCGGCAGCGGGGGCTGGCCCCCGACGGCCGCTGCAAGCCGTTCGCCGACGGCGCCGACGGCACGGGCTGGGGCGAGGGCGTCGGCATGCTGCTCGTCGAGCGGCTCTCCGACGCCCGCCGCAACGGCCACCCCGTGCTGGCGATCGTGCGCGGCTCCGCCATCAACCAGGACGGCGCCAGCAACGGCCTCACCGCCCCCAACGGCCCGTCCCAGCAGCGCGTCATCCGCCAGGCGCTGACCAACGCCGGGCTCAGCCCCGCGCAGGTCGACGTCGTCGAGGCACACGGCACCGGCACCACCCTCGGCGACCCCATCGAGGCGCAGGCGATCCTCGCCACCTACGGCCAGAACCGTCCCGACGGGCGCCCGCTGTGGCTGGGCTCGGTCAAGTCCAACATCGGCCACACGCAGGCCGCCGCCGGTGTCGCGGGCATCATCAAGATGGTGCAGGCGATCCGGCACGGCGTCCTGCCCAAGTCGCTCCACATCGACGCGCCCTCCACCAACGTCGACTGGACCTCCGGCGACGTCGCCCTGCTCACCGAGTCGGTGCCGTGGCCCGCGACCGGGCAGCCGCGCCGCGCCGGCATCTCCTCCTTCGGTGTCAGCGGCACCAACGCGCACACCGTCATCGAGGAGGCCCCGAGCGCCGACGAGCCGCAGGAGCCCTCCGCCGAGGACGCCGCCCCCGCTGCCGAGGCCGTGCAAGGCGTCGACGGCCCGGTGCCGCTACTGCTGTCCGGCCACGGCGACATCGCCCTGCGCGCGCAGGCGGAGCGCCTCGCCGCCCACCTGCGCACCCACCCCGAACTGGCCGCCGACGCCGCGGGCCTGACCGACCTCGGCTTCTCGCTCGCCACCAGCCGCGCGGCCCTGGACCGCCGGGCCGTGCTGTTCTCCGGCGACCGCGACGCCCTGCTCGCCGGCCTCGACCTGCTGGCGGGCGCCGACCGCGCCGAACAGCCCGCGGAGGCCGTCCTCGGCACGGCGGGCGAGGGCAAGACCGCGTTCCTCTTCACCGGACAGGGCAGCCAGCGCCCCGGCATGGGCCGCGACCTGTACGCGACCCACCCGGGCTTCGCGCGCGCCCTGGACGAGGTCCGCGACGAACTCGACCGGCACCTCGACACCCCCCTGTACGACGTGCTGTTCGCACCGCAGGACAGCCCGCGCGCCGCCCTGCTGGACCAGACCGCCTACGCCCAGACCGCCCTGTTCGCGGTCGAGGTCGCCCTCTTCCGCCAGCTCGAACAGTGGGGCGTGGCCCCCGACTTCCTCATCGGCCACTCCATCGGCGAACTCACCGCCGCCCACGTCTCCGGCGTCCTCACCCTGCCCGACGCGGCCCGCCTGGTCGCCGCCCGTGGCCGGCTGATGCAGGCGCTGCCCACCGGCGGCGCCATGATCGCCGTCGAGGCCGCAGAGGAGGAAGTGACGCCGCTGCTCACCGGCCGGGTGGGCATCGCCGCCGTCAACGGCCCGCGCTCCGTCGTCGTCTCCGGCGACGAGGACGCTGCCGAGGCGATCGCCGCGGAACTGCGCGCCCAGGGCCGCAGGACCAAGCGCCTGACGGTCAGTCACGCCTTCCACTCCCCGCTGATGGACGGCATGCTGGAGGCGTTCCGCGACATCGCCGGGACCATTGACTACCGGCCGCCGGTCATCCCGATCGTCTCCAACCTCACCGGTGCCTCCGTCACCGCCGACGAGATCGGCACCGCCGACTACTGGGTCCGCCACGTCCGCGAGGCCGTCCGCTTCCACGACGGCGTGCGCCGGCTGGCCGCGCAGGGCGTCACCGCCTTCGTCGAGGTGGGCCCCGGGGGTGTGCTGACCGCCCTCGCCCAGGAGTGCGTCGACGACCCGGACGCCCTGTTCGTGCCCGTCCTGCGCGCCGACCGCGCCGAACCGGCCGCCTTGGCCGGAGCGGTCGCGCAGGCCCACGTCCACGGTGTCCCCGTCGACTGGCGGGCCGTGTTCGCCGGCCGCGGCGCCGGCCGCGTGGACCTGCCCACGTACGCCTTCCAGCGCGAGCTGTTCTGGCCCGAGCAGCCCACCGCCTGGGCGGGCGACGTCACCGCCGTCGGCATCGGCTCCGCCGACCACCCGCTGCTGGGCGCGGCCATCGCCCTGGCCGGCGGCGACGGCCACCTCTTCACCGGCCGCCTCTCGCTCACCACGCACCCCTGGCTCGCCGACCACACGGTGATGGACACCGTGCTGCTGCCCGGCACCGCCATGGTGGAACTCGCCCTCCAGGCAGGCGACCACACCGGCTGCCCCCTCCTGGCCGAACTCACCCTCGAGGCGCCGCTGGCGCTGCCCCCGCACGGCGGAGTGCAGATCCAGCTCGCCGTCGGTGCGCCCGACGCCGAGGGGCGCCGCGCGCTGACCCTGCACTCGCGTCCCGAGGACGCGGCAGACGACACCTGGGGCGAGGGCGCCTGGACCCGCCACGCCACCGGTGTCCTCGCCCCCGCCGCGCCGGGCGCCACCGCGCCCGTGGGCGACCTCGCCGCCTGGCCGCCCGCGGGCGCCGACGAGGTCGTCGTCGACGGCCTGTACGAGTACCTGACGGAGTCCGGCTTCGCCTACGGTCCCGTCTTCCAGGGTCTGACCGCGGCCTGGCAGCGCGGCGACGAGGTGTTCGCCGAGGTCCGCCTGCCGCAGCAGGCGCACGCCGAGGCCGGCCTGTTCGGCGTCCACCCCGCGCTGCTGGACGCGGCCCTGCACGCCGTCGGCATCGGCTCGCTCCTGGAGGACACCGAGCACGGCAGGCTCCCGTTCTCCTGGAGCGGTGTCGCCCTCTACGCCGTCGGCGCCCGCGCCCTGCGGGTCCGGCTCGCGCCCGCGGGCAACGACACCGTCTCGGTCACCCTCGCCGACGAGACCGGCGCCCCCGTCGCCTCCGTGGACGGGCTGCTGCTGCGGCCGGTCTCGCCCGAGCAGGTGCACGCCGCGCGCACGGCCTTCCACGAGTCGCTGTTCCGCGTCGAGTGGACGGGCGTCCCCGCGCCCGCCGCGACCACCGTCGCCGCCGGCCAGTGGGCCGTGCTGGGCGAGGCGGGCGGCGCGTTCACCGGCGCCCTGCCCACCGCGGCCGTCCACGCCGGCCTCGACGCGCTCGGCGCCGCCCTGGCGGCCGGCGGGCCCGTCCCGCAGGCCGTCGTCGTGCCCTTCGGCGACGGCGCGCCGACCCTCCTCGACGCCGACCTGCCGGGCGCCGTCCGCACCGCCCTGCACGACACCCTCGCGCTCGCCCAGGCCTGGCTCGCCGACGACCGCTTCGCCGCCTCCCGCCTGGTGTTCGTCACCCGCGGCGCCGTCGCCACCACGGCCGGATCCGACGTCGCCGACCTCGCCCACGCCCCGCTGTGGGGCATGCTGCGCTCCGCCCAGTCCGAGCACCCCGACCGCTTCGTCCTGGCCGACCTGGACGGACGCGAGGAGTCCCTGCGCGCTCTGCCCGGCGCGCTCGCCCTCGCCACCGCGGAACCCCAACTCGCCGTCCGCGACGGCAAGGTCCTCGTGCCCCGCCTGACGCGGGTCGCCGCCACGCCCGAGCAGCAGGCGCCCGCCCTCGACCCCGACGGCACCGCCCTCGTCACCGGCGCCACCGGCACCCTCGGCGGGCTCGTCGCCCGCGACCTCGTCACCCGGCACGGCATACGCCGGCTGCTGCTGACCAGCCGCCGCGGCGAGGCCGCCCCCGGCGCCGCCGAACTCCTCGCCGACCTGCGTGAGCTGGGCGCGGAGGTCACCCTCGCCGCCTGCGACACCGCCGACCGCGACGCGCTGGCCGCGCTGCTGGCGACGGTCCCCGCCGACCGTCCCCTGACCGCCGTCGTGCACACCGCGGGCGTCCTCGACGACGGCATCCTCGAAGCGCTCACCCCCGACCGCGTCGACCGCGTCCTGCCCGCCAAGGTCGACGCCGCCGTGCACCTGCACGAGCTGACCCGCGACAGCGTCCTCGCCGCGTTCGTCCTGTTCTCCGCCGCCGCCGGCACCCTGGGCGGCCCCGGCCAGGCCAACTACGCCGCCGCCAACGCCTTCCTCGACGCGCTCGCCCACCGCCGCCACGCCGAGGGGCTGCCCGCCACCGCGCTCGCCTGGGGCCTGTGGGCCGAACGCAGTGGCATGACCGCCGACCTCGCCGACACCGACCTGGAGCGGATCTCCCGTGCCGGCGTGGCCGCGCTCTCCTCCGAGCAGGGCCTGGCGCTGCTCGACACCGCCCGGGCCGTCGGCGAGCCCACCGCCGTCCCCATGCACCTGGACCTGGCGTCCCTGCGCCAGGCCGACGCGAGCATGGTGCCCGCCCTGCTGCGCGCACTGGTCCGCCCCGCGGCCCGCCGTGCCGCCGACGCCGCCGAGGCCGCCCCGGCCGGCGGGCTCACCGGCCGGCTCCTGCCGCTGACCCCCGCCGAACGCGACCGCCTCCTGCTGGACACCGTCCGCGTCCAGGTCGCCGCCGTCCTCGGCTTCCCCGGCCCCGAGGCCGTCGACCCGGCACGCGCCTTCAAGGAACTCGGCTTCGACTCGCTGACCGCCGTCGAGCTGCGCAACCGCCTCGGCTCGGCGACCGGCGTGCGCCTGCCCGCCACCCTCGTCTTCGACTACCCGACCCCGAACGCGCTCGTCGCGTTCCTGCGCACCGAACTCCTCGGCGACGCCGCCGACTCCGCCCCGGTCAAGGCCGTCACCACCGTCACCGCGACCGACGACGAGCCGATCGCCATCGTCGGCATGAGCTGCCGCTACCCGGGCGGCGTCACCACCCCCGACGAGCTGTGGCAGCTCGTGGCCGGCTCGGTCGACGCCATCACCCCGTTCCCCACCGACCGCGGCTGGAACCTCGCCGCGCTCTACGACGCCGACCCCGGACGCGCGGGCACCAGCTACACCCGCGAGGGCGGCTTCCTCCACGACGCCGCCGACTTCGACCCGGACTTCTTCGGCATCAACCCGCGCGAAGCCCTCGCCATGGACCCCCACCAGCGGCTGCTGCTGGAGACGTCCTGGGAGGCCTTCGAGCGGGCCGGCATCGACCCGACCTCGATGCGCGGCAGCCGCACCGGCGTCTACGCCGGCGTGATGTACCACGACTACCTGACCCGGCTGGCCGCCCTTCCCGAGGGCCTGGAGGGCTACCTCGGCACCGGCACCGCGGGCAGCGTCGCCTCCGGCCGCGTCTCCTACACCCTCGGCCTGGAGGGCCCGGCCGTCACCGTCGACACCGCCTGCTCCTCCTCGCTGGTCGCCCTGCACCTGGCCGTCCAGGCGCTGCGCAGCGGCGAGTGCGACATGGCCCTCGCCGGCGGCGTCACGGTCATGTCGACCCCCGACACCTTCATCGACTTCAGCCGCCAGCGCGGCCTGTCCACCAACGGCCGCTGCAAGTCCTTCTCCGCCGACGCCGACGGCACCGGCTGGGCCGAGGGCGCCGGCATGCTCCTCGTCGAACGGCTCTCCGACGCCCGCCGCAACGGCCACCGCGTCCTCGCCGTCGTCCGCGGCACCGCCGTCAACCAGGACGGCGCCAGCAACGGCCTCACCGCGCCCAACGGCCCCTCCCAGCAGCGCGTCATCCGCGCCGCGCTGGCCGGGGCGGGCCTGACGACCGCCGACGTCGACGCCGTCGAGGCGCACGGCACCGGCACCACGCTCGGCGACCCCATCGAGGCGCAGGCCCTGCTCGCCACCTACGGCCAGGGCCGCGCCGCGGACCAGCCGCTGCGCCTGGGCTCCATCAAGTCCAACATCGGCCACACCCAGGCCGCCGCCGGCGCCGCCGGCATCATCAAGATGATCCTCGCCATGCGGCACGGCCTCCTGCCGCAGTCCCTGCACATCGGCGAGCCGTCCCCGCACATCGACTGGTCCGCAGGCGCCGTCTCCCTGCTGACGGAGGCCGAGCCCTGGCCGGCGACGGACCGCCCCCGCCGCGCGGGCATCTCCTCCTTCGGCGTCAGCGGCACCAACGCGCACGTCATCATCGAGGAGCCCCCCGCCGAGGCAGGGGACGTCATCACCGGCCCGGCCCCGGCGGCCGTCCCCGCGACCGCCCCGCTGCCCTTCGTGCTGTCCGGCCGCACCCCCGCCGCGCTGCGCGCCCAGGCCGCCCGCCTGGCCGCCCACCTCGCCGAGCGGCCCGAGGCCGCCCCCGCCGACGTGGCGCTGTCGCTGGCCACCACCCGCACCGCCCTGGACCGCCGGGCCGCCGTCGTCGCCCACGACCGCGACGGGCTGCTCGCCGGCCTCGCCGCGCTCGCCGGGGACCAGGAAGGCGCCCATGTCGTCCGGCACACCACCGCCGACGGCAGGACCGCGATCCTGTTCACCGGACAGGGCAGCCAGCACCCCGGCATGGGCCGCGAACTGTACGACACCCACGCCGTGTTCGCCGCCGCGCTGGACGCGGTGTGCGAGGAGTTCGCCCCGTACCTCGAACGCCCCCTGAAAGACGTGCTGTTCGCGTCCGACGGGGACGAACTCGACCGCACCGCGTACACCCAGCCCGCCCTGTTCGCGCTGGAGACCGCGCTCTACCGGCTCGTCGAGTCCTGGGGCGTCCGCGCCGACTACGTCTCCGGCCACTCCATCGGCGAGATCACCGCCGCCCACGTCGCCGGTGTCCTCACGCTCCCCGACGCGGCCCGGCTCGTCGCCGCCCGCGGGCGGCTCATGCAGGCCCTGCCCGAGGGCGGCGCCATGATCGCCCTGGCGGCCGCCGAGGACGAGGTGCTGCCGCTGCTGGCCGGACACGAGGACCGGATCGGCATCGCCGCCGTCAACGCCGCCGACGCCGTCGTCATCTCCGGCGAGGAGACCCTCGCCCTGGAGATCGCCGCCGAGTTCGAGCGCCGCGGCCGCCGCACCCGGCGCCTGACCGTCAGCCACGCCTTCCACTCCCCGCTGATGGACGGCATGCTCGACGACTTCCGCGAGGTCGCCGAGTCGATCGCCTACCACCGGGCGACCGTCCCCGTCGTCAGCAACCTCACCGGGCGGCTCGCCGGCGACGAACTGCGCACCGCCGGCCACTGGGTCGCGCACGTCCGCGAGGCCGTCCGCTTCCTCGACGGCATCCGCACCCTGGACGCCGAACACGTCACCACCTACCTCGAACTCGGCCCCCAAGGCGTGCTGTCCGGCCTCGGCCGCGACTGCCTCCCCGACCCCGCCGACCCCGCCGACGCCCCCGTCTTCCTGCCCGCCCTGCGCCGCGACCGCGGCGAGGCCGAGGCCGTGACCGAGGCGCTGGCCGCCGCCCACACCCGGGGCATCGCGGTCGACTGGCAGGCGTACTTCGCCGGGACCGGCGCGCACCGCGTCGACCTGCCCACCTACGCCTTCCAGCGCGAACGGTTCTGGCTGGAGACGCCGGCCGGATTCGTCGGCGACGTCGAGTCCGCCGGCCTGGGCGCCGCCCACCACCCGCTGCTCGGCGCCGCGGTCGCCCTCGCCGACGGCGAAGGGTTCCTGCTCACCGGACGCCTCTCCCTCGACACCCACCCCTGGCTCGCCGACCACGCCGTCATGGGCTCCGTCCTCCTGCCCGGCACCGCCTTCGTCGAACTCGCCGTCCGCGCGGGCGACCAGGCCGGCTGCGACCTGCTGGAGGAACTCACCCTCGAAGCCCCCCTCGTCCTCGCGCCCGGCGCCGTCGTCCGCATCCAGATCGCCGTCGGCAACCCCGACGCGACCGGCCGCCGCGCCCTGGACGTCTGGTCCACCGACCACGACGCCCCCGCCGACGAGCCGTGGACCCGGCACGCCACCGGCGTGCTCTCCGGCGGAGCACCCGCCCCTGCCTTCGACCTCACCGCCTGGCCCCCGCCAGGCGCCGAAGCCGTCGGCGTCGACGGCCTGTACGAGCACCTCGGCCAGGGCGGCTTCGCCTACGGCCCGCTCTTCCAGGGCCTGCGCGCCGCATGGGTGGCCGGCGACGACGTCTACGCCGAAGTCGCCCTGCCCGACGACCAGCAGGGCGAGGCCGCCCGCTTCGGCCTGCATCCGGCACTGCTCGACGCCGCCCTGCACGGCACCTTCGTCCAGCCCGCCCCCGACGGCGAACGCCCCGGCCGGCTGCCCTTCTCCTGGCGCCAGGTGTCCCTGCACGCCGCCGGCGCCTCCACGCTGCGCGTCCACCTCACCAGCAGCGGCGAGGACACCCTCTCCCTGCGCATCGCCGACACCACCGGCGCACCCGTCGCCACCGTCGGCAGCCTCATGGTGCGGCCCGTCTCCGCCGACCGGATCGGCAGCGCGCGCTCCGCCCACCACGAGTCCCTGTACCGCGTCGACTGGGCCACCCTTCCCCTGCCCGCCGACGCCCCCGCCGCCGGCGCGCCGTGGGCCTGCGTCGGGCCCGACGCGCTGGACGTCCCCGGCGTCGACACCACGGCCCACAGCGGCCTGGACGCTCTCACCGCCGCCCTCGAGGCGGCCGGCGCCCCCGCGCCCGCGTACGTCCTCGCCCACCTCGCCCGCGACACGGCCCCCGACGCCCTCGCGGACTCCGTGCACACCGCCGCGCACCGGGCACTGGCCCTCGTCAAGGAGTGGCTCGCCGACGACCGGCTCGCCGCCTCCCGCCTGGTGCTCGTCACCCGCGGCGCCGTCGCCACCCAGAGCGACTGGGACGTCGCCGACCTCGCCCATGCCGCCGTGTGGGGCCTGGTCCGCACCGCGCAGTCCGAGAACCCCGACCGGTTCGTCCTCGTCGACCTCGACGGCGACCCCGCCTCCGCGCAGGCGCTGCCCGCGGCCCTCGCCACCGGAGAACCCCAACTCGCCGTCCGCCGCGGCACCGTCCACGCGCCCCGGCTTGCCCGGGTCCCCGCCACGACACCGCTGACCCCGCCCGCGGACACCAGCGCCTGGCGCATGGACATCCAGGACAAGGGCACCCTGGACAACCTCACCCTGCTGCCCAGCCCCGAGTCCGAGGCACCGCTGGAGCCCGGTCAGGTCCGCGTCGCCGTCCGCGCCGCCGGCCTCAACTTCCGCGACGTCCTCAACGCCCTCGGCATGTACCCGGGCGACCCGGGCCTCATGGGCAGCGAGGGCGCCGGCCTCGTCGTGGAGACGGGCCCCGGCGTCACCGACCTCGCCCCCGGCGACCGCGTCATGGGCATGCTGCCCGGCGCGTTCGGCCCGTTGGCCGTTGTCGACCGCCGGATGGTCGCCCCGATGCCGGACGGCTGGACGTTCGCCGAGGCGGCGTCGGTGCCGATCGTCTTCATGACGGCGTACTACGCGCTCCACGACCTCGCGGCACTGCGTGGCGGTGAGTCCGTCCTCATCCAGGCGGCCGCGGGCGGCGTCGGCATGGCCGCCGTCCAGCTCGCCCGTCACTGGGGCGCCGACGTCTACGCCACCGCCAGCCCCGGCAAGTGGGACACCCTGCGCGGACTCGGCCTCACCGACGACCGCATCGCCTCCTCCCGCACCCTCGACTTCGAGGACGCTTTCCGTACCGCCACCGGCGGCCGGGGTGTCGACGTCGTCCTCGACTCTCTGGCGCGGGAGTTCGTGGATGCTTCGCTGCGGCTGCTGCCGCGCGGCGGACGCTTCGTGGAGATGGGCAAGACCGACGTCCGTGAGCCGCAGGACGTCGCCGCCGCCCACCCCGGCGTCACCTACCAGGCCTTCGACCTGACCGAGGCCGGCCTCGACCGCATCCAGGCGATGCTCACCGAACTGCTGGCCCTCTTCGACGCCGGCGCCCTGCGCCCCGTCCCGGTCTCCGCCTGGGACCTGCGCCAGGCCCCCGAGGCCTTCCGCTACCTCAGCCAGGCGCGCCACGTCGGCAAGATCGTGCTGACCCTGCCCACCGCCTGGGACCCCGAGGGCACCGTCCTCATCACCGGCGGCACCGGCACCCTCGGCGCCCTCGTCGCCCGGCACGCCGTCACCACGCGCGGGGCCCGCCACCTGCTGCTCACCAGCCGCCGCGGTGAGTCCGCCGCCGGAGCCCGCGAACTCGCCGATGAACTGCGCGCCCTGGGTGCCCAGGTCACCATCGCCGCCTGCGACACCGCCGACCGCGACGCGCTCGCCGCCCTGCTCGACTCCGTACCGGCCGGGCACCCCCTCACCGCCGTCGTGCACACCGCGGGCGTCCTCGACGACGGCGTCATCGACTCCCTCACCCCGGAGCGCCTCGACACCGTCCTGCGGCCCAAGGTCGACGCGGCGCTCCACCTGCACGACCTCACCCGCCGGCTCGACCTCGCCGACTTCGTGCTCTTCTCCTCCGCCGCCGGCACCTTCGGCGGCGCCGGCCAGGCCAACTACGCCGCCGCCAACGCCTTCCTCGACGCCCTCGCCCGCCACCGGCAGGCCCACGGCCTCGCCGGAACCTCCCTCGCGTGGGGCCTGTGGGCCGAGGCCAGCGGCATGACCGGCGAACTCGACACCGCCGACAAGGACCGCATGACCCGCTCCGGGGTCCTCGGCCTGTCCTCCGACGAGGGCCTGGCCCTCCTCGACACCGCCCGCGGCACCGGCGACGCCCTCCTCGTCCCCATGCATCTCGACCTCGCGCCGCTGCGCCGGGCCGACGCCAGCATGGTGCCCCACCTCCTGCGCGGCCTGGTCCGCACCACGACCCGCCGCGCCGCCGCCGGGGCACCGGCGGCAGGCGGCGGAACGCCACTCGTCGACCGGCTCGTCCGCCTGCCCGAGGACGAACGCGACGCCCTCCTGCTCGACCTCGTCCGCGGCCAGGTCGCCGCCGTCCTCGGCCACGCCACCCCGGACGCCGTCGAACCCACCCGCGCCTTCAAGGACCTCGGCTTCGACTCGCTGACGGCCGTCGAGTTCCGCAACCGGCTCGGCGCGGCCGCCGGCATCCGCCTGCCCGCCACCCTCGTCTTCGACTACCCGACGCCGACGGTGCTCGCCGGCTACCTCAAGGCCGAACTCCTCGGCTCGCAGGCGGCGGTTGCCGCAGCGGCCGCCGCCGTCCCCGGCCGGGCCGCGCGCGCCGCCGAGGCCGACGACCCCATCGCGATCGTCGCCATGAGCTGCCGCTTCCCCGGCGACGTCCGCACTCCCGAGGACCTCTGGAGCCTGCTCGCCGACGGCCGCGACGGCATCGGCCACCTCCCCACCGACCGCGGCTGGGACCTCGACGGCCTCTACAACCCCGACCCCGACAGCCCCGGCACCTCCTACGCCCGCGAAGGCGGCTTCTTCTACGACGCCCACCACTTCGACCCCGCGTTCTTCGGGATCAACCCGCGCGAGGCCCTGGCCATGGACCCGCAGCAGCGGCTGCTGCTGGAGACGTCCTGGGAGGCGTTCGAGCGGGCCGGAATCGATCCGGGCGACCTGCGCGGCCGCCAGGTCGGCGTGTTCGTCGGCCAGATGCACAACGACTACGTCTCGCGGCTGAACACGGTCCCCGAAGGGGTCGAGGGCTACCTCGGCACGGGAGGCTCCAGCAGCATCGCCTCCGGCCGCGTCTCGTACACCTTCGGCTTCGAGGGCCCGGCCGTCACCGTCGACACCGCGTGCTCCTCGTCGCTGGTCGCCCTGCACCTCGCCGCGCAGGCCCTGCGCAACGGCGAGTGCACGATCGCCCTCGCGGGCGGCGTCACCATCATCACCACCCCCGACGTCTTCACCGAGTTCAGCCGCCAGCGCGGCCTCGCCGCCGACGGCCGCTGCAAGCCCTTCGCGGCCGCCGCCGACGGCACCGCGTGGGGCGAGGGCGCGGGCATGCTGCTCGTGGAGCGGCTGTCGGACGCGCGCCGCAACGGCCACCCGGTGCTGGCGGTGGTGCGCGGCTCCGCGGTCAACCAGGACGGTGCCAGCAACGGCCTGACGGCCCCCAACGGCCCGTCCCAGCAGCGGGTGATCCGCGCCGCGCTCGCGAACGCCGGCCTGACGGCCGCGGACGTCGACGCCGTCGAGGCCCACGGCACGGGCACGACCCTGGGCGACCCGATCGAGGCCCAGGCGCTCCTGGCCACCTACGGCCGCGACAAGACCGAGGACCAGCCGCTGTGGCTGGGCTCCATCAAGTCCAACTTCGGCCACACGCAGGCCGCGGCCGGTGTCGCGGGCATCATCAAGATGGTCCTCGCGATGCAGCACGGCGTGCTGCCGGAGACCCTGCACGTCGACGCGCCGAGCCCGCACGTCGACTGGTCCGAGGGCGCGGTCTCGCTGCTGACCGAGCAGATGGACTGGCCCGACACCGGCCGCCCGCGCCGCGCCGGCATCTCCTCGTTCGGCATGAGCGGCACCAACGCCCACGCCATCATCGAGCAGGCCCCCGACGCTGTCCCTGTGCCGGCCCCGGCCGGGGACGCACCCGCCGCGCGCACCCTCCCGTGGCTCCTCTCCGCCCGGACACCGGAAGCGCTGCGCGCCCAGGCCGGTGCGCTGCACGCCCACGTCGAGGCCCACCCCGACGCCCGCCCCGCCGACATCGGCCACTCCCTCGTCACCAGCCGCGCCCTGCTCGACCAGCGCGCGGCGGTCGTGGCGGCGGACCGGGACGAGCTGCTGCGCGGCCTGGCCGCTCTGGCGGCGGACGCCACGTCGGGTTCGGTGACGCGGGGCGCCGCCGGTGCCGGAAAGCTGGCGTTCCTGTTCACGGGGCAGGGGAGTCAGCGGCTGGGGATGGGGCGTGAGTTGTACAACGCCTATCCGGTGTTTGCCGAGGCGTTGGACGCGGTGGGTGAGCGGCTGGGTCTGGGTGTGCTGTTTGGTGATGACGTTGAGGCGTTGGACCGTACGGAGTTCGCGCAGCCTGCGTTGTTCGCGGTGGAGGTCGCGCTCTTCCGGCTGCTGGAGTCCTGGGGTGTGAAGCCGGACTTTGTGTTGGGCCACTCCATTGGTGAGATCGCCGCCGCCCACGTTGCCGGGGTGCTGTCGCTGGAGGATGCGTGCACTCTGGTCGAGGCTCGTGGGCGGTTGATGCAGGCGCTGCCGGGTGGCGGTGTGATGATCGCGCTGGAGGCGTCGGAGGACGAGGTTCTGCCGCTGCTGGGTGAGCGGGTGAGCATCGCGGCGGTCAACGGTCCGCGGTCGGTGGTGATCGCGGGTGATGAGGATGCCGCGGTCGCGATCGTGGAGTCGTTCGGGGACCGGAAGTCGAAGCGGCTGACGGTCAGTCATGCGTTCCACTCGCCGCACATGGACGGGATGCTGGACGCCTTCCGCGAGGTGGTGTCCGGGCTGTCGTTCGAGGCCCCGCGTATTGCGGTCGTCTCCAACCTGACCGGTGCCGTCGTCACGGACGAGATGGCATCGCCCGACTTCTGGGTGCGTCATGTCCGTGAGGCGGTGCGCTTCCTGGACGGTGTCCGTGCCCTGGAGGCCGCGGGCGTGACCACGTATCTCGAACTCGGCCCCGACGGTGTCCTGTCGGCCATGGCGCAGGAGTGCCTGACCGGTGAGAACGCCGCCTTCGCCACGGCGCTGAGGAACGGCCGGCCGGAGGCCGAGACGCTGCTCACGGCAGCCGCGACCGCCCACGTGCGCGGTGTACCCGTCGACTGGCAGACGTACTTCGCCCCTGACCGCCCCCAGCGCGTCGACCTGCCGACCTACGCGTTCCAGCGCTCTGTCTACTGGCTGGACGCGGGTCGTACGCAGGGCGACGTCGCGTCGGCCGGTCTCGGTGCGGCGGATCATCCGTTGCTGGGTGCGGCGGTTGAGCTGCCGGATTCGGGCGGGGTGGTGTTCACCGGTCGTCTGTCGCTGACCACGCACCCGTGGCTCGCGGACCATGCGGTCATGGGCTCGGTGCTCCTGCCGGGCACTGCCTTCGTTGAGTTGGCCGTGCGTGCGGGTGAGCTGGTCGGTTGCGAGGTCCTGGAGGATCTGACGCTGGAGGCGCCGCTGGTGCTGCCGGAGCACGGTGGTGTGCAGCTGCGGTTGTCGGTGGGTGCCGCTGATGGTGAGGGCCGTCGGGCGCTGGTGCTGCATTCGCGTGTGGAGGATGCGTCGTGGGTGCGGCATGCCGCTGGTGTGCTGGCGGAGCGAGGCGCGGTGCCGGGCTTCGATCTGGCGGTGTGGCCGCCGGTCGGGGCCGAGCCGGTCGCGATTGACGGTTTGTACGAGGGTCTGGCGGATGCCGGGTTCGGTTACGGGCCGGTGTTCCGCGGTCTGCGGTCGGTGTGGCGTCTCGGTGAGGATGTGTTCGCCGAGGTACGGCTGCCGGAGTCGGCGGAGGCCGAGGCGGGTGCGTTCGGGCTGCATCCGGCGCTGCTGGACGCGGCGCTGCACGCGCTGGGCGTGAGCGGCACCGACAGCGCGGACGGTGAGGCCAAGCTGCCGTTCTCCTGGTCGGGTGTGACCGTGCACGCCGTCGGCGCGTCCGCGCTGCGCGTGCGGTTCACCTCCGTCCACGGTGACGAGGTCGCACTGCAGATCGCCGACGCCACCGGTGTGCCGGTGGCGTCCGTGGCCGGCCTCGCACTCCGCGGCGTGAGCCGCGACCAGCTGAGCACGGCCCAGGACGCCACCCGCGACGCCCTGTTCCGCGTGGACTGGCCCGAGTTCCGGACAGCCGATGCCGACGGTTCTGTGGCCGAGGACTGGATGCTGCTGGGCGCCGGATCCCAGGCGTTCGCGGATCTGGCGGCGCTGCGCGGCGTGGCCGCCGAGGGCGGGACCGTCCCGGCGGTGCTGGTCGTACCGTGCGTGACCGACGAGCCGATGAGCGACGTCGCGGATGCGGCGCATGCAGCCGCGCAGTGGGCACTGGACCTCGTGCAGGAGTGGCTGGGCGACGAGCGCTTCGGCGACTCGCGGCTGGTGTTCCTGACGCGCGGCGCCGTCGCGGCCCTGCCGGGTGAGGACGTGGCGGATCTCGCGCACGCCTCGCTGTGGGGCCTGGTGCGGTCGGCGCAGTCGGAGAACCCGGGCCGGTTCGGCCTGATCGACGTCGACACCGACATCGACGCGCTTTCCGCGGACGTTCTGCCGAAGGCGCTGGCGACCGCCGAGGCCCAGTTGGCCGTACGCGGGGACACCCTCCGCGTGCCGCGGCTGGCCGCCGCCGTGGTGGGCGCCGACACCGAGCGTGCGCTGGACGCGCAGGGCACGGTGCTCGTCACCGGTGCCAGTGGTGCGCTGGGCGGTCTGTTTGCGCGTCATCTGGTGTCCGCGTACGGGGTACGGGATCTGCTGCTGGTCAGCCGCCGTGGCGAGGACGCCCCTGGAGCTGAGGACCTGACCGCTGAACTGGCGGGTCTGGGTGCGTCGGTGGCGTGGGCGGCGTGCGATGTGGCCGACCGGGACGCCCTGGCCGGGCTACTGGCGGATCGTCCGCTGTCGGCGGTGGTGCACACCGCGGGTGTCCTTGACGACGGTGTCGTCGGGTCGCTGACGGCGGAGCGTCTGTCGGCCGTGCTGCGTCCGAAGGTGGACGCGGCGTGGAACCTGCACGAGCTGACGCAGGACATGGATCTGTCGGCCTTCGTACTGTTCTCCTCGGCCGCCGGTGTCTTCGGTGGCGCCGGTCAAGCGAACTACGCAGCGGCCAACTCCTTCCTGGACGCGCTGGCCGCGCACCGCAGGGCGCAGGGCCTCGCCGCGACATCGCTGGCCTGGGGCCTGTGGGACGGCGGCATGGGCGGGGACCTGGGGGAGACCGATCGCGAACGGATCAACCGCGGCGGCATCACCGTACTGGCCCCGGAGACCGGCCTCGCCCTCTTCGACGCCTCGCAGCGCACGACCGAGCCGCTGCTCGTCCCGCTGCCGCTGGACATGCCCGCCCTGCGCCTCCAGGCGCGCAGCGGGATGCTTCCCGACCTGCTGCGCGGGCTCGTTCGCGTCCCGGCGCGACGGGCGGCCGCGCACGGTGCCGCGGTCGGCGCGTCCGCACTGCGCGAGCGGGTGGCCAGACTCGCCGAGAACGAGCGCTCCGCGGCGGTGCTCGATGTGGTGCGGGGTGAGGTGGCGGGTGTTCTGGGTCATGGTTCGGTCGATGAGGTGCCGGCGGATCGTGCGTTCAAGGAGTTGGGCTTCGATTCGCTGACCGCGGTGGAGTTGCGGAACCGGTTGGGTTCGGTGGCGGGTGTGCGGCTGCCGGCGACGCTGGTCTTCGACTATCCGACGGCGGGGGCGCTGGCGGAGTTCTTGCTGGGCGAGGTGCTGGGTCTGGTGGAACCGGTCGGCGCGGCGTTGGTGCCGGTGCGGGCTGGGGTGCTGGACGACGAGCCGATCGCGATCGTGGGCATGAGCTGCCGTTATCCGGGTGGGGTGGAGACCCCGGAGGATCTGTGGCGGCTGGTGGTCGGTGGCGGTGATGCGATCTCGGTGTTCCCGCAGGGTCGTGGGTGGGATCTGGACGCGTTGTTCGATCCGGACCCGGACGGCCGGGGGACGAGCTACACGCAGTCGGGTGGCTTCCTGCACGACGCGGGTCGGTTCGACCCCGCGTTCTTCGGGATCTCGCCGCGTGAGGCGGTGGCGATGGATCCGCAGCAGCGTCTGCTGCTGGAGACCTCGTGGGAGGCGTTCGAGCGCGCCGGTATCGACCCGGCCGCGATGCGCGGCAGCCGTACCGGCGTCTTCGCGGGCATCATGTACCACGACTACGCCACCCGGATCACCTCCGTGCCTGACGGCGTCGAGGGATACCTCGGTACGGGTAACTCCGGGAGCATCGCGTCGGGTCGTGTGTCGTACGCGTTCGGTCTCGAGGGTCCGGCGGTCACGGTGGACACGGCGTGTTCGTCGTCGCTGGTGGCGCTGCACTGGGCGATCCAGGCGCTGCGCAACGGCGAGTGCACGATGGCGCTCGCCGGTGGTGTGACCGTCATGGCGACCCCTGGCACGTTCACCGAGTTCAGCCGGCAGCGCGGCCTGGCCCCCGACGGGCGTATCAAGTCCTTCGCTGCGGCGGCCGACGGCACGAGCTGGGCCGAGGGCGCGGGCATGCTGCTCGTGGAGCGGCTGTCCGACGCCCGCCGCAACGGCCACCCGGTCCTCGCGGTGGTCCGCGGTTCCGCGATCAACCAGGACGGCGCGAGCAACGGTCTGACGGCGCCGAACGGTCCGTCGCAGCAGCGGGTGATCCGTGCCGCGCTCGCGAGCGCGGGCCTGTCGGGCGACGAGATCGACGTGGTCGAGGCGCACGGCACGGGCACGACGCTGGGCGACCCGATCGAGGCCCAGGCGCTCCTTGCCACTTACGGCCAGGAGCACAGTGACGAGCAGCCGCTCTGGATCGGATCCATCAAGTCCAACATGGGCCACACGCAGGCCGCGGCCGGTGTCGCGGGCATCATCAAGATGATCATGGCGATGCGCCACGGCGTGCTGCCGCAGACCCTGCACGTGGACGAGCCGACCCCGCACGTCGACTGGTCCGAGGGCGCTGTCTCCCTCCTGGCCGACTCGGTTCCGTGGCCCGTGACCGGCCGCCCGCGTCGTGCCGGCATCTCGTCCTTCGGCATCAGCGGCACCAACGCCCACACGATCATCGAGCAGGCCCCCGACGACCTCGCCCCGATCACGAAGGCAAGGCCGACCCCGGCCGCTCCGGCAACCACCGCACTGCCCTACGTGCTGTCGGCGAAGACCGAGGACGCCGTGCGCGACCAGGCGGCCCGCCTGCACACGCACCTCCTCGAAGAGGCCCCGGAGATCGGCACCGCCGATGTGGCCTACTCCCTGGCCACCCGGCGCGCCGCATTCCAGCAGCGTGCGGCGGTCGTGGCGGCGGACCGCGACGAGCTGCTGCGCGGCCTGGCCGCCCTCGCCGACGGACAGGGTGCAGCGGGCCTGGTGCGGGGTTCGTCCCCGGCCACGGGCAAGCTCGCGTTCCTGTTCACGGGGCAGGGGAGTCAGCGGCTGGGGATGGGGCGTGAGTTGTACGCGGCCTATCCGGTGTTCGCGAAGGCGTTGGACGCGGTGGGTGAGCGGCTGGGTCTGGGTGTGCTGTTCGGTGATGACGCTGAGGTGTTGGACCGTACGGAGTTCGCGCAGCCTGCGTTGTTCGCGGTGGAGGTCGCGCTCTTCCGGCTTCTGGAGTCGTGGCGTGTGAAGCCGGACTTCCTGTCCGGTCACTCCGTGGGTGAGATTGCCGCCGCGCACGTTGCCGGGGTGCTGTCGCTTGAGGATGCGTGCACGCTGGTCGAGGCTCGTGGGCGGTTGATGCAGGCGCTGCCTGCGGGTGGCGTGATGATCGCGTTGCAGGCTTCGGAGGACGAGGTTCTGCCGCTGCTGAGCGAGCGGGTGAGCATTGCTGCGGTCAATGGGCCGCAGGCGGTGGTGATCGCGGGTGATGAGGATGCCGCGGTCGCGATCGTGGAGTCGTTCGGGGACAGGAAGTCGAAGCGGCTGACGGTCAGTCATGCCTTCCACTCGCCGCACATGGACGGGATGCTCGACGCGTTCCGCGAGGTGGTCGAGGGGCTGTCGTTCGAGGCTCCGCGTATCGCGGTTGTCTCGAACCTGACCGGTGCCGTGGTCACGGACGAGATGGGCTCGGCGGACTTCTGGGTGCGTCATGTCCGTGAGGCCGTGCGCTTCCTGGACGGTGTCCGTGCCCTGGAGGCCGCGGGCGTCACCACGTATCTCGAACTCGGCCCCGACGGCGTGCTGTCGGCCATGGCGCAGGAGTGCCTGACGGAGGACGGGGCCGTCTTCGCCCCGGCGCTGCGCGGCGGCCGGCCCGAGGTCGGCACCCTCACCGCGGCCGTGGCCCAGGCCTACACCGCCGGAGTCAGCGTGGACTGGGAGGCGTACTTCGCGCCGACCGGCAGTCGGCAGGTCGAACTGCCCACCTACGCCTTCCAGCGCGAGTGGTTCTGGCTCGAGTCGGGCGGAGCGCAGGCCGGCCCCGGCGATGCCACGGGATTCGGTCTCGGTGCGGCGGATCATCCGTTGCTGGGTGCGGCGGTTGAGCTGCCGGATTCGGGCGGGGTGGTGTTCACCGGGCGCCTGTCGCTGACCACGCACCCGTGGCTTGCTGATCACGCGGTGATGGGCTCGGTGCTGCTGCCGGGCACTGCCTTCGTTGAGTTGGCGGTGCGTGCGGGTGAGCTGGTGGGGTGTGAGGTCCTGGAGGATCTGACGCTGGAGGCGCCGCTGGTGCTGCCGGAGCACGGTGGTGTGCAGCTGCGGTTGTCGGTGGGTGCCGCTGATGGTGAGGGCCGTCGGGCGCTGGTGCTGCATTCGCGTGTGGAGGATGCGTCGTGGGTGCGGCATGCCGCTGGTGTGCTGGCGGAGCGAGGCGCGGTGCCGGGCTTCGATCTGGCGGTGTGGCCGCCGGTCGGGGCCGAGCCGGTTGCGATTGACGGGCTGTACGAGGGTCTGGCGGATGTCGGCTTCGGTTACGGGCCGGTGTTCCGCGGTCTGCGGTCGGTGTGGCGTCTCGGTGAGGATGTGTTCGCCGAGGTGCGGCTGCCGGAGTCGGCGGAGGCCGAGGCGGGTGCCTTCGGAGTGCATCCGGCGCTGTTGGACGCGGCGCTGCACGCGCTGGGCGTGAGCGGGACCGACAGCGCGGACGGTGCGGCCAAGCTGCCGTTCTCCTGGTCGGGTGTGACCGTGCACGCCGTCGGCGCGTCCGAGGTACGGGTGCGGTTGTCGCGTACGGGCCGTGATGTCGTGGCGCTGGAGCTGGCGGACGCCGAGGGCGTCCCGGTGGCGTCCGTGGCCGGTCTCGTGTTGCGGGCGTTCTCACCGGAGCAGTTCGCCGGGCCGGGTGCCGGTCAGGGTGATGCGCTGTTCCGCGTCGAGTGGTCGCCGGTGACTGCCGGCGGTTCGGTCGACGACTGGACGCTGGCGAGTGCCGGACTCCAGACCTTCGAGGACGATGGCGGCGTGGTTCCGGCGGTGCTGGTCGTGCCGTGCGTGGTCGACGAGCCGGTGCCGGACGTGCCCGGTGCGGTGCATGCGGAGACGGGCCGGGTGCTCGCGCTGGTGCAGGAGTGGCTGGGCGACGAGCGCTTCGCCGATTCGCGTCTGGTGTTCCTGACACGCGGCGCGGTGGCAGCTGTGCCCGGCGACGACGTGGCGGACCTGGTGCACGCCCCGGTGTGGGGCCTGGTGCGGTCGGCGCAGTCGGAGAACCCGGGCCGGTTCGGCCTGATCGATGTCGACGGTGAGATCGCCCTTGAGGTCGTCGCAGCGGTGCTGGCCACCGGTGAGCCGGAGATCGCCGTCCGGGACGGCGAGTTCCTGGCGCCTCGCCTGGCGCGGGCCGTCGCGGATCCCGACGCCGAACTTCCGCTCCTTGAGGGCACGGTGCTGGTGACGGGTGCCAGTGGTGCGCTGGGCGGTCTGTTCGCGCGTCACCTGGTGTCCGCGTACGGGGTACGGGACCTGCTGCTGGTCAGCCGCCGCGGCGAGGACGCCCCGGGAGCTGAGGACCTGACCGCTGAACTGGCGGAGCTGGGTGCGTCGGTGTCGTGGGCGGCGTGCGATGTGGCCGACCGGGACGCCCTGGCCGGGCTACTGGCGGAGCGTCCGCTGTCGGCGGTGGTGCACACCGCCGGTGTCCTGGACGACGGCGTGATCGCGTCCCTGGACCAGGAGCGCCTTTCGGCGGTCCTGCGTCCGAAGGTCGACGCCGCCTGGAACCTCCACCAACTCACGCAGGACATGGATCTGTCGGCCTTCGTGCTGTTCTCCTCCGCCGCCGGTGTCTTCGGTGGCGCCGGGCAGGCGAACTACGCGGCGGCCAACGTCTTCCTCGATGCTCTCGCCGCGCACCGCAGGGCGCAGGGCCTGGCCGCGACATCGCTGGCCTGGGGCCTGTGGGATGGCGGCATGGCCGGCGAGGTGGCACGTACCGGTCGGGGCGGCGTGGACGCCCTGACGGAGGACGAGGGCCTCGCCCTCTTCGACACCGCCCACGCCACCCAGGCCCCGGTCCTCGTGCCCATGAAGCTCGACCTGGCCGCGCTCCGCGCCCAGGCGGGCAGCGGGATGCTGCCGCCGCTGCTGAGCGGCCTGGTCCGCGTTCCCGCTCGCCGCGCCGCGAAGGCCGGTTCGGCCGCGGCGGGCAAGCTCGCCCGGCAGCTCGCGGCACTGCCCCAGGACGAGCGGGCCGAGGCCGTGCTCGATGTGGTGCGGGGTGAGGTGGCGGGTGTTCTGGGTCATGGTTCGCTCGACCAGGTGCCGGCGGATCGTGCGTTCAAGGAGCTGGGCTTCGACTCGCTGACCGCGGTGGAGCTGCGGAACCGGTTGGGTTCGGTGGCGGGTGTGCGGCTGCCGGCGACGCTGGTCTTCGACTACCCGACGGCCGGGGCGCTCGCGGAGTTCTTGCTGGGCGAGGTTCTGGGTCTGGTCGAGCAGCCGGCTGGCGCGGCGTTGGTGCCGGTGCGGGCCGGGGTGCTGGACGACGAGCCGATCGCGATCGTGGGCATGAGCTGCCGGTATCCGGGCGGGGTGGAGACCCCCGAGGATCTGTGGCGGCTGGTGCTGGGTGGCGGCGATGCGATCTCGTCGTTCCCGCAGGGTCGTGGCTGGGATCTGGACGCGCTGTTCGATCCGGACCCGGACGGCCGGGGCACCACCTACACGCAGTCGGGCGGCTTCCTGCACGACGCAGGTCGCTTCGACCCCGCCTTCTTCGGGATCTCGCCGCGCGAGGCCGTGGCGATGGACCCGCAGCAGCGTCTGCTGCTGGAGACCTCGTGGGAAGCCTTCGAACGCGCGGGCATCGACCCGGCCGCGATGCGCGGCAGCCACACCGGCGTCTTCGCCGGTGTGATGTACCACGACTACTCGAGTCGTCTGACGGCTGTTCCCGAGGGCGTCGAGGGATACCTCGGCACCGGCAATTCGGGGAGCATCGCGTCGGGTCGTGTGTCGTACGCGTTCGGGCTCGAAGGTCCGGCGGTCACGGTGGACACCGCGTGTTCGTCGTCGCTGGTGGCGCTGCACTGGGCGATCCAGGCGCTGCGCAACGGCGAGTGCACGATGGCGCTCGCCGGTGGTGTGACGGTCATGGCGTCGCCCGGCACCTTCACGGAGTTCAGCCGGCAGCGCGGCCTGGCCCCCGACGGCCGCATCAAGTCCTTCGCGGCCGCTGCCGACGGCACCAGTTGGGCCGAGGGCGCGGGCATGCTGCTCGTCGAGCGGCTGTCCGACGCCCGCCGCAACGGCCACCCGGTCCTCGCGGTGGTCCGCGGTTCCGCGATCAACCAGGACGGCGCGAGCAACGGCCTCACCGCCCCCAACGGTCCCTCCCAGCAGCGCGTGATCCGGCAGGCGCTGGCCAATGCCCGGCTCACTGCCGCCGAGATCGACGCGGTCGAGGCGCACGGCACTGGCACGACGCTGGGCGACCCGATCGAGGCCCAAGCCCTCCTGGCCACTTACGGCCAGGAGCACGGCGACAAGCAGCCGCTGTGGCTCGGCTCCGTCAAGTCCAACATCGGTCACACGCAGGCCGCAGCCGGTGTCGCGGGCATCATCAAGATGATCATGGCGATGCGTCACGGCGTGCTGCCGCGGACGCTGCACGTGGACGAGCCGACCCCGCACGTCGACTGGTCCGAGGGCGCCGTCTCCCTGCTGACCGACCAGATGGACTGGCCGGAGACCGGCCGCCCGCGCCGCGCCGGCATCTCGTCCTTCGGCATCAGCGGCACCAACGCCCACACGATCATCGAGCAGGCCCCCGACGACCTCGCCCCGAGCCGTGTCGTCGCCCACGCTCCCGCCGAGGACGACGGTTCCGTCCGCGCGTACGTGCTGTCGGCGAAGACCCCGGACGGCCTCCGCGACCAGGCGGCCCGCCTGCGGGCCCACCTGGAAGAGGCACCCGGCCTCGCCGCCGCCGATGTGGCGTACACCCTCGCCACCCGCCGCGCAGCCTTCGAGCACCGTGCGGTCGTCGTCGCCCCCGGCCGGGACGAGCTGCTGCGCGGCCTCGCGGCCGTGGAGGCCGACGGCCCGGCGGCCTCGGTGGTGCGGGGCACGGCGGGCGCCGGAAAGCTCGCCTTCCTCTTCACGGGGCAGGGCAGCCAGCGCCTCGGCATGGGCCGGGAGCTGTACGACACCTACCCGGTGTTCGCCGACGCGCTCGACGCGGTCTGCGCGCACCTCGACGTGCCGCTGAAGGACGTCCTGTTCGGCGACGACAGCGACCTGCTGAACGAGACCGCCCACACGCAGCCGGCGCTCTTCGCCGTCGAAGTGGCGCTCTACCGACTGGTCGAGTCGTGGGGCGTGAAGCCGGACTACCTCTCCGGCCACTCCATCGGCGAGATCGCCGCAGCCCACGTCGCCGGGGTGATGTCCCTGGCGGACGCCAGCACGCTGGTCGAGGCGCGCGGACGGCTGATGCAGGCACTGCCCACCGGCGGCGTGATGATCGCCCTCGAAGCGGCCGAGGACGAGGTCCTGCCGCTGCTGAACGAGCGGGTGAGCATCGCCGCCGTCAACGGGCCGCGTTCGGTGGTCATCGCGGGTGACGAGGACGCCGCGGTGGCCATCGCCGCGGAATTCCCGGACCGCAAGACCAAGCGGCTGACGGTCAGCCACGCCTTCCACTCCCCGCACATGGACGCCATGCTCGCGGACTTCCGCAAGGTCGCCGAGGGCCTGTCCTACGCCGCGCCCCGCATCCCCCTCGTCTCCAACCTCACCGGCGCCCTGGTCACCGACGAGGTGACGTCGCCCGACTTCTGGGTCCGGCACGTCCGTGAGGCCGTCCGCTTCCTCGACGGTATCCGTGCCCTTGAGGCCGCGGGCGTCACCACCTACCTCGAACTCGGCCCCGACGGAGTCCTCTCCGCCATGGCCCAGGACTGCCTGACGGAGGACGGGGCCTTCTTCGCCCCGGCCCTGCGCGGCGGCCGCCCCGAGGCCGAGACCGTCACCACCGCACTCGCCCAGGCCCACGCCACGGGAGTGACCGTGGACTGGGAGGCGTACTTCGCGCGGACCGGCGGCCGGCAGGTCGAACTGCCCACCTACGCCTTCCAGCGCGAGTGGTACTGGCTGGAGTCGGGCGGCCACTTCATCGGGGACGTCACGTCGGCCGGACTCGGTGCGGCGGACCACCCGCTGCTCGGCGCGGCGGTCGAACTGCCGGACTCGGACGGGGTCCTCTTCACCGGGCGCCTGTCGCTGACCACGCACCCGTGGCTCGCGGACCACGCGGTCATGGGCTCGGTGCTCCTGCCGGGCACCGCCTTCGTCGAACTGGCCCTGCGCGCAGGCGAGCAGGTCGGCAGCGAGGTCCTGGACGACCTGACGCTGGAGGCGCCGCTGGTGCTGCCGGAGTCGGGCGGTGTGCAGCTGCGGCTCTCCGTCGCCGGTGCGGACGACGACGGCCGGCGGGCCGTGGCGCTCCACTCGCGCGGCGAGAACGCGCCCGCCGACGAGCCGTGGACGCGGCACGCCGGCGGTGTGCTCGCCCCCGCGGCGGCGGTCCCCGCCCCCGCTTCCGACCTGGCGGCCTGGCCGCCGCCGGGTGCGGAGCCGATCGCCGTCGACGGGCTGTACGACGGCATGGCGGCCGCCGGATTCGACTACGGCCCGGTCTTCCAGGGCCTGCGCGCGGCCTGGCGACTCGGTGACGAGGTCTACGCCGAGGTGAGCCTCGACGAGGACGCGGCCGCGACGGCGGAGTGGTTCGGGCTGCACCCGGCCCTCCTCGACGCCACCCTGCACGCCGCCGGCCTCGGCGGACTCGTGGAGGACACCGGGCAGGGACGTCTGCCGTTCGCGTGGGGCGGAGTGCGCCTGCACGCCACCGGTGCGGCGGCGGTACGCGTCCGGCTGGCCCCGGCCGGCCGCGACACGGTGTCCCTGCACCTGGCCGACGCGACCGGGGCGCCCGTCGCCTCGGTGGAGTCGCTGGTGCTGCGGGCCGTTTCGCCCGAGCAGATCGGCGCCGCGGCGCGCGGCGGGCGCATGGAGTCGCTCTTCGAGGTCGACTGGACGGCGCTGCACCTCGCACCGGTGCCGGCCGCCCAGCAGCGCCCCGTGGCACTGCTCAGCGTCGACGGCTCCGGCCACGCGGGTCTCGACGCCGCAGGCGTCCGTTACGAGATGTGCGCGGGCCTGACCGCGCTCGCCGGCGAGGGCGAGGCCGTGCCGGAGGTCGTTGTGGTGCCGCTGGCCGTCGCCGCGTCCGACGACCTGCCGGGTGCCGCGCATGCCGGGACCGGGCGAGTGCTCGCACTGCTGCAGGAGTGGCTCGGCGACGAGCGGTTCACCGACGCGCGGCTGGCCTTCCTGACCCGGGGCGCGGTGGCCTCCGTCGAGGACGACGAGGTTGCGGACCTGGCGCATGCCCCGGTGTGGGGCCTGGTGCGGTCGGCGCAGTCGGAGAACCCGGGCCGCTTCCTCCTGATCGACACCGACGACGCCGAAGCCTCCTACCAGGCGCTGCCCGCCGTGCTCGCCGCGGGCGAGCCGGAGGCCGCGGTGCGGGACGGCGCGGTGCGCGTGCCGCGCCTCGTCCGCGCGGTCGTGGCACCGGACGCCGCGCCGCTCGCCCTGGACGGCACGGTGCTGGTGACGGGCGCCAGTGGTGCGCTGGGCGGCCTGTTCGCCCGCCATCTGGTGACCGAGTACGGCGTACGGGACCTGCTCCTCGTCAGCCGCCGCGGCGAGGACGCCCCCGGTGCCGCGGACCTGACCGCCGAACTGGCCGGTCTGGGTGCGTCGGTGGCCTGGGCCGCGTGCGACGTGGCCGACCGCGATGCGCTGGCCGGGGTGCTGGCGGAGCGTCCGCTGTCGGCGGTGGTGCACACCGCCGGTGTGCTGGACGACGGCGTGATCGCGTCCCTGGACCAGGAGCGCCTGACGGCGGTCCTGCGTCCGAAGGTGGACGCGGCGTGGAACCTCCACGAACTCACGCAGGACATGGACCTGGCCGCGTTCGTGCTGTTCTCCTCCGCCGCCGGTGTCTTCGGCGGCGCGGGCCAGGCGAACTACGCCGCCGCCAACTCCTTCCTCGACGCCCTCGCCGCGCACCGCAGGGCGCACGGCCTGGCGGCGACGTCACTGGCGTGGGGCCTGTGGGACGGCGGCATGGCAGGCGAGCTGGAGGCCGGCGAGGTGTCCCGCCTCGGACGCGGTGGCGTCAACGCCCTGTCCGAGCAGGAGGGCCTGGCCCTCTTCGACACCGCCGCCGCCTCAACGACCGCGGCCTTCGTACCCGTCAAGCTCGACCTGACCGCCCTGCGTGCCCAGGTCACCGGCGGAGGCATGCTGCCGCCGCTGCTCAGCGGTCTGGTCCGGGTCCCCAACCGGCGCGCGGCGGGTGCCGCCGACGGCGGTACGCAGGGAGGCGCAGCCCTTCGGGAGCGCCTGGCCGGCCTGTCGAAGGAGGGACGCGAGGAGGCGCTGCTGGAGCTGGTCCGCGGTCACGTCGCGGGCGTGCTCGGCTTCGCCGGTCCCGAAGCGGTCGACGGCGCACGGTCGTTCAGCGACGTCGGCTTCGACTCCCTCACCGCGGTCGAGCTCCGCAACCGCCTGGGCGCGGCAACGGGGGTGCGGCTGCCGGCCACGCTCGTCTTCGACTACCCGACCCCGAACGCCATCGTGGAATTCCTGCGCGACGAGCTCTGGCAGGGCGGCGCCGCGGCGGTTCCCCCGCTGCTCGCCGAACTGGACCGCCTGGAGCGGACGCTCGTCGAAGCCGTACCGGACGACGACGGCCGGAACCGGATCACCGAGCGGCTGCAGGCCCTGCTGGCGGCGTGGAGCGCGGCCGGTGAGACCGAGGGCTCCGACGGCGCCGACGTGGCCGAAGTGCTGGAGACCGCCACCGATGACGACCTCTTCGACTTCATCGGCAAGGAATTCGGGATCTCCTGACGCGACGGGTCCGGCCCGCCCTTCCCACGACTCCGCCTTTCTGACTTCCGTACGAGGGATGCAAGCATGAACGAGGAAAAGCTTCGGTACTTCCTGAAGCGCGTGACGGCCGATCTCCACGAGACCCGTCGCCGGCTTCAAGAGGTCGAGTCGTCGGAGGCGGAGCCGATCGCGATCGTCGGCATGAGCTGCCGCTACCCGGGCGGCGTCGAGTCGCCCGAGGACCTGTGGCGGCTCGTGTCGGAGGGGGCCGACGCCATCTCCCCGTTCCCCACCGACCGGGGCTGGGACATGGAGCGGCTGTTCGACGCCGACCCCGACGGGCAGGGCACGAGCTATGTGCAGCAGGGTGGCTTCCTGCACGACGCCAACTGGTTCGACCCCGCGTTCTTCGGGATATCGCCGCGTGAGGCACTGGCGATGGACCCGCAGCAGCGGCTCCTGCTGGAGACCTCGTGGGAGGTGTTCGAGCGGGCCGGCATCGACCCGGCCTCGCTGCGCGGCAGCCGGACCGGCGTCTTCGCCGGCGTCATGTACCACGACTACGCGGCGCGCCTGCGGTCCATCCCCGAGGAGGCCGAGGGCTACCTCGTCACCGGCGCCTCCAGCAGCGTCGCCTCGGGCCGCGTGTCGTACACCTTCGGCCTGGAGGGGCCGGCCCTCACCGTCGACACGGCCTGCTCGTCCTCCCTCGTCACCCTGCACCTCGCCATGCAGTCGCTCCGCAAGGGCGAGTGCTCGCTCGCCCTCGCCGGCGGCGCCACCGTCATGGCCACGCCGGGCACCTTCACCGAGTTCAGCCGGCAGCGCGGCCTGTCCTTCGACGGCCGCTGCAAGTCCTTCGCCGACGCGGCCGACGGCACCGGCTGGGCCGAGGGCGCGGGCATGCTGCTGGTCGAGCGCCTCTCGGACGCCCGCGCCAACGGCCACCCCGTGCTCGCCGTGGTCCGCGGCTCCGCCGTCAACCAGGACGGCGCGAGCAACGGCCTCACCGCCCCCAACGGCCCTTCCCAGCAGCGGGTGATCCGCGCCGCCCTGGCCGACGCGCGCCTCACACCCTCCGACGTCGACGCCGTCGAGGCGCACGGCACGGGCACCACGCTGGGCGACCCCATCGAGGCGCAGGCCCTGCTGGCCACTTACGGCAAGGAGCACAGCGACGAGCAGCCGCTGTGGCTGGGCTCGATCAAGTCGAACATCGGCCACACGCAGGCCGCCGCCGGTGTCGCGGGCATCATCAAGATGGTCATGGCGATCCGCAACGGCAGGCTCCCCAGGACCCTGCACGTGGACAAGCCCTCGTCCAACGTGGACTGGTCGGCCGGCGCGGTCTCCCTCCTCACGGAGGGTCAGGAGTGGCCGGAGACCGGTCGCGCGCGCCGGGCCGCCGTCTCGTCGTTCGGCGTCAGCGGCACCAACGCGCACATCATCATCGAGGAAGCGACCGCCCCCGCTCCTGCGGAGGCCGAGACCGAGACCGACGCCGAGGTCGCGGAGACCGCCGACGAGGCGGCGACCGCGGAGCCGGAGCAGCCTCCCGTCCTGATCGCGTCGAGCCTTTCCGACGTCCTGCCCTGGACCCTGACCGCCAAGAGCGAGAACGCGCTGCGCGGCCAGGCCGAACGCCTCCTCGCCCACCTGGAGGCCCATCCCGCCCTGCGCCCCGCCGACGTGGGCCACTCCCTGGCCACCACCCGCGCCGCACACGCACGACGCGCGGTCCTGGTCGGCCGCGAGCGTGCCGACTACGTACGGGCCCTCACCGCTCTTGCGGAGGGCGAGCCGTCGTCCCACGTCGTCCAGGGGTCGACCCTCGGCGGCAAGACGGTGTTCGTCTTCCCGGGGCAGGGCTCGCAGTGGGTCGGTATGGCGGCGGAGTTGCTGGATTCCTCGCCGGTGTTCGCGGAGCGGCTGGGGGAGTGCGCGCGGGCGTTGGAGCCGTTCACCGATTGGTCGCTGGTGGATGTGCTGCGTGGTGTGGAGGGTGCTCCGTCGCTGGAGCGCGTGGACGTGGTCCAGCCTGCGTTGTTCGCGGTGATGGTGTCGCTGGCGGAGGTGTGGAAGGCGGCCGGGGTGCGTCCGGCTGCGGTGATCGGGCACTCGCAGGGCGAGATCGCGGCCGCGTGCGTTGCCGGGATCCTCTCGCTGGAGGATGCCGCCCGGGTGGTGGCTCTGCGCAGTCAGGCGATTGGCCGGGTGCTGGCCGGTCTGGGCGGGATGGTGTCGGTGGCGCTGCCGGCCGCGCAGGTGCGGGAGCGGATCGCTGCGTGGGGCGAGGACCGGATCTCGGTTGCTGCGGTGAACGGCCCGTCGTCCGTGGTGGTGTCCGGTGAAGTGCAGGCGCTGGAGGAGTTGCTGGCCTCGTGTGAGGCGGATGGCGTTCGGGCGCGGCGGATCGCGGTGGACTACGCGTCGCACTCCGCTCAGGTCGACCTCCTCGAAGAAGAACTCGGGAAGCTTCTTGCGCCGATCACCCCGGGTGAGGCGCAGGTGCCGTTCCTGTCGACGGTGACCGGCGAGTGGATGACCGGTCCGGAGCTGGACGGCGGTTACTGGTTCCGGAACCTGCGTCAGACGGTGGAGCTGGAGCAGGCGGTCCGGACGCTGCTGGAGCAGGGCTTCGGTGTGTTCATCGAGTCCAGCCCGCACCCGGTTCTCACCGTCGGTTTGCAGGAGACCGTCGAGGACTCCGGTCGTGACGCCGCGGTCCTGGGTTCGCTGCGTCGCAACGAAGGCGGTCTGGAGCGGTTCTGGCTGTCGCTGGGTGAGGCTTACGTCCACGGTGCGTCCGTGGACTGGCAGGCGGTGTTCGCCGGGACCGGCGCACAGCGCGTGGACCTCCCCACCTACGCCTTCGAACGCGAGCACTACTGGCTCGACGCCGGAACCATCGGCTGGGATGTGACCTCGGCCGGCTTCCGCTCCGCCGACCACCCGCTGCTCGCGACCTCCGTGGCGCTCGCCGACGCCGAGGGCCTGCTCCTCACCGGCCGGCTGTCGCTCGACACGCACCCGTGGCTCGCCGACCACGCCGTCTCCGGCACGGTGCTGCTCCCCGGTACGGCCTTCGTCGAACTGGCCGTTCGCGCCGGCGACCAGGTCGGCTGCGGCCTGGTCGAGGACCTGACCCTGGAAGCCCCGCTGGTGCTCCCCGAAGAGGGCGCCGTCGAGTTGCAGATCAGCGTCGGCGCGCCCGACGAGTCGGGACGCCGCCCGGTCGCCTTCCACTCCCGCGCCGACCGTGCCGGCGACGACGAGCCGTGGGTGCGGCACGCGACCGCGGTCCTGGCGGACAGGGCGGAGGAGCCGGCGTTCGACCTGGCGGCGTGGCCGCCGGCCGGCGCCGAGCCCGTCGCGATCGACGGACTGTACGAGGCGCTGGCCGTGGCCGGGTTCGAGTACGGCCCGCTCTTCCAGGGACTGCGAGGGGTCTGGCGCGAGGGTGAGGACGTCTTCGCCGAGGTGAACCTCGGGGACGAGACCGAGCCGGACGCCGAGCAGTTCGGCCTCCACCCGGCCCTCCTGGACGGCGCGTTGCACGCCATCGGTGTCGGTGGCCTCGTCGACGACACCAGCCAGGGGCGTCTGCCGTTCGCGTGGTCGGGTGTGTCCGTGCACGCCGTCGGCGCGTCCGAGCTGAGGGTGCGGCTCTCGCGCGCGGGCCGCGACGCGGTGGCGTTGCAGGTGGCGGACGCCGAGGGCGCGCCGGTGGCGTCCGTGCGCAGTCTCGCGCTGAGGACGTTCTCGCCGGAGCAGTTCGCCGGACCGGGCGGCCGTCAGGGTGACGCGCTCTTCCAGGTCCAGTGGACGACCGTCCCGTCCGGCGGCTCCGCGGCTGCCGCCGCGGAGTGGACGACGCTCGGCGGCCCCGAGTCGGCGTACGCCGACCTGGCGGCGCTGGGCGCGGCGCTCACCGAGGGCGACGCCGTCCCCTCGGTGGTGGTCGTACCGTGCGTGAAGGACGATGCCGTACGGGAACTGCCCGACGCGGTGCACGCCGAGACCGGGCGGGCGCTGAGCCTGATCCAGGAGTGGCTGGCCGACGAGCGGTTCGCCGGCTCGCGCCTGGTGTTCCTGACCCGGGGCGCGATGGCCGTGCTTCCGGACGAGGACGTGACGGATCTTGCTCACGCCCCGGTGTGGGGCCTGGTGCGGTCGGCGCAGTCGGAGAACCCGGGGCGCTTCGGTCTGGTCGACCTCGACCTCGACCTCGACGGCGAGGGCGACGCCGAAGCGGACGCGCGGGCGCTGTCGTCGGCCCTGGCCTCCGGCGAGCCGGAGATTGCCATCCGGGCCGGGGAGTTCCTGGCGCCGCGCCTGGCGCGGGCCGTAGCGGATCCCGACGCCGAACTCCCGGTGCTGGATGGCACGGTGCTGGTGACGGGCGCGAGCGGCCTGCTGGGCGGGATGTTCGCGCGTCACCTGGTGACCGAGTACGGCGTGCGCGATCTGCTGCTGGTCAGCCGACGTGGCAGCGACGCCCCGGGTGCTGAGGACCTGACCGCTGAACTGGCAGAGCTGGGCGCGTCGGTGGCGTGGGCGGCGTGCGATGTGGCCGACCGGGATGCCCTGGCCGGGCTACTGGCGGAGCGTCCGCTGTCGGCGGTGGTGCACACCGCCGGTGTGCTGGACGACGGCGTGATCGCGTCCCTGGACCAGGAGCGTCTGTCGTCGGTGCTGCGTCCGAAGGTGGACGCGGCGTGGAACCTCCACCAGCTGACGCAGGACATGGACCTGGCGGCGTTCGTGCTGTTCTCCTCCGCCGCCGGTGTCTTCGGCGGCGCCGGTCAGGCGAACTACGCGGCGGCGAACGTCTTCCTGGACACGCTGGCCGCGCACCGCAGGTCGCGGGGTCTGGCGGCGACGTCGCTGGCATGGGGTCTGTGGGACGGCGGCCTGGCGAGCGACCTGGACGCCGATGACGTCTCGCGCCTGGGACGCGGCGGTGTGAATGCCCTCTCGGAGCAGGAGGGCCTGGCGCTCTTCGACACCGCCACGGCTTCCGGCACCGCGCTGTTCGTGCCCGTCAAGCTCGACCTGGCCGCCCTGCGTGCCCAGGTCGCCGGTGGCGGGATGCTGCCGCCGCTGCTCAGCGGCCTCGTTCGCGTCCCCAACCGGCGTGCCGCCCGCGCTGCTTCGGCCTCCGCAGGCAAGCTGGCCCGGCAGCTGGCCGCCCTGCCCGTGGCCGAGCGCGAGGCGTCTGTACTGGAACTCGTCCGCACCCAGGTCGCCTCGGTGCTCGGGTTCGACGGCCCGGACGCGGTCGACCCGGCACGCGCGTTCAGCGAGGTCGGCTTCGACTCGCTGACCGCCGTCGAACTGCGCAACCGGCTCGGCACCGCGACCGGAGTGCGGCTGCCCGCCACCCTCGTCTTCGACTACCCGACGCCCACCGTCCTGGCCCGGTACCTCACCGCCGAACTGCTCGGCTCGCAGGAAGCGGCCGCTCAGACCAGGGTCGCGGTCCGCGACGACGAGCCGATCGCGATCGTGGCGATGGCCTGCCGCTTCCCCGGCGGGGTCCGGTCTCCCGAGGGCCTGTGGGACCTGGTTTCGCAGGGGCGGGACGCCATCTCCGAGATGCCGGACGACCGCGGCTGGGACATCGCCGAGCTGTTCGACCCGGACTCCGACCGCCCGGGCACGACCTACAGCATGAACGGCGCGTTCCTGTACGACGCGCACCACTTCGACCCGACGTTCTTCGGGATGTCGCCGCGTGAGGCGCTGGCGACCGATCCACAGCAGCGGCTGCTGCTGGAGACGTCGTGGGAGGCGTTCGAGCGGGCCGGGATCGACCCGGCGACGGTGCGCGGCAGCCGTACGGGCGTCTTCGCGGGCGTGATGTACAACGACTACGGCACTCTGCTGCACCGCGCTCCGGAAGGCCTCGAGGGTTACATCGGTACGTCGAGTTCGGGCAGCGTCGCCTCGGGCCGGGTGTCGTACACCTTCGGCCTGGAGGGCCCTGCCGTCACGGTCGACACGGCGTGCTCGTCCTCGCTGGTGTCACTGCATCTTGCCGCTCAGGCGCTGCGCAACGGCGAGTGCGATCTGGCGCTGGCCGGCGGTGTCACGGTGATGGCGACGCCGGGCACGTTCGTGGCGTTCAGCATCCAGCGCGGTCTGTCCGCCGACGGGCGCTGCAAGCCGTTCGCGGCTGCCGCCGACGGCACGGGCTGGGGTGAGGGCGTCGGCATGCTGCTTGTGGAGCGGCTGTCGGACGCTCGCCGCAACGGCCACCCGGTTCTGGCGCTGCTGCGCGGCTCGGCCGTCAACCAGGACGGCGCGAGCAACGGCCTTACCGCGCCGAACGGCCCGTCGCAGCAGCGCGTGATCCGTGCCGCGCTCGCGAGCGCGAGCCTGTCGGCGGCAGAGATCGACGTGGTCGAGGCGCACGGCACCGGCACGACGCTGGGCGACCCGATCGAGGCGCAGGCGCTGCTGGCGACGTACGGCCAGGAGCACAGCGACGAGCAGCCGCTGTGGCTCGGCTCGGTGAAGTCCAACTTCGGCCACACGCAGGCCGCCGCCGGTGTCGCCGGTGTGATCAAGATGGTGATGGCCCTGCGGCACGGGGTGCTGCCGCAGACCCTGCACGTGGACGCGCCCAGCCCGCATGTGGACTGGTCCGAGGGCGCGGTCTCGCTGCTCACGGAGCGCATGGACTGGCCGGAAACGGGACGACCCCGTCGCGCCGCCGTGTCGTCGTTCGGCATCAGCGGCACCAACGCCCACACGATCATCGAGCAGGCCCCCGACGGCCTCGCGCCGGCCGTCGGCGCGGCGGAGCCGGCGCCCACGGAGGACGCCGAATCGGCCCTGCCCTATGTGCTGTCGGCGAAGTCCGCGGACGCCCTGCGCGACCAGGCGTCCCGTCTGCGGGATTCCGGGCTCGCCGGTGCCGATGTGGCCTACACGCTCGCCACGAAGCGCGCGGCTTTCGAGCACCGCGCGGTGGTTGTGGCCTCAGGTCGGGACGAGCTGCTGCGCGGTCTGGCCGCCGTGGAGGCCGAGGGCCCGGCGGCGTCGGTGACGCGGGGGGCGGTGAGCTCCGGAAAGCTCGCCTTCCTCTTCACCGGCCAGGGCAGCCAGCGCCTGGGAATGGGACGGGAGCTGTACGACGCCTATCCGGTGTTCGCGCGGGCGCTGGACGCGGTGTGCGCGCACCTCGACATCCCGCTCAAGGATGTGCTGTTGGGGGACGACGCGGAGGCCTTGGACCGTACGGAGTTCACGCAGCCGGCGCTGTTCGCGATGGAAGTGGCCCTGTTCCGCCTGCTGGAGAGCTGGGGTGTGAAGCCGGACTTCCTGTCCGGGCACTCGATCGGTGAGATCGCCGCCGCGCATGTGGCCGGGGTGTTCTCGCTGGAGGACGCGTGCACGCTGGTCGAGGCGCGCGGGCGGCTGATGCAGGCGCTGCCGGGCGGCGGTGTGATGATCGCGGTGCAGGCGTCGGAGGACGAGGTCCTGCCGTTGCTGACCGAGCGCGTGAGCATCGCCGCCGTCAATGGCCCGCAGGCTGTGGTGATCGCGGGTGACGAGGACGCCGCTGTCGCGATCGTGGAGGCGTTCCCGGACCGGAAGTCCAAGCGCCTGACGGTCAGCCACGCGTTCCACTCGCCCCACATGGACGGGATGCTCGACGCGTTCCGTGAGGTGGTGTCGGGGCTCTCCTTCGAAGCCCCGCGCATTCCGGTGGTCTCGAACCTCACCGGTGCCGTGGTCACCGACGAGATGGCGTCGCCCGACTTCTGGGTCCGCCACGTCCGCGACGCGGTCCGTTTCCTCGATGGCGTCCGTGCCCTGGAGGCCGCAGGTGTCACGGCATACGTGGAGATCGGGCCGGACGGCGTGCTGTCGGCGATGGCCCAGGAGTGCCTGAGCGCCGAAGGCGCTGCCTTCGCCCCCGCCCTGCGGTCTTCCCGCCCCGAGGCGGAGACGGTGATCGGCGCTCTCGGCCTCGTGCACGTGCGCGGTGGCAGGGTGGACTGGGAGGCGTACTTCGCGGGGACGGGCGCCCGCCTGGCGGACGTCCCGACGTACGCCTTCCAGCAGGAGCGGTACTGGATCGACGTGCCGGTCGCGCAGGTCGGCGATGTGGCGTCGGCCGGTCTCGGGAGAGCGGAGCACCCGCTGCTGGGCGCGGCGGTCGAGCTCCCCGACTCCGAGGGGTTGCTGTTCACCGCTCGGCTGTCGCTCGACTCCCACCCGTGGCTGGCGGACCACGCCGTCTCGGGCGCGGTGCTGCTGCCGGGGACGGCGTTCGTCGAGCTGGCCCTGCACGCCGGTCAGCGGGCAGGCACCGAGCTGCTGGAGGAACTCACCCTGGAGGCGCCGCTCGTCCTGCCCGAACGCGGCGCGCTCCAACTGCAGATCAGCGTCGGAGCGTCCGACGAGGCGGGCCGACGGCCGGTCGCCTTCCACTCCCGCGCCGATCGCGCGGTGGACGAGGTGCCGTGGGTGCGGCACGCGACCGGACTGCTCGCGGAGCGGACGTCGGAGCCGGCGTTCGACCTGGCGGCGTGGCCGCCGCCCGGCGCGGAGCCGGTCGCGATCGACGGACTGTACGAGGCCCTGGCCATGGCCGGGTTCGCGTACGGATCGGTCTTCCAGGGGCTGCGCTCGGTGTGGCGCCGTGGCGAGGACGTGTTCGCCGAGGTCGCACTCGGTGACGAGACCGCCCCCGGGGCCGAGCAGTTCGGGCTCCACCCCGCGCTGCTCGACGCGGCCCTGCACGCCATCACCGTCGGCGGTCTCGTCGAGGACACCGGGCAGGGACGACTGCCGTTCTCCTGGTCGGGCGTGGCCGTGCACGCGGTGGGTGCGTCCGAGGTCCGGGTGCGGTTGTCGCGGGCGGGCCGTGACGTGGTGGCGCTGGAGCTGGCGGACGCCGAGGGCGAGCCGGTGGCGTCGGTGCGGGGTCTGGCGTTGCGGGCCTTCTCGCCGGAGCAGTTCGCGGGGCCGGGTGCCGGGAGCGGCGACGCTCTGTTCGAGGTCCGGTGGTCGCCTGTTTCCGGTGGTGGCACGGCGGTCGAGGACTGGATGCTGCTGGGCGCCGGGTCCCAGGTGTTCGCGGATCTCGCGGCGCTGGGCGCGGTGGCCGCGGAGGGCGGGACCGTCCCCGCGGTCATGGTCGTGCCGTGTGTGCCGGACGAGCCGGTTCAGGACGTCGCGGACGCCGTGCACGCGGAGACCGGGCGCGTGCTGGACCTGGTGCGGGAGTGGCTGGGCGACGAGCGGTTCGCCGACTCGCGTCTGGTGTTCCTGACGCGGGGCGCGGTGGCCGCTGCACCCGGCGACGGGGTCGCGGATCTGGTGCACGCCCCGGTGTGGGGCCTGATCCGTTCGGCTCAGTCGGAGAACCCGGGCCGGTTCGGTCTGATCGACCTCGACGGTGAGATCGCCCCCGAGGTCGTCGCGGCGGCGCTGGCCACCGGTGAGCCGGAAATCGCCGTCCGGGACGGACAGTTCCTGGCGCCTCGCCTGGCGCGGGCCGTCGCGGATCCCGACGCCGAACTCCCGGTCCTTGAGGGCACGGTGCTGGTGACGGGTGCCAGTGGTGCGCTGGGCGGTCTGTTCGCGCGTCACCTGGTGTCCGAGTACGGCGTACGCGATCTGCTGCTGGTGAGCCGCCGGGGTGGGGACGCCCCGGGTGCTTCTGAGCTGACGGCGGAGCTCACGGATCTGGGTGCGTCGGTGGTGTGGGCGGCGTGCGATGTGGCCGACCGGGACGCGCTGGCCGGGCTACTGGCGGAGCGTCCGCTGTCGGCGGTGGTGCACACCGCCGGTGTCCTGGACGACGGCGTGATCGCGTCCCTGGACCAGGAGCGCCTTTCGGCGGTCCTGCGTCCGAAGGTGGACGCCGCCTGGAACCTCCACCAACTCACGCAGGACATGGATCTGTCGGCCTTCGTGCTGTTCTCCTCCGCCGCCGGTGTCTTCGGTGGCGCCGGGCAGGCGAACTACGCGGCGGCCAACGTCTTCCTCGATGCTCTCGCCGCGCACCGCAGGGCGCAGGGCCTGGCCGCGACGTCGCTGGCGTGGGGTCTGTGGGACGGCGGCATGGCAGGAGAGCTGGCCGCCGGTGAGGTGTCGCGCCTCGGGCGCGGTGGCGTGAACGCCCTGTCGGAGCAGGAGGGCCTGGCGCTCTTCGACACCGCCACGGCTTCCGGTACCGCGCTGTTCGTGCCGATGAAGCTCGACCTTGGCGCTCTGCGTGCCCAGGTTGCCGGTGGCGGGATGCTGCCGCCGTTGCTCAGTGGTCTGGTCCGCGTCCCCAACCGGCGTGCCGCCCGGGCGGCTTCGGCCTCCGCGGGCAAGCTCGCCCGGCAGCTGGGCGCACTGCCCGAGAGCGAGCGGGCCGACGCCGTGCTCGACCTCGTCCGCGCCCAAGTGGCGGCGGTGCTCGGGTTCGACGGCCCGGAGGCGGTCGTACCGGCGCGCGCGTTCAGCGAGGTCGGCTTCGATTCACTGACGGCCGTCGAGCTGCGCAACCGGCTGAGCACCGCGACCGGTGTGCGGCTGCCGGCCACCCTCGTCTTCGACTACCCGACCCCGGCGGTCCTGGCCGACTACCTGCACTCCGAGCTGCTGGGCGGACAGCAGGCGATCGACGCCCCCGTGACGGTCGCGGTCCGCGACGACGAGCCGATCGCGATCGTGGCGATGGCCTGCCGCTTCCCCGGGGGTGTGCGCACTCCCGAGGATCTGTGGGAGCTGGTCTCGGAGGGCAGGGACGCCATCTCCGAGATGCCGGAGGACCGCGGCTGGAACATGGCCGAGCTGTTCGACCCGGACTCCGACCGCCCGGGCACGAGCTACAGCATGAACGGTGGATTCCTCCACGACGCGCACCACTTCGACCCGACGTTCTTCGGGATGTCGCCGCGTGAGGCCCTGGCCACCGACCCGCAGCAGCGCCTGCTGCTGGACACCTCGTGGGAGGCGTTCGAGCGGGCCGGCATCGACCCGGCCTCGGTGCGCGGCAGCCGTACGGGCGTCTTCGCGGGCGTGATGTACAACGACTACGGCACTCTGCTCCACCGCGCTCCGGAAGGCCTCGAGGGCTACATGGGCACCGCCAGTTCCGGCAGTGTCGTCTCCGGTCGCGTGTCCTACACCTTCGGTCTGGAAGGCCCTGCCGTCACGGTCGACACGGCCTGCTCGTCCTCCCTCGTGACGCTCCACCTCGCCGCCCAGGCGCTGCGCAACGGCGAGTGCGATCTGGCACTGGCCGGCGGCGTGACCGTGATGGCGACGCCGGGCACGTTCGTGGCGTTCAGCATCCAGCGCGGCCTGTCCGCCGACGGCCGCTGCAAGCCGTTCGCGGCCGCGGCCGACGGCACCGCGTGGGGTGAGGGAGTCGGCATGCTGCTCGTGGAGCGGCTGTCGGACGCCCGCCGCAACGGCCACCCGGTGCTCGCGGTGGTCCGCGGTTCGGCGATCAACCAGGACGGCGCGAGCAACGGCCTCACCGCCCCCAACGGTCCCTCCCAGCAGCGCGTGATCCGGCAGGCCCTGGCCAACGCCCGGCTCACCGCCGCCGACGTGGATGTCGTGGAGGCGCACGGCACCGGAACCAGGCTCGGCGACCCGATCGAGGCGCAGGCGCTGCTGGCGACGTACGGCCAGGAGCACAGCGACGAGCAGCCGCTGTGGCTCGGCTCGGTGAAGTCCAACTTCGGCCACACGCAGGCCGCCGCCGGTGTCGCCGGCATCATGAAGATGATCCTGGCCATGCGGCACGGTGTGCTGCCCAGGACGCTGCATGTGGACGAGCCCAGCCCGCACGTGGACTGGTCCGAGGGCGCGGTCTCGCTGCTGACCGAGCGGAGGGACTGGCCGGAGACCGGCCGCCCGCGCCGTGCCGGTATCTCCTCGTTCGGCATCAGCGGCACCAACGCCCACACGATCATCGAGCAGGCCCCCGACGACCCCGCTCAGCTGAGGAACGCGACGCCGCCCGCCGGCGAGCGCGTCCTACCCGTATGGGCCCACGTGCTCTCCGCGAAGTCCGCGGAAGCGCTGCGCGACCAGGCGTCCCGTCTGCGGACGCACCTGGAGAACACCGCGGGGACGGACGACCTCGCCGTCGCTTACACGCTCGCCACCAAGCGCGCGGTCTTTGAGCACCGAGCGGTGGTTGTGGCCTCGGACCGGGATGAGCTGCTGCGCGGCTTGTCCGCTGTCGAGGCCGAGGGCCCGGCGGCGTCGGTGACGCGGGGAGCGGTGAGCTCCGGGAAGCTGGCCTTCCTCTTCACCGGCCAGGGCAGCCAGCGCCTGGGAATGGGACGGGAGCTGTACGACGCCTATCCGGTGTTCGCGCAGGCGCTGGACGCGGTCTGCGCGCACCTCGACATCCCGCTGAAGGACGTCCTGTTCGGCGACGACAGCAACCTGCTGAACGAGACCGCCCACACGCAGCCGGCGCTGTTCGCCGTCGAAGTGGCCCTGTTCCGGCTGCTGGAGTCGTGGGGCGTGAAGCCGGACTACCTCTCCGGCCACTCCATCGGTGAGATCGCCGCCGCCCACGTGGCCGGGGTGTTCTCACTGGAGGACGCGTGCGCGCTGGTCGAGGCCCGTGGGCGGCTGATGCAGGCGCTGCCGGGCGGCGGCGTGATGATCGCGCTGCAGGCCTCGGAGGACGAGGTCCTGCCGCTGCTGAACGACCGCGTGAGCATCGCTGCCGTCAACGGCCCCCAGTCGGTCGTCATCGCCGGTGACGAGGACGCGGCGACGGCGATCACGGAGGCCTTCCCGGACCGCAAGTCCAAGCGCCTGACGGTCAGCCACGCCTTCCACTCGCCCCACATGGACGGAATGCTGGCGGACTTCCGCGAGGTCGCCGCGGGCCTGGCCTACGCCGCCCCGCGCATCCCCGTCGTCTCCAACCTCACCGGGGCCGTGGTCACCGACGAGATGACCTCGCCCGACTTCTGGGTCCGGCACGTCCGCGAGGCGGTCCGCTTCCTCGACGGCATCCGCGCCCTGGAGGCTGCGGGCGTCACCACCTACCTCGAACTCGGCCCCGACGGGATCCTCTCCGCCATGGCCCAGGAGTGCCTGACCACCGAAGGCGCCGCCTTCGCCCCCGCCCTGCGGTCTTCCCGCCCCGAGGCGGAGACGGTGACCGGTGCCCTCGGCCTCGTGCACGTGCGCGGTGGCAGGGTGGACTGGGAGGCGTACTTCGCCGGGACCGGCGCCCGCCTGGTGAACCTGCCCACGTACGCCTTCCAGCAGGAGCGGTACTGGATCGACGTGCCGGTCGCGCAGGTCGGCGATGTGGCGTCGGCCGGTCTCGGGCGGGCGGAGCACCCGCTGCTCGGAGCCGCGGTCGAACTCCCCGACTCCGAAGGACTGCTGTTCACCGGCCGCCTCTCGCTCGACTCCCACCCGTGGCTGGCCGACCACGCCGTCTCCGGCGCGGTGCTGCTGCCGGGGACCGCGTTCGTCGAACTGGCCCTGCACGCAGGCCAGCGGGCGGGCACCGAGCTGTTGGAGGAACTGACGCTGGAGGCGCCGCTCGTCCTGCCCGAACGCGGCGCGCTCCAGCTGCGGTTGTCGCTGGCCGAGCCGGACGCGAACGGGCGGCGCACGCTGCACGTGCACTCGCGCGCCGAGGCCGCGAGCGGCGAGAGCGGCCTGGACGTGCCGTGGACGCGGCACGCGAGCGGTCTCCTCGGCCCGGTGGCCGCGACGACCCCGCCGCCGGCGCTGGACGCGGCGGTCTGGCCCCCGGCCGGGGCGGAACCGCTGGACGTGACGGGTCTGTACGACGGCTTCGCCGCAGTCGGCTTCGCGTACGGCCCGGCGTTCCGCAACCTGCGGGCGGCCTGGCGCCGCGGTGACGAACTCTTCGCCGAACTGCTGCTGCCCGACGAGTCCTTGGCCCAGGCCGCGCAGTTCGGGGTCCACCCCGCGCTGCTGGACGCGGGCCTCCACGGCATCGTGCTGGGCTCCTTCCTCGTCGCCGACGACGAGCAGCCGGGGGAGGACGGCCCCCGCATGCGGCTGCCCTTCTCCTTCGGCGGTGTCGGCCTGCACGCCGTCGGCGCCGGCGCGCTGCGGGTGCGCCTGGCCCCCGCGGGTTCCGGCGCGGTCTCGCTCGCGGCGTTCGACGAGCGCGGCGAACCGGTCGTGTCGGTCGAGTCGCTGCTGCTGAGGGAGGTGAACCCCGCCGGGCTCCGGGCGGCGGGCCCGGCGTTCCACGAGTCGCTGTTCCGGCTGGAGTGGCCGGCTGTGACTGCTGGTGGCACCGCCCCGGAGACCGGAAGCTGGGCCGTGGTCGGTACGGACCCGCTCGGCCTCGAGGCCGCGCTGCGGGCAACGGGCGCCGCGGTAGAGGTGTACGCGGACCTGGACGTACTGGTCGGCGTGGTGGCGGCGGGCAAGCCGTCACCGGACACCGTGCTGGTCTCGTCCGTCTCATCCGTCGCCGCCGGCGCCGGGAGCGCGGCGCAGGTCGCGGAAGAGGCCCGGCGCGCGGCGCACTCCGCGCTCGCACTCGCGCAGGCGTGGTCGGCCGAGGAGTCGCTCGCCGCATCAAGGCTCGCGTTCGTGACGCGCGGCGCCGTCGAGGCCCGGCCCGGAGAGGGCGTACGGGACGTGGCCCACGCGGCGGTGTGGGGCCTGGTGCGATCGGCGCAGTCCGAGAACCCCGGCCGTTTCCTGCTGCTCGACCTCGACGCGGAGGACGACGGCGGCGACGCCCCGGAGCAGCTCGGCCCGCTCCTGGCGGCCGCCGCTGCCGCGCAGTCGGCCGGGGAGCAGCAACTCGCCCTCCGCGGGGGAGCGCTGCACGCCGCACGGCTGGCCAGGGTCCCCGCGGCGCGCCCCGACGCGACCGAGGCCACCGAGCCCGCCGAACCCACGGAGGACGCACAGGTCCCGGCCCTCGACCCGAAGGGCACCGTCCTCATCACCGGGGGCACCGGCGTGCTGGGCGCCCTCCTGGCCCGGCACCTGGTCACGGAGCGGGGCGTGGGGCACCTCGTGCTGACCAGCAGGCGCGGCCCCGACGCCGACGGAGCCGCGGAACTCGTCGCCGACCTCACCGCGCTCGGCGCCGAGGCGACCGTCGTCGCCTGCGACGCGTCCGACCGGGAGGCGCTGGAGGCGCTGCTCGCGGGCATCCCCGCCGAGCACCCGCTCACCGCGGTCGTCCACGCGGCCGGCCGCCTCGACGACGGACTCGTTCCGTCGCTGACCCCCGAGCGGATCGACACCGTCCTGCGTCCGAAGGTGGACGCGGCGCTGCACCTGCACGAGCTGACGCGGGACGCGGACCTCGCCGCCTTCGTGCTGTTCTCGTCGGTGGCCGGCACGCTCGGCAACCCCGGGCAGGCGAACTACGCGGCGGCGAACGCCTGTCTCGACGCCCTGGCCCAGCACCGGCGCGCGGCGGGGCTGCCCGCCGTGTCGCTGGCATGGGGACTGTGGGAGACGCCCAGCGGAATGACCGGCGAGCTCACGGCCGCCGACATGCAGCGCCTGGCGCGCGCCGGACTGTCCCCGCTGACCTCCGCGCAGGGCCTGGCCCTGTTCGACACGGCCTGCGCCCTGACCACCGCCGAGAACAGCGTCCTGGTCGCCATGCACCTGGACACCGCACCGCTGCGGGCCCGGGCGGAGGCCGGCGCCCTTCCGGCGGTCTTCCGCGGGCTGGTGCGCGGTGGGCCCCGCAGGGCCGCCGGGCACAGTGCCGGTGAGGCGGCGGCATCGGCGGCCGCCCGACGGCTCGCGGAGCTGCCGGGGCTGTCCGAGGAGGAGCAGGAGCGGGTGCTGCTCGACGTCGTGCGCGCCCAGGTCGCGGCCGTGCTCGCCTACCCCTCGCCCGACGCGGTGGGGGAGACCCAGGAGTTCCTGGAGCTCGGTCTGGACTCGCTGACCGCCGTGGAGCTGCGCAACCAGCTCAACGCGGCGACGGGCCTGCGGCTGCCCCCCACCCTGCTCTTCGACTACCCGACCCCCATCCTGGTCGCCGGACTGCTGCGCGCCGAACTCGCCGGGGCCTCCGGCGGCGCGCAGTCGCCCGCGGGGGACGCGGGCGAGGCGGGGAACGCCGCGGACGAGGGCTCCGGGGTGTTCGGCGCGATGCTCCAGGAGGCCGGGGCCCAGGGCACCTCGGGCCAGTTCATGGAAATGCTCATGCAGGCCTCGCGGTTCCGGCCCTCGTTCGCCTCTCCGGCCGAACTGCGCAAGGCACCCGCCTTCGTGCGGCTCTCCCGGGGTGAGTCGGGGCCCGGTGTGGTCTGCTTCCCCTCGATCCTGTCGATCTCGGGCCCGCACCAGTACGCCCGGTTCGCCTCCGGGTTCCGGGGTCACCGGGACGTGTGGGCGCTGGGTGTGCCGGGCTTCCTGCGCGGTGAGCAGCTGCCGACGTCCGTGGAGGCCGTGATCGACGCGCAGGCGGAGGCCGTGCTGCGGAACACGGGCGGCGCTCCGTTCGTGCTGCTCGGCCACTCGTCGGGCGGCATGCTCGCGCACGCGGTCGCCGAGCGGCTGGAGAGCGAGGGGACCCGTCCCGCGGCCGTGGTGCTGATCGACATCTACTCGCACGACGACGACGCGCTCGTGGGCCTGCAGCCCGGTCTCGGCCAGGGCATCGCCGAGCGCCAGGACACCTATGTGCCGGTCGACGACACCCGACTGCTGGCCATGGGCGCCTACTTCCGGCTCTTCGCGGGCTGGAAGCCGAGGGCGGTGACGTCGCCGACGCTGCTGGTGCGGGCCGGGGAGCGGTTCTTCGACTGGTTCCGGCCCACCGACGGCGACTGGCGTTCGTACTGGGACCTGGAGCACACCGCCCTGGACGTGCAGGGCGACCACTTCACCATGATGGAGCAGCATGCGGCGACGACCACGCGGGCCGTGGAGGAGTGGCTGACCGAGAACCTCTGACGGGCGACTGCCGGCCCGCGGGCCGAACGGCGGAGGGCCGGGTCCCACCCGAGTGGTGGGGCCCGGCCCTCCGCCGTTCGGCGCCGTGTCACGCGCCGCGCCGCTCCCGTTCCCGGGGACGCTTCTTCGGCAGCCCCACCGTCACGACCTCGAAGGAGTCCTTCGTGAGGTCGAGCCGGTGGAAGAGGTTGTCGGGCCCCGTGACGCACACCGTGCGGACACCGAGGCCCTGGAGACCCGCCACCACGTTCGGCCAGTGGATCGGCCGGTCGAAGGTGTCCAGCATCATCGCGCGCATCCTGGCGGCGTCGCGGACGACCGTGCCGTCCACGTCGTTCACCACGGGAAGCGCGGGGTCGGCGAAGTCGTACGCCCCGAACACCTCCGCCTCGGCCTTGCGGCGCAGCTCCGAGAACGACGCGGCATGGACCGGCGGCCGCATCGCGTACATGGAGTAGCCGCCCGCGGCGCTGATGGCCGCCTTGAGCCCGTCGAGCTCCTTCTCCTGCACCGACAGCATGTGGAACCCGCTGTCGAGCCGTCCGGAGATGTCGTACCAGGCGCCGCGGTCGTCGAATTCCGCGAGGATCGCGTCGAACGGCTCCTGCGGCACGCGGACGAAGCAGTGGGTGACGACGTCCTGGTAGGCGCCGGCGAAGTACTCCTCCTCGCAGCGGGCGCACTCCGCGGTGAGCCGTACGACGTCCGCGAAGGACAGCGAGCCGGTGAAGGCCGCGGCGGCCTTCTGGCCGAAGCTCGGTCCGGCGCAGACGTCGGGGGAGTGGCCGAGTCCGTCCACCGCCCGGTCCGCCATGGCCATCGAGGCGATCAGGAAAGCGATCTGCGAATAGGTGGAGTAATCGTCCTCCGTGACCCGGAAACGGTCGAAGAGCGAGTAGCCGAGCGCTTCGTCCGCCTCGGCGAGCCGCTGGCGCGCGTAGGGGTCCAGCAGCAGGAACTTCCCGATGTCGGAGAAGGACGAGGGCCCCATGCCGGGAAACACGACGGCCGTGCGGGTCCGCTCCGCGCCGTCACCGGAATGCGGCTGCCGGGAAAGGGCGGTGATGTCGTTCTCGGGAGTCGGCTGTGAATTGCTCATGATGTGAATGCCTTTGCCGCCGGCCGGTCGCCCGGTCATGGTCGGTGTACGTCTGGAGCGGGTCGGGAAAGGGCGTCGGACAAGGGGCCGCTTTTCGCCGTGCGTGCCGTGCGTGCCGGACGTGCCTGACGAAAGCGGCCCCGCGCACCCGGCCGCGCGCGGTGCGCGCGGCCCGGTCCACGAGGCCCTGGGAGGTGCGGAATGCGGAGGACGAAGCAGGCGGAACGCGGACCGGCGGCGCCGGATCAGTCCTGCGCCCGCCGCCGGAAGCCCAGGATGCCGATCGTCCCGAAGAGCACGATCGCCGCGGCCAGCGCGCTCAGGTCCACCCACAGCGGGATCGAGGCGGGGCCGCCGGCCGGCAGCATCAGGTCGCGGATGCCCTCGCTGACGTACGTCAGCGGGTTGAGGGTGCACAGCACCTGGTACCACCGCAGGTCCGTCAGGGCCCGCCACGGGAACTGGGTGCAGCCGGTGAACATCAGCGGGGTCAGCGTGACGGCGAAGACCACGCTGATGTGGCGGGCCGGGGCGAGGGTGCCGATGGTCAGCCCCACCGTGCTTCCGGCGAGCGCGCCCAGGAGCAGCACGCCCAGGGTCGGCAGGAAGGTGTCCAGCGGCCAGGAGACGTCGTCCAGGACCAGCATGCCGATCGGGATCATCACCAGGGAGGCGACGACGCCGCGCAGCGCGCCGAAGACCATCTTCTCCACCGCGACCAGCGTGGTGGGGATCGGGGCGAGCAGCCGGTCCTCGATCTCCTTGGTCCAGGAGAAGTCGATGACCAGGGGCAGCGCCGTGTTCTGCAGGCTGACCAGGAAGCTGTTCAGCGCGACGACGCCCGGCAGCAGGACCTGCTGGAACCCGCCCCCGGTGAAGCCGAGATCGCCCAGCACCTTGCCGAAGACGAAGAGGATGAAGAGCGGTTCCACGAGCACCTGCGCGAGGAAGATGCCCAGTTCGCGGCCGGTGACGAAGATGTCCCGCCAGAGGATGAAGAAGAACGTGCGGGTCGCCGTGCGCACGCCGGTGCGCTCGGGCCGCAGCTCCTCGGGGAAGCCGGCGACGGGGTCGGGGGCGGTGGTCGTGGTCATCGCAGCTCCCGGCCGGTCAGATCGATGAAGACGTCCTCGAGGGTGGCGGTGCCCACACTCAGGTCCTTGATGTCGCAACTGGCTTCCGCCAGGGCGGTGATGACCGTCGGCAGTACCGAGCCCGACGGGGCGTCGCTGTAGATGCGCAGGCGGACCGGGGGCTGCGCGTCGGGCTGCTCCGCGGCGTCCTCCTCGTTCTGCACCACCTCGACCCGCTCGACCGTCTCGATGCCCTCCAGCAGGCGCGTGACGCTCTCCGCCCCCGGCTGCGCGGGCTGCACGGTGACCGTGAGCGCGGTGCTGCTCAGGCTCTTCAGCAGCGCCTGCGGGGTGTCGAGGGCGAGCAGCCGGCCGTGGTCGACGATGCCGACGCGGTCGCAGAGCTTGGCGGCCTCGTCCATGTCGTGGGTGGTGAGCACGGTGGTCACGCCCCGCGCGCTCAGCTCCGCGATGCGCTCGTGGATGAACAGGCGTGCCTGCGGGTCGAGCCCGGTGGACGGCTCGTCGAGGAACAGCACGTCCGGGCGGTGCATCAGGGCCCGGGCGATCATCACCCGCTGGGCCTGGCCGCCGGACAGCTCGTCGCCGCGGGCCTTGCGGCGGTCGGCCAGGCCGACCCACTCCAGGCACTCGTCGGCGAGCCGGTTGCGTTCGGAGCGGCTCATGCCGTGGTAACCGGCGTGGAAGACGAGGTTCTGGCGCAGGTTCAGGGACCGGTCGAGGTTGTTGCGCTGCGGCACGACGGCGAAGGCGCGGCGCGCCCGCGCCGGGTGGGCCGCGACGTCGACGCCCTGGACGAACGCCCGGCCCGCCGTGGGGGCGACCCGCGTCGTCAGGACGCCGATGGTCGTCGTCTTCCCCGCTCCGTTCGGCCCGAGGAAACCGAAGACCTCGCCCCGGCCCACCGAGAAGCTCAAGCCGTCCACCGCGGGCCGGTCGCGTCCCGGGTATTTCTTGACCAGCCCGTCCACCACTACGGCGGAATCCGTGGTCTGATGTGATGTCATTGACGCCTACGAATCGTGCGGGACGCGGCAACGGCAGTCCGGGGATTCGCACGGGAATGTCGTGTGACCGGCCGCGCGTCGAGCGCCGACTGAAGAGGACATGGATGGTGCGCATCCTGTCTAGCACAAGGGTTTTCGCCGCACCCCGATTCCCTGTCGATCTAGGGGGCGGCTGGGAATGGTAAGGGGGGAATAGGGGCTGTCCCGCCCTTTCCCGCATTGCTTTTCCGGTCGCGTCGGCAAACATTGAGGAAAGTAGTGTTGCGGCCCGCTCGGGAATCCCTCTAGCATCGCGGCGTGATCGCGCCGAATTGCATCTCCGGAAATGAATTTCCGGTGGGTCGCGCCTGTGCGGTCCTTCCCGCGGGCCCCGGGTCACCGGGGCGGGCGGTGCCGCGCGCGACCGGCGCCACTGCCCTCCGCACACTTCCCCCGGGCAAGGAGACCCCGTGAAGGCACTCGTCGTGCCGGCGAACGGACCGGTCCTCCGGCAGGTCCTGCGCGGCATCGCCGACGCGGGCGTCGTGGACGTGGGTGTCGTCGTCGCCGGCCCGGACGACGGCGTCAAGGCAGAGGCGGGGGACGGTTCCCGCTTCGGCATCAGCATCACCTACCTGCCCGGGCAGTCCCGGCACGCGGGCACGGTCGGTGCCGTGCGCAGCGCCCGGGAGTGGCTGGCCGACGACGACTTCGTGCTGTGCGCGGGCGGCGCCTTCCCGCCCGGCGGGATCGTGGAGCCCCTGGAGGAGTTCCGGATCCGGCGGCCCGCCGTGCAGATCATGGCGGACCGGACCCCGGGTCCGTCGTCCTGGGACGTGTACTTCTTCACCTCCGCACTCCACACGGCCGTGGAGGCGATCGAGCCCTCGGCCGCGGGCGGCGCCGAACTGTCCGACGCCCTGCGGTGGCTGTACGACCGGGGCCTGGGTGTCACGGCGTGCACGAGCCCCGCCGGTGAGCGTGGCGAAGGGGACGGTGACGGCTCCGCGCGCGGGGCGGCCGGGGCGGGACCGGCCGAGGGATGACGTCCGGGGCCGGCGGCCGCCTCCGTGCCGTCACGGACGTCGCGTTCGACGACGTCGTGCTCATCCGGATCGAGCAGCCGGCCGTCCCGAGCCGGTACCGGCTGGTCTGCTTCCCCGACGCGGGGAACTCCTCGGTCTGCTACCTCGCCATGTCCGAACTCCTGCTGCCCACTGTCGAGTTGCTCATCGTCCAGTACCCGCTGGCGGAGCCGGGCCAGGCGGAGCACGCCGCGCCCTGTCCCGGCCTCGCCGACAAGATCTACGACGCGGTGCGCGAATGGACGGACCGCCCGCTGGCCCTGTTCGGCCACCGGCTGGGGGCCGAACTCGCCTACGGCGTCGCACAGCGGCTGGAGCGGGAGACCGACACCGGGCCGCTGACGCTCTTCGTGTCCGGCCGTCCCGGCCCCGGCCACCGCGGATTCCTGGGGCCGCCCGCCCTCCAGTGCCGCGTCGTCGCCCTGACGGGGGACCACGACCCGCAGGCGCCGCTGCCCGGCGTACGGGCCTGGCGGCGCTGCACGGCCGGGCCGTTCGACCTGGAGGTCTTCCCCGGCGCGCCCGGCTACCTCGACTCGCACCGCCGCGAGGTCGTCAACCTCGTGCACGACCAGCTCATCTCGCTCCACGGACCCGAGCCGGACCGCACCGCGCCGAAGCAGGGGCCGTAGGGGGCGGAACAGGGGTACCCCGCGATGTGCCCTGGTCCCTAGCGTGACGGGTGGAGAACCGCGTCCACGGGACGGGACCGACAGCACCTCCGCGCAGCGCGGCGCGCACCCCCGCGATCCACCCCCCTGTGAACGGCTCCGGACCCGCCGTCGGCTCCGCGCAGACCACGTCAGCACCGGCCACGTTCGGCCCAGAGGAAGGACTCAGTGCCACCGATGACCGCGATGATCTTTGCAGCAGACTCGGTACGGCCCGTCGAGGAGTTCGAGCAGGACGCCCTCCGCGTGGCCGATGTGCTCCGGGAACACGGGATCGGCCTCGGCGACCGCGTCATGCTGAAGGCCGGCAACTCGGCGAGCTGGATCTGCGTCCTCTACGCGCTGATGGAGGTCGGCGCCTCCATCGTCCTCGTCGACCAGCAGGAGCACGTCGAGGAGACCCGGCGGATCGCCCTGCGCACCGGGGTCAAGGTCACCATCGTCGACGACGAGACCCCCATCGACCAGGGAGCCGACCCCGTCTACCTGTACGAGCTGATGGTCGCCACGGCGGGCCTGCCCTCCGTGCCGGGCACCCTGTCCTTCGACGCCTGGGGCGAACTGCCCGACGGCCTGATCATGTGGACCTCCGGCTCGACCGGCTCGCCCAAGGGCGTGGTCAAGTCCGGCGCCAAGTTCCTGCGCAACCTGCGCCGCAACGCCGAGCAGGTCGGCCACCGCCCGGACGACGTCCTGATGCCGCTGCTGCCCTTCGCCCACCAGTACGGGCTGTCGATGGTGCTCATCGCCTACCTCACCCGCTGCTCCCTGGTCATCGCGCCCTACCGGCGGCTGGACCGGGCCCTGCGCATGGGGCGTGACGCCGGGGTCACCGTCATCGACGCCACCCCCTCCAGCTACCGCAGCATCCTGAGCCTGGTGACCCGCAAGCCGGCGCTGCGCGAACACGTCGCCGGCACCCGGATGTTCTGCGTCGGCGCGGCGCCGCTGGACGCCCCCCTCGTGGCGGGCTACGTCGAGGAGTTCGGCCTCCCGCTGCTGGACAGCTACGGCTCCACCGAGCTGGGCAACATCTCCTTCGCCACCCTCGACAACCCCGTCGCCTGCGGTCGCGCCATGGACGGCATCCGGCTGAGGATCGTCGACGAGGACGGCCGGGAAGTGGCCGCGGGACAGCCCGGCGAGATCGAGGTCGACACTCCCGACGCGCTGGAGGGCCAGATCGCCGACGACGGTTCCGTGATCCCCAACCCCACGGGATGGCAGCGCACCGGGGACCTCGGCCACCTCGACGACGGCGGCAACCTCCACGTCCTGGGACGCAAGTTCGCCGTCCACCGCATGGGCTACACGCTCTACCCCGAGCTGATCGAGCGGAAGGTGGCGGCCGAGGGCTGCCCCACCCGGATCGTGCCGCTCCCCGACGAACTGCGCGGCTCCCAGCTGGTCTTCTTCGTCGAGGACGAGGAGCAGCAGGACGCCGGCTACTGGCGGGAGCGGCTGTGCTCGCTGCTGCCCGCCTTCGAGCAGCCCAACCGGGTCGTCGTGCTGGAGCAGTTCCCGCTGAACCGCAACGGCAAGCCCGACAAGAAGCAGCTCGCGCGGATGGCCGCCGAGTGAGAAAGCGTTCCCCGCCCCCTTCGGTGGCGGCGGGGAACGGCAAGAAACGAAAGGTGAGTCGGCTGATGCCCGATAAGCTGACTTTTGTCGTCGGAACCGGACGCTGTGGTTCCACAGCGCTGTCCGCGGTGGTGAACCTGCACCCGGACATCCTCAGTCTCAACGAGCTCTTCGCCAGCGTCACCGACCCGGTGGCGCTCACCGAAGAGCCGCTGAGCGGTACCGAGTTCTGGACCCTTCTGACCACACCCAACTGGGTCAGCGACACCCTGGTCCGCAACGGTGCCCCGCCGTCGGAGTTCCTCTACAACCGCCGCCCTGAGTGGCGCTACTCCGCCGAGACCACCGGCATCCCCGCCATCAGCATGATGGTCCTGCCGCACCTCACGGACGACCCCGACGGGCTGCTGGACGAGCTGGAGCCGCGGATCAGCGCGTGGCCCGCCCGTCCCGCGCCGCTGCAATGGCAGGCGTTCTTCTCCGTGCTCGCCGACCGGTTCGGCGCCACCGGCGCCGTCGTCGAACGATCCGGGCTCTCCCTGGGCAACGTCGGCCGGCTGCACGCCCTCTTCCCGCAGGCGCGCTTCGTGCACCTGTACCGCAGCGGTCCCGACTGCGCCCTGTCCATGAGCCGGCACATCGCCTTCCGCATGATCCCGATGATGCTGGAGATCGCGGAACGGTGCGGCGTGGACTCCCCGTACGAGCTGACCGCGGAGCACTTCGCCCAGATCCCGCCCGACCTGGCCCCGCTGCTGACGGGCACGTACGACCCCGCCCTCATCATGGACCGGCCGATCCCGCTCCCCGTCTTCGGCGACATGTGGTCGCGCTGGATCGTCGACGGTGTGCGGAACCTGGAGGAACTCCCCGCCGGCATCCGCACGTCGCTCTCCTACGAGCACCTCCTGGCGGAGCCGCGCGAGGAGCTGACCCGCCTGGCGGCCTTCATCGGCGTCGAGGCCCGCCCCGACTGGCTGGAGGCCGCCGCCCGACTCCTCGACGGCGACGGCCGCCGCGGCTCCGCGGGCCGGCTGGACCCCGCCGAACTGGAGCCGCTGCGCGCGTCCTGCGCCGAGGGCACGGCGGCCCTGGCGGGCACGGCCGCCGCATAGGACCGTCGCGGCACGGCGTCCGCGCCGGAGAATCCCGGACCTCAGCAGTCGTAGGGCAGATCGAGGGGCGCGAGCGCCTCGAAGAGGTCCCCGGGGCCGGGATTCTCCGGACGCGTGGCGCCGCCCAGGTGCTCCATGACGCCCCACACCGCGTTCAGCGCCGTGGTGACCGCGCCCTCGGCGAAACCCGCCGTCCAGGAGACGTCGTCGCCGCACAGGAAGAAGCCGCGCTCCGCCGCGGGCAGACCGCGCTGCATGAACTGGGTGAACAGCCGCCGCTGGTAGCGGTAGTGACCCGGCAGGTTCGCCTTGAACGCGCCCATGAAGTGCGGCTCGGTCTCCCACGTGATCGTGAGCGGGTCGCCGACGACATGGGAGCGGATGTCGAGCCCGGGGTAGACGAGGGCGAGCTTGTCCAGCAGGACGTCCAGCCGCTCGCCCGGGTCCAGCGTGGCCATCTTCAGCGAGTCGTCGTTCCACGTGTACGACAGGCACATCACCCCCGGGCGGTCCGGGCCGTCGTCGAAGAGGTAGACCCCGCGCGGCATGCGGTCCGTCAGCGTCATGCTCATCACCGGCTCGCCGGTGAGCGGGTCCAGATCGTGCCAGAACGGCCGGTCGGTCAGCACGAACAGCTTGGAGGCACCCATGTAGTGGGTGCGTTCCACCGCGGTCCACAGCGGCGCGGTCAGCAGCGCCGGGTCGCACTCCACCCGGTTCAGCAGGGTCCACAGGTGCGGGGTGTACACCACCGCGTCGAACCGCTCGCCGTGCCCGGAGGCGTCGGTGACGCGGAAGCCGTCGCCGTCCCGGACGACCGAGCGCACCCGCGGCCGGGCCGAACCGCCGTGCAGGGACGCGAGCGACGTCCGCGCCGGCCAGTGCGCGCACTGCTCCGGCCGGTGCTCCCACAGGCCGTACGGCAGCCGCTGGGAGCCGCCGGTGATGGCGACCTGGTTGTCGTCGGCCTCGGTGTAGACCACCCGCAGGATCTCCAGCAGCGAATTGGGGAAATCGGTGTCCCAGCCGCCGGTGCCGAAACCCACCTGGCCGAAGATCTCCCGGTGCCGGAACGACTGGAACGCCGAACTGGTCGCGAGGAAACCGTAGAAGGACTGGTCGTCGAACTCCCGGACCAGCCGGTTCCACACCCGCTTCAGGGTCTCGGTGTCGCGCCGCTGGACGGCGTCCCGCATCGTGGCGAGTTCGGCCCGCTCCTGCAGCGCCTTCTCCCACGCGGACGCCACCTGCACGTACACGTCCGGGAGGTCGTCGGCCACCCGCGCCCGGTGCCGCTCGCCCATGAGGTGGATCATCGTGCTCGGCGTGCTCGGTGCCAGCGGATTGGGGAACGGGGTGGTGTGCAGCCCCAGCAGGTCGACGTAGTGGAACAGGGACCGGGCGGAGAGCGGGAAACGCATCGCCCCCATCTCCGCCACGCGGTCCGGCTGCCCGGGGAACGGCACCGAGCGCATGCGCCCGCCGATCTGCTCCGCCTCGTACACGACGGGGCGCAGCCCCAGCCGCATCAGCTCGTACGCCGCGGTCATGCCCGCCATCCCCCCGCCGACCACGGCCACGGGGGACCCCAGGCGCTCCGGCGGGAGGGTGCCGAGCCCGGCCGGATGGCGGAGCCAGCCGTCGTACGAGAACGGGAAGTCCGGCACGAGCATGGTGACGGGGGCCGGGCTGACTGACGTCATCGGGAATACCTCTCGGGCCGATTCCACGGCGCTTCCAGGAAACCGGAGACCAGTCGAGCGGGAGCCGGGGATCGCAGCGCCGCGCCGCGGGCCCCGGGTTCGGGGCGCCGCGGCCCGCGGCTGCGCAGTCGCGCCAGGCAATGACGCTATTTCGGCGGGAGTCGGGGCAACAACCCCTATGGACCCTGGTAACCGACCGTGCCCGCACGGGTTTCCGGCTTCGCCGCGCCGAGAGCGGCGGGGAAGCCGATGGCCGTGACGACCAGTCCCCGGTCCGCGAGCCAGCTGCCGGCGAAGCGCTCGACGAGCCGGCCGTCGGGAGCGCGCCGCGGGCGCAGGATGCGTGCCGAGAACGTGCCCTGCGGCCGGGCGGCCGCGCCGTCCTCCTGGAACGCGATGTCGGCGTCGTCGAAGTCCAGTTCGGTGCCCATGAGCGGGTACCAGGTCTTGTAGACGGCCTCCTTCGCGCTGAACAGCAGCCGGTCGCGGCTGAACCGCGGCACGGCCCCGCCGCCACGGGCCCAGGCCAGTTCGCCCGGCAGCGCGATCGACTCCAGCACACCGCCGGGCAGCGGCAGGTCCGGCTCGGCGTCGATGCCGATCATCGCCAGATCGGTGTCCCGGGCCAGTGCCGCCGCCCGGTAGCCCTCGCAGTGGGTCATACTGCCGACGACCCCGGCCGGCCACTGCGGGACGTTGCGCACACCGGGCAGCACGGGGACCGGCGGCATCCCGAGGGCGGCCAGGGCACGCCGGGCGCAGGCCCGCACCGTGGCGAACTCCTCGCGGCGCCGGTCCACTGCCCGCGCGACGACCGCGGCCTCCTCGGGGTACAGCGCCGCGGAGCCGTCGGGCCCGAAGACCTCGCTGGTGGCCGCCCCGGGCAGCAGTGCCTCGATCATGACCGCCCCTCCCGCACTCCGATGGTCGCGGCCGCCTTCGGCTCCTGACCTGTGTACGGCAGGATCTGCCGCAGCAGCCCCTTGGGGTGGCCGCGCCGCCGCCACTCGCGCGGATAGCCGATCGACACCTCCTCGAACCGCACCCCGTCGTACCAGGTGGTCCGCGGAATGTGCAGATGCCCGTAGACCACGGCGGCGGTGGTGAACCTGCGGTGCCAGTCGGCGGTCAGCACGGTGCCGCACCACTGGGCGAACTCCGGGTGCCACAGCACGTCCGTGGGCTGGCGCACCAGCGGGAAGTGGTTGACCAGCACCAGCGGCACCGACGGGTCCTGCGCGGCCAGCCGCCGCCGGGTCTCGGCCACCCGGGCACGGCACCAGTCGTCACGGCCGCGGTAGGGGTCGGGGTGGAGCAGGTACTCGTCCGTGCACACCACACCCGCCTCGTGCGCCCGGGCCAGCGACTCCTCCTTGGTCGACGTGCCCTTCACCCGGAACGTGTAGTCGTAGAGCAGGAACAGCGGCGCCACCCGCACCGGCCCGCCGGGCCCCTCCCACAGCGGCCAGTCGTCCTCCGGGGTGAGCACGCCGAGCCCCCGGCACATCTCCACCAGGTACCGGTAGCGCTCCTCGCCCCGCAGCTGCACCGCGTCCTCGCGCGGAGTCCACAACTCGTGGTTGCCGGGCGCCCACACGACCTTCGCGAACCGTCCGGCCAGCAGACCGAGGGCCCACGCGATGTCCTCGGTGAGCTCGCCGACGTCACCGGCCACGATCAGCCAGTCGTCGTCGTGGGTAGGCCGCAGCGACTCCGTGATCGGCCGGTTGTCGGCCATGCCGACATGCAGGTCGCTGACGGCGAGCAGCCTCGGGCCGGGAGGCGGCGCCCCTCCCGTCGAGAGGGGGGTGCGGGATACGGCGGGGTCAGGCGATATGGGCGACATCGAGGTCCAAACTGACGGGCAGGTCCCTGCGGTGAGAGATGTTGATCTTCCGGTACACGCGGGTCAGATGCTGTTCGACGGTGCTCACCGTGATGAAGAGCTTCGCCCCGATCTCCCGGTTGGTGTAACCCTGTGCGGCCAGTGAGGCCACCCTGCGTTCGGCGTCCGTCAGTGCCGCGGCCGCCGCCGTCGCCGGCGGCAGTGCCCGCTCGGGCGCCTTCGGCGATGCCTGGCCCGGCTGCTCGGACTGCAGGGACTGACGCAGTTTGTCGGCGCCGCAGCTCTCGGCGATCCGCAGCGCCCTGCGGATGTGCAACTTGCTCTGGACCGGGTCGCCCAGCTGCTTGTGGGCCTGCCCCAGATCGCTCAGGGAGCGCGACAACTCGTAGCGGTCGCCGTTCGACTGGAGGAGCGAGACCGCCTCCGAGAGCAGGGGCACCCGCTCGCCGACGGGCCGCGCCGCCGCCAGCACGCGCAGCGCCGTCCCGCGGACCCGAGGACCGGCGTCACGGGCGAGCTGCTCCCGCGCGAAGTGCTCCACCTGATCGCGGCTCCCCAGCGCGAGCCATGCCTCCGCGACCCCGACGCGCCAGGGCGCCAGCGTGGCGCGGTCCATGCCCCAGCGCCTCATCAGGCGGCCGCACGTGGAGAAGTCCCGCAGGGCGGCGTGCGGACGGCCCGTCTCCAGTTCGTGCCGGCCCCGCGCGTACAGGTACTGCACCCCGTAGCGGCTCGCGAACATCTCCTCGGGCACCGGCCGGCCCACGATCTCGGCTGCGACCTCGTGGTCGCCCATCGCGGTGCTCGCCTCGATCAGGACCGACAGCGGGGCGCCGATGCCCACGCCCCAGCAGTGCGGGGGCAGGTCCTCCAGGGCCTCCTCGACCAACTGCCGCGCCTGCGTCAAGTGGCCCTGACGCAGGGCCATGTGCGCCCGGACGGTCCGCAGGATCGCCGTCGAACTCGCGGGCCAGCGGGCCGTGACCTCCGCCAGCAGCCGGTCGGCCCACTGCATCGCCGTCCCCAACTGGTCGGCGAAGACGAGAGCGAGCAGGCAGGACTGCACCGTCGGCTCGGTCTCCTCCGTCAGACGGAGTGCGGCGAGGATCCGGTCGGCGGTGTCGGAGAGGCGGCCGTCCTCCCGCACCGGCGATGTCCCGCCCCCGGCGGGGTCGTCGGCGAGCGCGTCGTGCAGCGCCGCTGCCGCCGCCAGCCGGCTCTCGTCCGGCCGAGACACCGGGACGTGCGCAGCGCTGTCGTGCAGAGGGGCGAGCGTCTCGTCGGCCCGCTCCAGGACGCCGGGGAACGTGCTCGCCAGGATGGAACGCAACCACCGTACTTCCGCCGCGAGTTCGGCGTCGGGCTGGGACGCCTCCCCGGCGGCCGCGTGCCGCATCGCCATGACCGCGTCGTCCGTCCAGCCGTTCCACAGCAGGTCGCCCACGAGCCGCAGGGTGTCGGCCGCCGGCAGCTGACCGGCGCGGACCGTCCCGGTGAGGGAACGGACCTGCCGCGGCCACGCGGAGGGCGTGACCCGCCAGATGAACCTGGCCAGGGAGATCCGCACCTGCGCACGCTCGCGTTCGCTCCGGCAGCAGCCCTCGGCCATGCGCAGGCAGCTCACCGCGAGGTCCACCCGCCCGGCGGCCATCGCCTCACGGGCGGCGTCCACCAGCACCTGCGGCGCCCACTCCTCGTCGGGTGGTGACGTGGCGTGCCCCAGCAACTGCTCCGCGACGAGCAGCGGCGGAGCGCCGTCCTCGTACAGCAGGCGGGCGGCACGCCGGCGCAGCCGCGTCACCCCGTCGTCGTCCAGGCTCTCCACGACCGCCGTCCGCACGCCGGGGTGCCGGAAGCGGCCGTCGTCCAGGACGCCCGCGTCGTCCAGGGCGGACACCACCTGCAGGACCGCCCTCTCCTCGACCTCCACCAGCCGGGCCAGCAGCGGCAGCGGGGTCACGCCGCCCAGCAGGGCGATCCCCTGGGCGACACGCAGGCCGTCGGCCCCGACGCGGTGGACGATCAGCAGCGCGCTGCGGAGGAACCGCTCGCCCGCGGCGGGTGACCCGTCCGCGGCGCCGTCGCCGGGCTGAGCCGGCGGGCGTTCGTGGGAGAAGTGGTCCTCGACCATGCCGTGGACGAGCAGCGGATTGCCGCCGGTGGCCGCGTGCACCGCACCGGCCAGCCGGCCGGTGGCCGCGGTGCCGACAGGGCCCTCGCCCGGCTCGCCTCCGTGCGCCCGCGCGGCGAGCAGCCGCTCCACCCCGGCGACGCCCAGCGGGCCGACCCGCACGTGCAACCCCCGCATCGGGTGCAGGAGTTCCATCAGCGTGCCGGGCGGTCTGCGGCGTGTGTCGGCACCGATGGTCACGATCGCCGACACGGCCCCCGGGCCCGACGAGGGGAACCGGCGCAGCGCGTACGACAGGACTTGCAGGGACTCGGCGTCGGCGTACTGGACATCGTCCAGGGCGATCAGGACGGGTCCTCGCGCGGACAGCCTGCCCAGTTCGGCGTTGAAGCACTGCAGGACCTCGGTCGCCACCGGTTCCCCGCTCGAACGCGTGCCGCCCATCCCCGACGCGTCGGCCAGTAAGGGCGGCAGGGAACCAGGTTCGGGTTCCCTCGGATCGCGGAGCAACTGCTCCATCACGCCGAACGGTATCGAGTGTTCCGCGGGTGAGCCGACAGCGGTGAGCAGCCTGTGCTCCGCGACCGCGCGGTCCTCCAGGACGCGGTGGAGCAGTGCCGTCTTCCCGGACGCCACCGGCCCGCTGATCACCGCTGTCCGGTCGGACCCGAAGGCCGTTCCGGAGCTCCGACCGGATGCGAACGCGACCAGGCTTGCGATCTGTCCATTTCGTTCCACTAGCATGACGTCAGACCCTCCGTAATGCGTTGTGAAATAGCGCCACGGTGGGCGTGTTTTCCGATGGCCGGCCACTGCGCGTGGTTCCGCGGGCGGGATCCCGAAAATGACGCGGCGGTAACATAGAGAAACTCGCAAGTGCTCACAAGGCGCATTTCGACACCCCCGGTCATTTCATTCCGACCCCGTTCCGGACTGTATCAACGTCCTGAGCGCGTCGGCATCTCAATCTGTCGCCCGGGTATTGCCGCACAGTGAGCAGCCGATGGACGTCCGGTTGCCGGGAGGATGTGTGTTGTCACAGGTCATGGGCGCTGGGCGGCGGGAACAAGAATCGGAACCTCAATAGAACCTCAAATGCGGAATGCAGCCGTCTGGAACCGGGCGCGGGAAGGGGTTCCAGGCAGGGCCCAAGACGGGGGAAAATGGGGGATGAGCGACGCACCCGCACTCGGAGGGCCCGAATTGATCGCTCGCGGCTCCGGACCCGAACAGGTGGCGCGAAATACGCTCACAAGAGCGCCGGGGCGCTCTATCCGCATCGGTGGAGCGTCATGATCCTACGCACAGCTCCTCGCGGACCTATACCTGATCAGCGGTGAGGAAGATCACGTTTCCACCGACAAGTGCCGACCGCATGCGCTCGGTTGAGTGCAGGCGGAGGCGAACTGCGCTTCGCCGCACTGAGGTTGAGCGGCCGGGCCGTCGGCAGCCCGCCCGTACCGTCGGATCCGGCCGCCCTGCCGCCGCGCGACGGCGCTCTATCGGCCTGTGTGCCCGCGGCCTTGGGGGAACTGCCCCAGGTGGACCGCACGGTGGATCACCGCGGCCAGGTCGTGCATGTCCTCGGTAAAGGTGTCGACGCGGATCCGGCGTCCGCTGTGCAGCTGGATCTCGCACGTCGAACCCATGCCCCGGGCTTCGGCAAGCGGCCGGTCGTCACCGCCGGACGTGCCGACCCGGGCGACGTCCTCCCAGGGGACGAGGGTGGCGGTGCCTGCCACGCGATAGGTGAACCCCCGCTCGTGGACGTCGAAGCACTGCTCCCGGGTACGAAACGCCTGCACCAGGCGCCAGATCCCCAGACCCCACCCCGCCAGGCCGACCCCGAGCAGCAACCCTGCCAGTTCCGGAGCCCCCTCGGTGGTGCCCACCGATGCGACCGCCACCGGAATCCCGAACGCCGCGCCGACGGTCCCGACCGCCAGGCAGATCCCCGCCTGCCGCAGGCGCCGCGCACCGTCGGTACGGTGCTCCCGCACGAACCCCCCTAACCGCCTGGCTGCCTCCGTGCGCCTCATGCCGCCCCCTCGCTGGTTGTGGACATTTCAATCTAGGCTCCCGTCGCCGGGTCAACCACCCTCTGCGGCATCGTCCCCACAACCGGTGAGCGGACGGGAGTCAGCTCGTCCAGGTAGGGCTGACCGGCAGGCCGCACGCCCACAGGTGGGCCGCGGTCAGCGTGGCCGCGAAGAGCAGGTTCCGCACCTCCAGGCCGGGGTTTCGCGCCGATTCGCACAGCGGTGCCGCGGCTTTGTGACGGGCCTCGGGGTGGACCTCGTGGTCGAGGTCTCCGCCCGGTGGTGTGCTTCCGCCGCGACCGGCACGCCGTGGTCGACGACCGGGGGATCACTCGGGATCCGCTGTGCCACCGCCAGGATCCAGGCGCGATCGATGCGCAGATTCACGCGGCGTCCCTCCTCCGTGTACGCGGCCAGGAACGCCGAGGCGCCGGCCATGAAGGCGCGTGACTGGTACCCGTCGGCCTCGATCAAGTCGGCCAGGTACCCCTGCGAGCTCAGGCCGCGGCGCTCGGCCCGCTCCTCGGCGGCCGCCTTGAGGACCTCGTCCAGCCGGATGCCCTCGCGGCGGCGCGCGGCACAGGCCGCCGGGTTAGACTCGCGCCCCGGACGCGGGAAGGAGCGGACAGGTGAGCGCAGCACCCATACGGTTCGGCATCGTGGGCAGTGGCTGGCGGGCCGAGTTCTTCGTCCGGCTGGCGAAGGCGCTGCCCGAACGGCTGGCGGTGGCCGGCGTGGTGACGCGCTCGGCCGAACGGGCCGCCAAGGTGGAGGCCGAGTGGGGAGTGCCCGCCTTCCGGACGATCGACGAACTGTGCGGGCGCGAACCGGAGTTCGTGATCCCGTCCGTCCCGTGGGAGGTCTCGCCCCAGGTCGTGCGCGAACTCGTCGAGCACGGCCTGCCGGTCCTCGCGGAGACACCGCCCGCGCCCGACGCGGACGGGCTTCGGCGGCTGTGGGATGCCGTGGGGGGAGCGACACGCGCCGGCGGCGGCGCACTCGTCCAGGTCGCGGAGCAGTACACACTGATGCCCGGCCACGCCGCCCGTATCGCCCTCGTACGAGAAGGGGTCATCGGCGAGGTCACGTCCGTCCAGGTGTCCTCGACCCACATGTACCACGCGATGTCGCTGATCCGGCACACGCTGGGCGTCGGCTGCGGGCCCGCGACGGTGACGGCCCGGGCCTTCACCGCACCGCTCGCCGACCCGCTGTCCCCCGGCGGCTGGTCGGACGACCTCACGCCCAAGGACGCCGTCACCACCCTCGCCCTCCTGGACTTCGGCGGCGCCCGTACGGGCCTGTACGACTTCACGGACAACCAGTGGTGGAATCCGTTGCGCGCCCGCCGGATCGTGGTGCGCGGCTCGCTCGGCGAGATCGTGGACGACACCGTGGTGCGGATGGCCGATCCGCGCACGCCCGTGGAGTCCCCGCTGCTGCGCCGTCGCACCGGCACCGACCTCAACCTCGAAGGGGCGGAGGTGCACCACATCTCGTTCGACGGACGCGTGGTGTGGCGCAACGACTATCTGGGCGCGAGCCTGTCCGAGGACGACCTCGCCGTGGTGGACCTCCTGTGCCGCACCGGCGCCTGGGTCCGGGACGCCGGTCCCGAACCGTATCCGCTGGCCGAGGGCTGCCAGGACCATCTGCTGGCCCTGGCCGTAGAGGAGTCGGCGCTCACCGGGGCGCCGGTGACGACCGCGGTGGAGGCGTGGGCGGCCCGCTGATCCCGCGCCGGCCGCCCCGGCTCCGCCCGCGCCCGCCTGCTACCGCCGAGCGGGTCCACCGTCGACCGGGATCCGGTACAGCACGTACGGCTTGCGCCGGAGGTCGACGCCGGCGTTGTAGGCCGCCTGCCGGTTGAGCTGATTGGCCATCACGTAGAGGTTCCGGTCGTAGCCGATCGACAACGTGTCGGGCCAGATCAGCCGCTTGTCGTGGACCAGGGTGCGGAAGCGCCCGTCGGTGTCGCGGAACACGAGCGAGTTGTGCTCGATGTCGCCCCCGTACACGCGGCCCGCACTGTCCGTCTCCAGCCCGTCCGACATCCCCTTCTTGCCGAGATCGCGCACGGTCTTCGCGATCTGGGAATCCGGTACCCGGCGGTCGGTCAGGCCGCTGGTCGGCACGGAGTACAACGTGCGGCTGGAAAGGGGGCAGTAGTAGAGGGTCTTGCCGTCCGGGCTGAGAGCGATGCCGTCCGACCCGATGTTGATGGGGCTGGTGGGGCCGTGTGCCGGCCGGTTGAGCATCCGCTTCCCGTCGATGACGGGAACGAAGTCCGGCACAGGGCGCACCGAGGGCACGTTGTCGAGTCGCCGCCAGGAGGTCCCCGACGCCAGATCCACGACGATCAGGCCGTTGGGGCCGTCCGAGGAGGCGTCCGTGAGGTAGGCGGTGCCCGCCTTGCCACGGCTGAGGTCGAGCCGGACGTCGTTGACGAAACTACGGGGACCGGCGACCTGACGGGGCAGCAGGATGGTCCGGACGACCTTGTTGGTGCGCAGGTCTATGGCGACGAGCTTGGGGCCGCCCATGGGTGCGTTGCCGAACTGGATGCGTCCGGTATCCACCACCCACAACCGGTCGGCCGCGTCGACGACGACGCTCTGCACACCGAGGAAGTGGTGCGCGGGATCGTGCGTGTCGGCGGTGTTGATCTCGCGGTTCGGGTAGGGGACGGCCTTCCCGTCACGCACTTCGGCGACGGAGAAGGGCACCTTGTCGCCCCAGTGGGGGAAGTTCACGAACACGCGCCCGGTGCGTGACACGGTCACTCCCGTGGGCATTGCCCCGTCGAACTCGGCGACGGGTTCCAGGCGTTCCTTTCTCTGCGTGGGGGAATCGGTCGGCGAGCTTGCTCGGGAGGCCTGCGTGACGCCGCCACCGATACAGAGGGCCGCCAGCAGCGCGATGACGCCGCGGCTCGATATAGAGCTACCAGTCACGTTCTGCTCCTGTTCCGGAATTCGAGGAACGGGCAATTCCAGGAGAATATTCCATCTGTTGATGTGCGATCACCGGAGTACCAAAAACATATGACCTGTGCGTCGGGATCGCAAGCAGAACGTTTGGGAGCGGACCGTCGGGGGTGGGGCAGGCGCACACGCTGAGCGTCTGTTCAAAAACTCTCCGGAATTCACGGACTGGATGTCAGTGTTCGGCCGTGTCCGGAACGAGGACCACGTTGGTGCAGGTGGCAGGCGGTACCGGCCGGGCCGCCCGCAGTGAGCCGGGCGTGATGGGCCGGCTGTTCCCGCAGCGCTGCCATGAACTCGGCACATAGTCGCCATACCAAATATTTCTTGGACTTGCGGGCGACCGGGGGAGAGGCTGGTTATCGTGCGACGACCCGGGCGTCGTGAATTCGGCACGGCACTTTCCGGAGAGGGGTGATGTCCGTCGCGACTTCCGTCCGATCGCCGCGGGAAACATCGCGCGGTATTTCGCGGGGCCGCCGCCGTATGCTCTCGTCGGCAAGACAAGGGAGATTTCCGATCCGGCCGTCGTCATGCGCGCGGCAATATCGGGCCGGGTGGACGACTGCTGGGCAGCGTGGACCGGGCCGCGAGCTGTCAGTCCATTCCCGCCATCTCGAGGAGGGCCGTGGCGGTGCCTGTGGCCAGCCCGCTCAAACTCTGGGCCTGGGCCGCGACGCGGGCGCTGGATCCGTCGAAGACGACGGTGAGTTGGCGGGCGAGGAGATCGGGGTCGTGTGCGCCGCCGCGTCGCGCCTCCTCGCGGAAGAAGTCGGTGAGCGCGTCCTTGTAGCGCCGGGCGACCACGCTGGCGGGGTGTTCGGGGTTCTTGAGCTCGAACGCGGTCGCCAGGAACGGGCAGCCGAGGTATTCCGGTGACGTCGACAGCGACTCGAGCCGGTCGAAGACGTGCATGATGCGATCGCGTGGCGGCAGGTCGGTGCCGGGGGCGGGCAGCACCTGGCTCAGATAGTCGGACCCGGCGCGGTCCAGGCTGGCCGCCAGCACGTCGTCCTTGCTGCTGAAGAGCTGGTACATCGACCGCTTGGAGACCCCGGCCGCCCGGCACAGCGCCTCGATGCCGATGTGGACGCCCTCTTGGTAGAAGAGCACGGCCGCGGCATCGAGGAGCCGCTCACGAGTCGGGGCCGCCGCCGCGGCGGGTGCGGGCGAGGCCGGTGTGCTGGACGTCATGGGAGTGAGCCTACGCCTTGTGTTGCCCTGACGAAACCGATCGGTTTACGGTGGTTGGAAACCGATCGGTTTCCGCCGTCGGTCGTCACGCTGGGAGTACGTTCATGACTGCAATCGCAGGTTCGACTGTTCTCGTCACCGGGGGCAGCAGAGGCATCGGCCGGGCCCTGGTCGAGGCCCTGTACGCCCGGGGGGCCAAGAAGGTCTACGCCACCGCCCGCGACCCCCGCACCATCACCCACCCCGACGCCGTCGCGCTGCCACTGGAGCTCACCGACCCCGCCGCGGTGGCCGCCGCAGCGGCACAGGCGCAGGACGTCACCATCCTGATCAACAACGCCGCCGGGGCCGTGGAGGCCTCGTTCCTGACCTCCCCGGTGGACGACGTCCGCCGCGAGTTCGACACCAACTTCTACGGCCCGCTGCTGATGACCCAGGCCTTCGCCCCGGTCATCGAGGCCAACGGCGGCGGTCACCTGCTCAACGTGCACTCCGTCCTGTCCTGGGTCGCCCTCGCCGGTTCCTACAGCGCGTCCAAGGCGGCGCTGTGGTCCCAGACCAACTCGCTGCGTCTGGAGCTGAAGCCGCGCGGCATCACCGTCACCGGGCTGCACGTCGGTTACGTGGACACCGACTTGGCCGCGCACATCGACGCCCCGAAGACGTCGCCGGAGAGTGTCGCGGAGCAGGCGCTGGACGGGATCGAATCCGACGCGTACGAGGTGCTGGCCGACGAGCTCTCCCACCAGGTCAAGGCGGGTCTGACCGCCGACCTCGCCGTCCTGTACCCGCAACTGGCCGGCTGACCGAAGCGTCCCGCCGTACCGTCTTCCGCGCCGGGTCCCCCGAAGCGTCATGGGGGACCCGGCGTCAGGCGGAGGGCAGCCCGGTTCCGGGGAACGTGACCCCGGTCAGCTCCTCGGACACCGCCCACAGCCGGCGCTGGAGCGACGTGTCGTAGGAGGGCCCGCTCGACCGGACGGCCTTCGGGTAGCCCCTGCTCTGCTGGAATCCGCGCGGGCCGTAGAACTCCCCTCCCTGGACGCCCGGGTCCGTCGCGGCACGCAGGACGGGCAGCGCCCCCATCGCCGGGGACTGGAGGAGGAGCGGCCGGACGGCCGCGAAGGCCGTACGGGTGAGAGCGGACGCATGCGTCATCGCGTCCTTGGAGCCCGAGGTGTCGGCGCCGCCGGGATGCGCGGCGACGGCGAGTGGCCCGCCCGGGGGCAGCCTGCGCTGGAGTTCGTAGGTGAACAGCAGATTGGCCAGCTTGGAATGCCCGTACGCGGCGGTCCGGTTGTAGGGCCGGGTCCGCCAGCCGAGATCGGCCAGGTCGATGGGACCTCCCATGCGATGGCCGGCGCTGCTGAGGGTGACGACGCGCGAGCCGGTGGAAGCGGGCAGCAGGTCGAGCAGCAGCCCGGTGAGCGCGAAGTGCCCCAGATGGTTGGTCCCGAACTGGAGCTCGAAACCGTCGGTGGTCGTCCCGTGCGGGGTGTACATCACGCCGGCGTTGTTGATCAGCAGATCGATCCGGGAGCGGCTGGCGCGCAACTCGTCGGCGGCATCGTGGACCGAGGCCAGGGAGCCCAGATCCAGGCGCAGCACACGCACCTCCGCGGCGGGCAGTGCGGAGGTGATCTCGGCCGCGGCCCGCTTGCCCTTGTCCGGGTCGCGGACCGCGAGGATCACGGAGGCGCCGCGCCGCGCGAGCGCCGTGGCGATCTGGAACCCGATGCCGGTGTTGGCGCCGGTGACGACCGCGGTGCGACCGCGCTGGTCGGGTATGCGGTCTGCGGTCCAGCGTGCGGGAGCCGGTCGGGGCATGGAGTCTCCACGTGTGGTGCCGGGGCGGCCCAGCGGTCGGGACCGCCATGAGGTAAATGCTGTTCACCTCATGGTTAATAGTGTTAACCTCGGAGCTGTGACAGTCAACAGGCGCCCCAGCGGCACCCATCACGGAGACCTGCGCAACGCGCTGGAGGAGGCCGCGCTCGCCTTGGTGGCAGAACGCGGCCCGCACGGCTTCACCCTCGCCGAGGCGTGCCGGAGGGCCGGGGTGAGCGTGTCCGCCCCCTACAAGCACTTCGCCGACCGGGACGCCCTGCTGGCGTCACTGGCGCTGAAGGGCTACCAGGAGCAGCAGCGCCGCTACCGAGCCGCACTGGCCTCCGGGACCGACCCCGCCGAACAACTGGCGGCGTTCGCCGCCGCCTACGTGCGCTTCGCCGCGGAGGAGCGCGCCCTCTTCGACATCACGTTCCTGGCCGGCCTCGACAAGAGCCGCCACCCCGAACTGGCCCGGGCGGGCAGCGCCCTCCACGACGACCTGATGCCGGTCACCAGCCGGATCGCCGCCGACCCGCAGGAAGCGTTCGGCCTCCTCGTCCGCATCTCCGCCGCCGCCCACGGACTCGCCCTGTTCCTGCAGCAGGACATGCTGCCCGGCACATGGAACACCTTGGCAGCGGTCGAGGCGCAGGCCGCACGCACGGCCCGCGCCCTCATCGACCAACTGGCCCGCCCCACCAGCGCGGAGGGCGCCCGTGTCCACCACGACCGATGACTTCGCGCGCGCTCTCGACCGCATCGGCCGGGGCAAGTACGTCAGCCTGACCACGCTCCGCAGGGACGGACGTACGGTCGCCACCCCTGTCGGCTGCGTCGTCCGCGACGGCATCCTGTACGCCCTGACTCCGCCGGACTCCGGCAAGATCAAGCGCATCCGCAACAACCCCCACGTCACGCTCGCGCCCTGCACCATGCACGGCACGGTCCCGGTCGGCGCCCCCGTCACCGCGGGCACGGCCCGGCTCCTCGACGGGGCCGGCACCGCTCGCGTACGGAACCTGATGCGGAAACGGTTCCTCATGTACCGCGCGGTGCTCCTCGCCGACCGGATGCTGGGCCGCGAACGCCCGCTGGTGGCCATCGCCGTCTCCGCGTGAGGCGCGGTGGGGTGTCAGCGTGCGAACTTTTCGACGGCTGCCGGGGTGACGGGCGTGAAGAAGTTGACGAGGTTGCCGTCGGGGTCACGGAACAGCAGGGACCGGTTGCCCCAGGGCATGGTGGTGGGCTCGGTGACGAAGTCCGTGACGAAGCCGGCCAGGTTCCGGTGGACGCGGTCCACGTCGTCGACGAGGAATTCGGTGATGACGCTGTGGTTCTCCGCCGGCCGGGCCGAGCCCGGGGCGAACATGGGCACGGTGCGGGTGCCGGCGATGGCGAGCGTGGCGCTCGCGGTCGTGAGTTCGGCGAAGCCCTCGGTGGCCCAGGTCGCGCGCACCCCGGTGGCCTGCTCGTAGAACGCGACGAGGCGGGCGACGTCGCCGGTGATGATGCGGATCGAGACGAAGTCCATGGGAATCTCCTTGGCTGTGCTTGTGGTGTTGCATGTCGCAGGCTAGGAGAAATAGGGGACAGAATCGGTCCTGTATTCGCGCTAGGCTGTGAATGTGTCCCGCCCCACTGTCCGCGTGCTGACCCTCCTGGAACTGCTGCAGTCGGGCGGCACCCGTACCGTGGCGGAACTCGCCGACCGGCTCGGCGTCGAAGGGCGCACGGTGCGGCGGTACGTGGACCAGCTGATCGACCTGGACGTGCCGGTGGAATCGGTGCGCGGCCGCTACGGGGGGTACCGGCTCGCCCCCGGGTACCGGCTGCCTCCGCTCATGCTCAGCGACGACGAGGCACTGGCCGTGCTGCTCGGCCTGGTCGCCGGCCGCCGGGCGGGGCTGACCACGACGGAGCGCACGGCAAGCGAGACGGCGTCGGCCAAGATCCGGCGAGTGCTGCCCCAGCACATCGCCCACCGCCTCGACACACTCCTGGAAACTCTCGCCTTCACCGATCAACCCGGTGAGTCCGACACCCCGGACGCCGACGTCCTGCTCACCCTCGCCGACGCGGTGCGCCACTGCCGGCCGGTCTCGATCCGCTACACCGACCGCGACGGACGGCGCAGCGAACGCCCGCTGCACGCGTACGGAATCGTCGCCCATGCGGGCCGGTGGTACGTCACGGGCAAGGACGCCCGGCTCGACGAGGACCGGACCTTCCGCCTCGACCGCATCGCGGACGCGCGGACCCTGCCGGGCTCCTTCGAAGCGCCCGAGGACCTCGATCCGGCACAACGCGTGGTGACGGCGTTCGCCACGGCCGAGTACCGGCATGAGGTGACCCTGCGGATCCACGGCACGGTCGCACAGGTCCGTGCCCGCCTTCCCGCCAGCGTCGCGAGCGTGGAGGAGTACCCGCCCGCGGCGGGCGAGGACCAGGCGGCCGAGCGCTGGCTGCGCGTCGAGCTGCACGCGGAGCGGCTGGACTGGCTGCCGCCGGTACTCGCCTCACTGGACCGGCCGTTCGTCATCGAGCGCCCCGCCGAGCTGCGCGACCTCGTCACCGCGCTCGCCGATCGCCTCACCGCCTGCGCCCGTGAGGCCTGACAGCGGGGAATCGCCAGGAGGGTCGTCTTTGCGAGACTGGTGGTGTGCGGCGCAGCGAACGGCAGATGGACGAGCGCCTGGAGCGAGCCATCCTGGAGCTGCTGGAACGCCGTGCCCCGACCGCGACGATCTGCCCCTGCGACGTCGCGCGGGCGGTGTACGAGAGGGACGACGACGGCTGGCGGGGGCTGATGGAACCGGTACGGTGTGCGGCCCGGCGGCTGGCGACCGCCGGCGAGGTGGAGATCACGCAGGGCGGCCGTCCCGTCGAGCCGACCGAGGCCCGCGGTCCCATCCGTATACGCCGCCGTCACTGACCGGCGATGCACGGGGGCCCGTCGACCCGCTCGGACAGCGGACATCAGCAGTGGTCGCGGCACCGTTCGTAGCGCCATGCCGAGGCGAGGTAGTGCTCCTCGGACGGAACGTCGGGCTGCGGCGGGCCGAGGCGGTTCGCCGCTTCCACGCAGCGCTCGTCGCGGTGGAGGGCGAGGCCGTGCACGGCGGCGATGCGGACCTGGCGGTCGGTGTCGTCCAGGAGCGCGGCCAGGGCGTCCGCGAGGACGGTATCGCGGTCCTTGCCTTCGCCGATGCTGAGGCAGGCGTTGAGCCGTACTGCCGGGTCCACGTCCGTCATCAGCACCAGTAGTGCCTCACGGACCTCATCGCGGAAGGCGGGCGATTCGGACCGCGTGCCGACTCCGCGTGCGACCGCGCTCCGTACGCGGGGATCGGGGTGGCCGGCGTGCGCCAGAAGCGCCGTGTCGGCGCGGGGGTCGGCGTGTTCCCCGAGGGCGACCAGTACCTCGATCAGGACGGCGAGGTCCTCCTCGCCGGCCGACCAGTCCGTGAAGATGTCCAGCGCCGGGCGCGCGAACGCGTCCTCGTCGCTGTCGTCGAAAAGATGTGTCAGTCGCAGTACCTGGGCACCGAACAGCCTGTGGGACGGCGCCGCATGCGTGCGGAGCGCGGCGGCCGCGGACCAGGTCTCCTGGTCGCGCCGGTTGGCCAGGAGAATGGTGGCTGTTCCCCACATGGCGTGGTCCTCGTCGTGGCCCAGCGCGCGTGCCATCAGTTCCTCGAACGCGGTGCGCACGCCGGCCAGCCGCTCCAGGTCGGTGAGGATCGCCCCGTGGCCGTCGCGGACGGTCATCCGGCCGAGAGTGAACTCGTCGACGCTGTAGTACTCGTCGTCCTCGACACGCGTACGGACGACGGCCTCCTGAGAACCCGTGCGGCGCCGCAGTTCGGCTTCCGCCCCCACCTCGTGCCAGTGGCGCGCGAGATCGCGCATCTGCGAGAACTCGGACGCGGGACACCGGCCCAGGATCCTGGGGTCCAGGAGCGCCTCGACCAACGCGGGCGAGCCTGATTCCACAGCTTCGCGCAGCGACAGCAACTCGCCCGGTCCGCACCGGTCAGGATCCGCGCCGTACTGGAGCAGCAGTGAGGCAAGGCCGCCGGCGTGCATCCGGACTGCCAGGCCGAATGCGGCGTCGAGCATGCCGGGTTCACGGTCCTCGTCGAGAAGGCGCTGCACGAGGGCGGTGTCTTTGGCCCGGACCGCGGACATCAGGGCGGAATCGCCGTCCGCCGCATCACTCGCACCGACACCTGTGACCACGATCCCCGTCGCCTCCCCTTCAGCTCGGGCAGTCTACGGCCGGTGGGGTGAGGCGTGGGCAAGGCCGCGGGGGAGTCGGGCAGCCCGGGTGGGGTGTTGCCGGTCGCTGCCTGCACCCCACCCGGGGCGTGGGCGCGGTCAGTCCTCGGGCCTGGCGGGTTCCAGGACGAACAGGGGGATGTCGCGTCGGGTTCCGGCGCGGTAGTCGACGAAGGGCGGGTAGGCGGCGTCCGCACGCTTCCACCACTGGGCCTTCTCCTCGCCGTGGAGTTCGCGGGCGACCATGTCCTGTTTGACGGCGCGGTCCTGTACCTCGACGAGGGGGTGTGCGAGCACGTTGCGGTACCAGGACGGGTGGGTGTGGGAGCCTCCGTTGGAGGCGGCCACGGCGTAGGAGCCCTGGTGCTCCACTCGCATTAGGGGCATCTTGCGTATCTTTCCCGACTTCGCGCCCTTGGTGGTCAGGATGATGACCGGCAGGTCGAGGAAGGTCCCGCCTTCCGCGCCGTCGGTGGCCTCGTACTGCGCGACCTGTTCGCGCACCCACTCGGTCGCGCTCGGCTCGTACTCGCCGTCAACGGGCATGGTGGTGCTCCTTGTTGTTCGTGGGGGAGGGGTCAGGCGGCGGAGTCGGCCAGAACGGCCCGGCCGGCGACGAGAGCCGTCGCCTGCTCGGCGACCCGTGTGCCGAGGTGTTCGGCGGTGGCGATGTCGGCCGCGTGGACGGTGTCGGTGCCGCCGTCCTGGGGGGTCTGGGCGCCCGCGCCGACCCAGAAGCCGAGGCGGTTGAGGTCGTGCTCGTCGGCGGTCAGGGCGTTCCAGCCGGGGGCGAGGCCGAGGCCCACCCAGATCATGTGGTGCTGGGCTGCGAAGGCGGCGAGGAAGTTGAGGGTATTGAGCTTGTCGCCGCTCTTGGACGCGGAGTTGGTGAAGCCGGCGGCGATCTTGTCCGCCCAGGTGTTGTTCAGGTACCTGCCGCTGCTGGCCTCGGCGAACGCGTGGAAGCCGGCGGAGGCGCCGCCCATGTAGGTCGGCGACCCGAAGATCACCGCGTCGGCGGTGTCGAGCTGCTGCCACTGCGCGTCGGTGATGCTGTCCACCGCGACGAGCGTCACGTGCGCGCCCGCCTTCTCGGCTCCGCGCCGTACCGCCTCGGCCAGGACGGCCGTGTGGCCGTATCCGGAGTGGAAGGCGACGGCGACGCGCGGCTGGGGGGTCGCGAGCTGGGACATGGAGGACTCCTTGGGAAACGGGTGGTGGGACACGGTATTTTTGTGGTCCAGGTGGACCACAATAACGTACCCCGGGTGTGCGGGAAGGTGGCACGGCTCACGCGGGGGGCCTGTGCTCGCGGTCGGCAGGGGGCATTGTGGTCTGGATGGACCACAATCGCGTAGGCTGCGGACATGGGCAGAAAAAGAGGCTTCGACGAGACCGTGGTCCTGGACGTCGTACGGGACCGCTTCTGGACGACCGGCTTCGCCGGCACGTCCACGTACGACCTCATGGATGCGACAGGGCTGGGCAAGGGCAGCATCTACAAGGCCTTCGGCAACAAGCGCGAGCTGTACGTGCGTGTCTTCGCCGACTACTGCCAGGGTCTGGTCGCTCAGGCCCGTGACCAGCTGCAGGACGGCCCCCGGGCCGTACTCTCCTCACCCGTGGCGCGACTGGAGCAGTACCTCGTCTCGATCGCCAGTGCCTTCGCCGCCGAGTCGCCCCACCGCGGGTGCTTCCTGACGAAGGCCACGGCGGACCTCGCCGGCGAGGACGAGAAGGTGGCGCAGGTCGCCCGCCGCGCGTTCGACGAGCTCGCCGGCATCTTCGCGGCGACGATCCGCGACGCCCAGACGGCGGGCGAAGTGGCCGACCACGCCGATGCCGACGCCCTGGGTTATGTGCTGCTGAGCGTCATCAGGGGCATCGATTCGATCGCCAAGGCGGGTGTCGACGCGGCGACACTGGAGCGGACGGCACGCTCCGCGGTGGCCCTCGTCCCCAGGGCCGGCGCCTCCCACGAGGCGGGCTGAATCGCCCCAGGCGCCTCCGGGCCGCGTGAGTGACCGCGGTGCACAAGGTACGCCTCCGGCACACCGCGGGGTGGCAGCCCGGTGAACGGGCGGTGTTGATGTCCCATGGCTGTCACGGTGGGGCAACCACCCATCTGCGAGGGCGGGGTGTCGGTGGGTCGCGACGCATGATGGTGCCGTAGGGGGACGGCCAAAGGGGGTTGTGAAGCGGTGGAATTCACGATTGAGCGGACGCTGAGAAAACGCGGGTCGTGGTGGTTGGCGTGGGGGCTGGCCCTGCTGGCGGGAGCGATTGTGTGGCTGGTTGCCTCTGGCAGTCCCGAGCCGGGTCAGGGACTTTTCGCGGCCCTGTCGGTGCCGGTCGCCGGTTACGGGTGGAGCGAACTGCGCAGGGCACGGCGGCCGTTCCGGCTGCGCATCGACGCGTTCGGGATCACGCTGCACGACGCCGTACTGCCCTGGGGGCAGATCAACGCGGTCTCCTTGTGGTACGAGCAGCCGGCGGACAGCGACACCACGCCCCCCAAGCCGCGGCTGCGGCTGTGGACGGCGCCGGGTGTGACGCTGCCGCGCAAACCGGACCGCGGCCGGAACGCCCTTGACCGCTACACGCTGCTGAACTGCGCGGACCTGGACCAGTATGTCGGGCACCTCAGGGACGCGCTCGCCGAGTACGCCGGCGACCGCTTCGAGACGGCGCCACGCGCGGTACGGCCGCCGATCCCGGTGACGGTTGCCGGACCCGAACTGAGCGTCCCCGGCGGGGAGCGGACCTTCACCGCCGACTTGGGCGACGGCCGACGGATGCGTGTCCGGACGATGTGGGCGCTGCTGTTCAGCGCGGTGTTCGTATCGGTGAACGTGTTGGTGATCCTCTTCCACGACCGGCTCGACAGCGATTCGGGCATCGGGATCCCCGTCACGGTGTCGATGCTCGGCACTGTCATCTGCTGGGGCCTGGTACGCGATTCCTACGTCCGCTGGCGCAAGCCGATGGAGCTGCGGATCGATGCCACCGGCATCGCCATGCGCGAGGTGGCCAACCCGGGGAACTTCTTCCGGTGGAGCGACGTAGCCACCGTGACGGTCGGGCGGCAGCCGTACAGCCTCGACCCCCGCCCCTGCCTGACGGTGTGGCCGCTGCCGGGCGCGCATGACTCCGACCACGCCCGGCACTTGATCGACGGTCACCGGGCCTACGTCCTTGACCGGATCGACAGGCTGCCGGGGGGCGCGGAGGCGGTGATCCCGGTGCTGCGGGCGTACGCGGGGGAGCGGTACGCCGAGACGGCATGACCGCCTCAGCGAGCGGACCCGTTCGTGCGCCGAGGGGACGGGCCGCCCTAGGTGCTGTTTCTCGGATCTCCTGACGTGATCATGCGGTCCCACGGAGGTCTCATGCGAGGGACGATGACGCGGTGAACAACACACTCAGTGCCGCATGGGCCTTCGAGGCCGAAGCAGCCGAGGCTGCCGACACTATCGGACGCGAACCAGGGCGCTCTTGGATCCCGCCCATCTTGGGCGTCCTGGTCGCTGCGGTCCGGCTCACCAGCCTGGCACGTCTCTATCCGTTCACCAGCCATAACAGATTCTGCCTGAGTGACGGCCCGCAGTGGTGGGCGGGGCAGGGAGAGATCGCTCCGGCCTTCGTTGCGCTGGATCCAGAGGCAGGGTTCACGGTCTGGAGGGGCAAGCCCTACGACGCCTCAGCGTCAATGACGATGACCACCAGCAAGCAAGAAGCAGCCGCAGCCGCCTTGGCGGAGCTACTGAGCGCCTGGCCGCATGCAGGACCGACGTCCTGACCCCACCCGGCCCACCCACAAACGATCGAACACATGGCGAAGTCAGACTGGATTACTAGGACGAGCAGATTGAGGCCCGAGTTCCGGATCAGGACGACGCGGTCGGCCGCGGAGACGGCGCGACGCCCGGTGTGTTCGCCGGCGTCGGCCGCCCTCACCCACGAAGCGGAACGGGTCGACGGGGTCAGCGGTGGTGGGAGAGTTCCAGGAGTTCGGCGAAGGTTCCGCCGGCGTGGACGAGGTCGTCGTAGCGTCCCTGTTCGGTGATCCGGCCGTGTTCCATCACGATGATGTGGTCGGCGATTTTGGTGTTCTCCAGACGGTGGGTGACGACGATCGTGATGCGGTCGCCGGCGATGGCTTTGATCTGCTCGAACATCCGGTGTTCGCCGCGGGGGTCCGTCTGGGAGGTCGGTTCGTCCAGGATCAGCAGGTCCGGGCGCCGGTACAGGGCGCGTGAGCAGGCGATGCGCTGCCATTGGCCCCCGGACAGTTCGGTGCCACCGAAGATGTCGCGGGCCAGGAGGGTGTCCAGGCCGGCGGGGAGGTCCTCGACGGTCTCGCGCAGCCCGACGGCGTCGACGGCCTGCCACACGGGGGTGTCGTCGTGGGTGCGGGGCTGGCCGAGGGTGATGTTCTCGCGGACCCGCAGCGGCCACTGGGCGAAGATCTGCGGCACCAGGCCGGTGTTGGCCCATACCGTGGCGGGGTCGATGTCGGCCAGGTCGGTACCGTTCCATGTGACCTTGCCCTTGTCCGGCAGGTAGATCCCGGTGAGCAGCCGGGTGAGCGTGGACTTTCCCGAGCCGTTCGCGCCGACGATCGCGAGGATCTGGCCGCGCCGCAGGGAAAGGGAGACACCGTCCACGGCGGGCTTGTCCTTGCCCGGGTACTGGTAGACGACCTCCTCCAGGCGGATCTCCTCGGTCGGCGCGGTGTGTGTGCGCCGGCCCCGCCTGGGGGCGCGGGCGGCGGCGTCGTCGAGGAAGGCCTGCAGGTCGCCCAGGTACAGGCTGGTGTGGAAGACCGCGGCGCCGTTGACGACCACCTGGGACAGCGCGGCGAGCGTGGTCTGCACGGCGATGACGGCGGTCGCCGCGACCGCGAGCTCGACGCGGCCGGACACGGCCAGCCATGCCAGCGCGCTCCAGGTCGCGACGAGGAAGACACCGCCTGCCAGCGCGGCGAGCAGGGCGATCCGCAGGGTACGCGGCGCGGCGGCCAGGGTGCGCCGGTCGCAGCGCTCGGACAGGGCCCGGTACCAGTAGGTGAGGTAGTCGGTCATCGAGTTGGCGCGGACCTCGTCCGCGTACTTCGACTCGGTCGCCCACCAGCGCGTCATGCCGCGCACGTGGCGGTCGGCGATGTTGGCGTAGTGGATCTCGTAGTCGACCCGGGCGGTCAGCACCGCGCCGACACCGGCCGGCAGTACCGCGAGCAGGAGCGGCGGCAGCATCAGCGGGTTCAGCACCGACAGCACGCCGCCGGCGGTGACCATACGGATCAGCGCGGACAGGAACCGCTGGGCGTCGCTCACCATGACGTGCGTGCGGAGCACCCCCATCTCGGCCGCCTCGTGCCGATCCGAGAAGCCGTCCTGCGCGTAGGCTGCCGCCTCCACCCGGCACACCGCCTCGACCAGCGCGCAGTCCGTCTCGGTGGTCAGCCGCGGAGTGATCCGCCGCTCGGCGTACGTGGCCACCGCTCCCGCCGAGCGGCCCAGCGCGGCTGCCAGCGCCACCACGAGCAGCGCTGGGAGGGCGTCGCGCAGCCGCTCGCCGGCGGTGCCGTGGCCGAGGACGGGTTCCATGGCGCGGGCGGTGGCGGCCAGCAGCACGGCGGCCGAGACACCGGTGACCGTCTGGCAGCCCAGCAGCAGTTGCACGGCGCGCCGGTCGGTCCGCCACGACAGCCGGGCGATGCGGCCCAGGACGGCCGGGATCTGCGCGCACATCCGCCGGAAGGAGACCTCGGCGAGCGGATTGACGGAGTACTGCCCGCTGTAGGTGATCTGCGCGGGAGGCGGCGGGGTGTGCTGCTGCGGGTTCGTGGCGGCCGAGGTCAACGTGGTTCTCCCCGAGGGTCGTCCGGCGTGGTCGTGAGGCCCAACGAGTCGGCCCGGGTGTCGAACTGGTGTGTTTCAGACGTTCCCTGAACCCGGACACGGGGCGCGTGTCGGAGGGTGGAGGATGCACCGATCCGTCTCCAGCAACAGGAGCACGGGGAACGAAGGTTGGCCGAATCGCCGACGGTGCCCCGCTCGCAGCTTTCGCCCCGTACCGACCCCGCGGGCCCGGTTTCCGGTGCGGCGAGGGTCCAGTCGGCTCACGCCCCGTAGTGATCCGGAGCAAGTCCGGGGCTGTAGCGTGCGAGCCATGACGCTGGGCACGGGGACGGAATACAGCTTCTCGGCACGTAAGTTGCTGGCCGAGGCGGGGGTGGATCCGGACGCTCTCCGGCTGGACCTGTACGAGCACGTCGACCGCGGTGTCGCGCTCGCGCTGGGCGGGTTCGACTCCGGGCGCGCCGAATTTGCCGAGGGCGCGGTCTGTCTCGCGTCGGACATTCTGCGGCGATGGTGCTGGCGCAGTTGGTGTCGGCGGACTCCGCACAGGACATCACCCCGGCCGTTCCCGCCCTGCTCGTGGCCGCCAACGATTCCTACGACCGGGTTGCCGGGCCCGCGGCCGTCGCTCTTGCTCGTCTCGGCCATCCAGGAGTGCTGGACCCGGTGCACCGGTGGCTGGCGGCAAGCAGCCGGCTCCCGTTCTTCTACGTGACGTCACTCGGGCAGGTCCTGCAGCCGCTGCTGACACGGGCCGACGAGTTGCTCCCCGGGATCCGTCGCGTCCTCGCCGGCTTCGTCCGTGGCGACGCACAGCCACCACGTCACGACGGCAGCACCCTTCTGCCCAACGGCATACGAAGATGGCACGGCGCGCAGAACGCGGCGTGGGCGCACTGGCGGATCACCGGTGGACCGGAGGTCTTCCTGGCATTCGCGCAGGACGCGGCAGCCAGGGGCCTGGGGTACGCAGACCTCGCCCGCCTGGCGGAGTTGGGGCCGCTGGCCACGCGATGCGCGACCGCGGTCCGGCCCCTGCTCCAGTCCCCGGGACCGTGGACCCGTGTCCAGGCCGCCCACGCCTGGTGGCGGATCACCGGCGACACCAGCGCCGCCGTGCCGGTCCTCCTGGCGGCCCTGGAACCTCTGAGGTCCGGTGACGCCGACGAGCCCTGCCGCGCGGCGGTCCGGTACGTCGCCCGGATCGGCGCACCGGCCTCCGCCGCGGCGCCGCTGCTCGAAGCGGCACTGTCGTCCGACCGGAGCTTCCCCGCGGATGTCTACCCCGCCGCCCGCGCGGCGCTGGCGGCCTTCAGCGACGGCCTCCGCCCTCAGCCGGGACGGTCTCGCCCAGAAACTTCCCCGCCCGAGCAGGCCACAGGCAGGGCCTGAGGACAGCCATCCGGCGAAGGCATGCCCCGGTGATGGCGCCGCGGTATCCGCACCGGCCTTCTCCCCGCCGACTACGCCGACCTGATTGCCTCACTGTTCGTACTTTTGGCCTCGGCCTGAGTTGCTTCCTGCCCACAGTGCGGAACGGACCGTTCCGTCCTTGATGTCCTGCTGGGGCAGTTGAAGGCCGAGTGCGTCGTCCAGGGCGTGGAAGTACAGGTCGAATGTGTCGATCAGTTCTGGGTGGTCGAGTTCGGCGCGGCGTATGGCCTGGTTGAGGAAGTCGAGCTGGCCGCCCCGGTAGTAGGGCGCGCGGCCTTCCTTGTACCAGATCAGTTCCAGCATCCCCCAGCCGTCGTCGAGGCTGCGGCCGTCGCGTGTGTAGTAAAAGCTGTAGATGCCCTTCCCCATTGTGGCGCTCAACTCCACGGTCTCTGTGACTCCGAGCCGGGAGAGAGCCGCATGGTCGGCCCGGATGCCCGGTGGCGTCTCGTGATACATCAGGAACGCCCAGTCGCCCGCCTGCCCGAAGCAGCAGGACTCCCAGGCAATGTCCCCGTGATCACGGCCGGAGGCTTCCATCGCGCGCAGGTCCGACAAGCGCATCCCGGTAGCGATCTGTTCCGGGTCGGCTCCATGCAGCAGGGCGATCTGTTCGGCGCTGACGTCCTTGCCGCGGAAGAAGGCAAGGTGGGTGTAGGGGTCCTGGTCGCGCCAGGTGTCGGCGATCCAGGCGAGGCGTTCCAGCGGGTCACGTCCGCACGGCTGCGCCGTCCGCGTGCCGTCGATGCCGCCGCTGCGGAACCTCCTTCCCCACGCGGGGTCGATTCGGTCCATCATCTCGGCCTGCTCGGTGACGAGATTGGTCGCCAGCCCCAGAGTGGAGGAGCGGGTACGGTCCACGAGCCGAGTGACCGCTTCTTCGGCGGCGAAGTACAGCACCTGGTCGAGTTCCCGGGTGGTGAAAACCGACGCATAGGGGCCGTGGTGGCCGTGCACCGCGCCGTCTTCGTCCAGGACGAGGAAGAGGCCATCGGGATCGCTGACGCGCTGCGGGTACTGGCCGGGTGATGTGCCGGTAGGCGGGAACATGGCGTCATCGAGAAGCTCAGAGCCTGCGGCTATCTCATGCCAGGCCCGTTTGAGTGCGTCCTCCGTGATCTGCATGGGCGTCAGTATGCGGCCGTGCACTGACATCGCTCCGCCGAGGATGCCCCGGGGTTGCGTCTTCGGAAGTGGTGTACGGGTTCCCACCTGATCCGCGTGGTTGTCCCGGCGTCGGGGTGAAGGTCCGGATACAGAGACGGTCACCGGCCGATCTTCGAGATGTCCACGGCTCGAAGGAGTTCAGGGTTGGTCGGGGAGCCAGCCCTGTTGGACTGCGCGGGTGCCGGCTTGGAAGCGGCTACGGGCGTTGAGTCGTTCCATGAGGTCCGTTGCTATGCGTCGCGCGGTGCGTGGTGAGACGCCGAGGCGTTTGGCGATGGCTACGTCTGTGTGGCCGTCCGCAAGCAGCTGCAGCGTCGCGGCTTCCTGCGCGGTCAGTCCCTTCCCGTCGCGGAGGGGACGCGTGCCCAGTGGCTGGGCGGTGGTCCAGGTGCTGTCGAACAGTGCGCACAGGGCGGTGACGGTGCCTTGTCCGGTGAGGACGACGGCGCCGCCTGCGGTGTTGTCGGTGTCGACGGCGATGACAGCACGGGTGCGGTCGGTGATGATGATGCGGCAGGGCAGGGCCGCAGCGGTTCTGACCTCGCCACCGTTCTCGGTCAGCCAGATGAGGTAGTCCATCGTGGGCTGGTGGTTGCGGATGCTGTCGAGGTAGATCGTGCGCATGCGGATTCCGCGGGCCAGCAGGTCCTCGTTGAGGGGTTTGGCCGCGTTGATGGCCTGCTGTGACTGGGCACCACCGGTGGCGAAGGTCATGACCTCGCTGGTGAGTTCCCGGGTCAGGGAGGCCAGACGGTCGCGTATCTGGTCCAGTCCGAGCAGCTGCTCAACCCCGGAGGGTGGGGTTCCGGGACGCAGGTCGGCGCATTCGGCGATGAGCTGGGCGGCCGCTGCACGGGATGCTTGGACGCGCTGCTGCTGCGCGGCCAAGTCGGCTTGCTGTCTGGCCATGAGGACTTCCATGCCGAGCTCGGGCGGGAGAGCGCGCAGGCTACCGGCGTGGTCGTAGGAGGGCCGGACGAGGGCGAGTTCGCTCAGGGTGTCGAGAGCGCCGCGCACTTGTGCCTCCGGTAGGCCCAGGTGACCACTCAAAGCGGCCACGCCGTCGTCGGGGCGGGCGAGCATGGCCCGGTAGACGCTTCCGCGGCGGAGTCGAGCCCCAGCGCCGTGAGCATGAACAAAACCCCCTGATGCGACGTGCGGCCCGCGTGGCAGCCGTGATCCTCGCAGGCCCGGTGCGCTTGCGTGAGGAGTTCACGGGAACTGTTCCGGTGGACCGTTCCGGCCATTGCCCGAACAGTCCAGGTTGCCCAACTGGTGGCGTTTCCACGTCAGTTGCCAGGATCCCGGGCATGTATCTCGTGCATGCCCGGCTCAGGGCTCCCCAGCAGGCCGTGCTGCCTGCGGACATGGCCGCCTGGATGCGGGCACATACGCAGACCCGGGACAGGGTCGAGCACATCGTCGCGCACCCCGCCGCCCAGCCGTATCCGGTGCTGGGCCTGTACCTGCTCGCCGACCGGCTGGAGCATGCCGAGGTCCGCGCTGCCGAGGTGTGCCGCCGTGTGCTTCGCGCCCGCGCCGAGCTGGCCGGCTGGGACCTCGTCGATGCCCGCGCACCGATGATCGCACCGTTCTACGAGGTGCTGCTGGCCCCACCGACCGCCCTGGACTGATCCGTCCAGGGCCGATTCCGTCCAGCCAATGCACCTTCCACCACTGCTGACCTGCGACGAAGCTAGTACCCGCCGGCAGGGAACCGCCGGTACGGCAGCCGGACCACGCGTCAACCGCGGGACGCGACATCCGGAGACAGCCCCTGACACCCATCTATCAGGACAGGACGGGACACCCGTGATTCTCTGCCAGATCGTGAAGGCCGCCGTTGTCACCGCCGTCATCGTCGGCTCGACCGCCCTGCTGCCCGCTGCGCAAACCGCCACCCTTCCCGGCGCCACCAGCACAGCCGCACGCAGCGCCGTCTGGGACCACGTCGCTGCTGCGACAACGGACGACATGATCTGGGACTGACTTCGCCCGCCCTGCCCCCTGCCCCCCTGCCCGCTGCGCGAGCGACCGCCCCTCCTGCTGGCATCAGCACGGCTGCCCGCGGCGCCGTCCGGGGCAGCGTCGCTGCTGCGAGGGCCGGCGAATTGATCTGGGACCCAGCTCTGCCGGTTCTCGGCCCCGACCGCTTCCCTTCCCGCTTGAAAAGGACTTCCGCCATGTCGATGAACACGATGCCGCTCCGTGTGGCTACCGCCACCCTTGGCCTGGCCCTGGGTTTGGGCGTGCTGGTTGCCCTGCCGTCGTCGGCCGCGCACGCCGCCTCCAGCGTCGGTGGGACCATCACCCGCTCCGAGGTCCTGTCCAGAGCCCAGTACTGGGCTGACCACGGATACACCTACGACCAGGGCAGTTCCGCTCCGGACCCGCAGGGGCGCGGCTACCGCAAGGACTGCTCCGGGCTGGTCTCGATGACCTGGCATCTGTCGAGCAGCCAGAGCACTGCTTCTTTTCCCGGCTCGGGCCTGATCACCTACCTGTCCACTCTCGACCAGCTGCAGCCCGGTGACGCCGTACTGCGGTCGGGCCACATGGAACTGTTCGCCAAGTGGAAGAACCCCTCCGATCACGGCCAGGGCGCGTACGTCTACTCCTTCAACCAGGACGGTGAGACCGTCCGGAACCCCTACACCAACTCCAATTTCGGCAACCTCGGCTTCGACACCTGGTCCGAACTGACCACCTACGACCCCATCCGCTACAAGAACATCAGCAACTCCGGTGACCGCGGCGACTTCGACGGCGACGGCGACCCCGACGTCATCGGTCGCAACAGCTCCACCGGCGACCTGCTCCTGTACCGCGGAACCGGCACCGGCGCCTTCAACTCCGGGTCCACCACCATCGGCAACAACTGGTCCGCGTTCAACGCCATCGTGCGGCCCGGAGACTTCGACGGCGACGGCAACGCCGACGTCATCGGTCGCAACAGCTCCACCGGTGACCTGTTCCTGTACCGCGGAACCGGTGCCGGCGGTTTCAAGTCCGGGTCCACCAACATCGGCAACAACTGGTCCGGTCTGGACAACATCACCGCACCCGGGGACTTCGACGGCGACGGCGACAACGACCTCATCGCCCGCAACAAGACCACCAACGAGCTGCTGCTCTACAAGGGCAACGGCGCCGGCGGCTTCGCCGGCAGCTCCGTCATCGGCACCAGCTGGGGCGGATTCAACCTGATCATGTCTCCCGGAGACTTCGACGGCGACGGTAACCCCGACGTCATCGGTCGCAACAGCTCGACCGGTGACCTGTTCCTGTACCGCGGAACCGGTGCCGGCGGTTTCAAGTCCGGGTCCACCAACATCGGCAACAACTGGTCCGGCTTGGACCTCATCTTCAGCGTCGGCGACTTCGACGGCGACGGGGACAACGACCTCATCGCCCGCAACAGCACCACCAAGGATCTGGTTCTCTACCGCGGCAGCGGCGCCGGAGGGTTCGCCGGCAGCTCGGTCATCGGCACCAGCTGGGGTAACTTCTCGTACCTGTTCTGAGAACCGCTCCGTTGCCCGGGCCGGTTCCCACCCGGCGCCCCTTCCGCTCACCGGATCAACGGATCGCCCCCGCGCAACCGCGCCAGGAACGATGAAGGGCTCGCCCCTGGGCCGCTTGCGGCCCAGGGGCGAGCCCTTCTGTACGGGCCCATGCCTCACGGCGTGGGCCCTGTCGGGTTTTCCAGCGGCTGTGGGCGCTCGGGGATGACGTGCCGGGCCGATCGAGCCCGCTGTCGACCGCGTGATACCCCCCCCACGAGTCGAACGTGACGTGATCGTGGTCGGGGGTTCCGGCTGGCGCCCCGCTCGCCCGTCCGCCTGGGGGCTGGTCGCGCTCGGGTTCCGGTATGACACCTCGCGGGCCGGGGACGTGGAGGAGTCGTGATGCTTCGCGGGCAGGACTACGTGTTCACGTGGTGCCGCCCGTCGGCAAGGTATGCCTACCGTTGCGGTGATCCGGCGCCGGGCGTAGCCGCAGCGACACACCCCTGAGCGGACCCTGGCGCCCGCATTCCGCGGAAAGCAATCGGACCGTACATACCTGTCTCGGCTCACCGCGTCGGCAGTCCTGCCCAGCGCCGACGGGCGTGGGTGTGGAAGAGGGAAACCGTGGCGAACGTAAGTTCTGATCGACCCCAATCAGTCTCCGCCAGTTCTGTTGCGGCAGTCTTCCCCTGCAACGGGGAGACGGTGCGCCCCGCCGGAACCGACAGCCGACCACGGCGGTGGCGGCTGCGCCTCCGGGGGACCGACCCGGCGCAGGCGGTGACGTCGATGCCTACCGTCCAAGCACTCCCGTGGCGGCTGTGGCCAGTGCTTGCCGGTGCCATCATTTTGGCCTGCACAGTAATCATGGCCCCGTCCGCGGGCGGTGGAGTTCCCTGGTCGGACTACTCCGTGTTCGCGCCCTTGGTGGCCGCGGCCCTGCTGCCCGCCAGGCGCACCCGCTTCGCGGCCGGCGTCACCCTGGCCGTGAGCGCCGCGGCGATCGCTGTCGACCGAGCCGGCGGTCTGCTGCACTCGCCCCCTTTGCTCATCCATTTCGGCACATTGGTGGCGGTGGCACTCCTCGTCGTGAGCGCTCGGGAGCGGCAGCACCGGAGCATCTGGCAGTTCCACCAGGTATGGGCGGTGTCCGAGGCGGCTCAGCGGGTGCTGCTCCGACCGCTGTGCGGGCGGCTGGGCCCCTTGCGCGTTGCCTCTGCGTACCGGGCCTCCACGGCCTACGCGATGGTGGGCGGGGACCTGTACGCCGCCGCCCGGGCTGGGTGCACGACCCGGTTCCTGATCGGAGATGTTCGGGGCAAGGGCCTGCCGGCGATCGCGGACGCCTCCGCGCTCCTGGGTGCCTTTCGGGAGGCCGCCCACCAGCACGGCACTCTTTCGGAACTGGCTGCCGCCCTGGAGAACAGCGTCCGCAGGCATCTGGCTCAGGAGGCCGACGTGGACCCGGAGGGCTGGGAGCGCTTCGTGACCGCCCTCCTGGTCGAGATCCCCGACAAAGACCATGCCCTGAAGGTCATCAGCTGCGGCCATCCGGCACCGCTGCTGCATCACAACGGTCAGGTCACCGTGCTGCACACTTCTCGACCCGCACCACCGCTCGGCCTGTCCGGGACAAGGCCGGACGACTACCACATGGACACTTTCGGGTTCGACGCAGGCGACACCCTGCTGCTCTACACCGACGGCCTCATCGAAGCCCGAAATGTCGCCGGTTGCTTCTACCCGGTCCTCGATCGGGCCGCCGCCTGGACCTGGGAATGTCCCAATACTCTGCTGCAGCAGGTCAACCAGGACCTGGACATCCACACGGGCAAGCACTTGCGCGACGACCTCGCCTTGGTGGCTGTTCAGCACACCTCCGGTCGACCAGCGGCCTGACCACCGCCGACCCCGCGAAGGGCAGGAGCGATGCCGTGCGGTAGCCCCTCTGGGGACTCGGCCCACGGTGGGGGGGGGAGAGAGAGCGCGCAGGTGAGGTAGTGCAGCGGGTGTCAGCTCAACGGCCTTGCCACGAGGATCAGACCGACGGCCAGGCCCGCAGTGCCTCGGCGATCCTGTTCGCGGTGCAGGCGGGATCGAGGAGGAGGTCCCGCAGGGCGACCGCATCGTGATGAGAGGGCTTGACGGAGATCCCGGAAGCTTCGAGGTACATCACACCCGTGGCCGCGGCGACCGCAAGATTGGACCGCTCCAGCCACCGGCACCGACCCAAGGTGTGCACCAGTGCGGCAGCTCGCGCGTAGGGGCCGTCGTAGACCGACCGCTCCATCAACTCGGCCTGGTGCCGGGCGCACGCCGCCACAGGGACGCCGTAGTCGTCAGGAGCCGGATCGCCGGCTCCCGCGAGCTCGGCCACCTGCAGGATCCACGGGACATCGATGTGCAGGTCCATTACGCGGCGTCCACCCGCGCCCCACCCTGACCCTGCTCGGCCTCGTCAAAGACTGCTTGGTGCTCGGCGAGGAATCGCTCCGCCGCGCCCATGGCGCGGGCCCGCAGACCGCTGGCGTCCTCCAGGACGAGCTGGGCGAGATAGTCGCCGACGGACAGACCGCGATCCGCCGCCCGCTTCCGGGCGATCTCCGCGACCTCGTCGTCGACGCGTGCTCCGAGCTGTGTCTTGGCCATATCGGCATGGTAACAGCTGTTACCATGTTCGGCGAGAGCTGCGAACCAAGACCAGGAGCCGACACCCCTGCCCTACCGCTTCGCCCCCACCGGGCCACGCCCCGCGCGGGCACCCCGGCATTCAGCAGATGCTCCCCACGGCGCACTCGGCGGCCTGGCGCAACGGGTCCGTACTTGACGCGCGGACGGCTCGTCCGCCGGCGGCACACGGAATACGGCGTAGCGAGGACCGGCTGTGAGGTCCGGTGGGAGCCCGTACGAAGCGCGCTCCGACGTGTTCCGCTTGCCGGAAGCGGAAGGTCAGCGGTCGGTGATCCCGAGATCCCGGCGCATCTGGTCGCGGAGGGCTTCGAGGCGGGGCCACAGGTCGCGCAGGCGATCCCTCAGCTCCGCGCGGCCGCCTTCGGGCTGCTCTCCCGCCCCGCTCAGGCCCTTGGCCAGGCCGTGGGCGGCGCGCAGCGACCCGTTGACGGCTCCGAGCAGGCCGAGGACCTCATCAGAGACGATCATGTGTGCCTCGGCGTGCTGCACCACGTAGTGACGCCACCTCTCCTCCATGTCCGTGAGCGTGTCGGGAGTGACGGAACCTGTGGCCTCCATGTCGTGGGAGCAGTCGGACAACGCGTCCCGCAGACTGCGTGCCGCCGCGTTCAGCCGGGTGTACGCTGCGCGCCGCTCCTCGAGCATGCGGCTGTCCCACTCATGACGCCGATCCTCGGCGCGATGCCGATCGACCCGCTGCTGCTCCTGCCCCAGGGCACGTTCTGCACCACGCTGCGACAGGCGCACCGATGCCAGCGAGACCGCGCCTCCGATCAGGGCAGCCACGATGGTCAACAGCGCCGCACCCACGCCCCGCTCCTTTTCCCGGCTGTTCCTGTCAGCCTGGTCCTTCCTGACGACGCGCAAACAAGGAAGCCGCCCTCGGCTCCGGCACGCCGGCCTGCCGTGCACTCCCCTCGAACGCTCCTGCCGGAGCCCCCTGTTCGGTCCTGCGATCAGGCGGTGCGCCGGCATGCGGATGCGGGCGGCGTCGACGGCACGGACTCCTCCCGCGCTTACCGGACCGAGCGGGATCAGGCGCAAGTGGAGTTCACGGATTCCGGTAGCCGACTGGCATGTCAGGTGAGGGCAGTTGTGTTTTCCTGCGGCGTCAAGGGGATTTCTCGTATGATTTGTGCGGATCACATCTTCATCGGGGGCGATGTTGGAAGCCAGGCTGATCGTCGATTGCTCCGACGCGGGGGCGGGTGCAGCACAGCTCGGTGAGCTGGCTGAGTGGCTGCGGTTCGAGCGAGAACTGCGTGGTCGGGTCCGACTGGAACGCGCTGAGATCCCCAGTGACCGAATGGGCGGGCTTCCCGAAGCCCTGGTCGTGGCTCTCTCCTCGGGTGGGGCCGTGGCGGTACTGGCCCAGGCAGCCGTTGAGTGGGTGCGGCATCGGACCAGTGACGTGACGCTGAAGGTGGTCAGAGCAAGCGGAGACAGCTTCGAGGTGAGCGTCCAGCGGGCCTCCTCTCCCGATGCACTGGTCACGGACCTCGTCACGTTCCTGCAGCAGGAGCAGCAGGGTGCGGTCCTCGATGAGACGTCCTGACAGCGCGCGGTCACGCGTCGTCCTGATCGGCACCGCCGACTACCCGGCCGACGTCTCGCTGCCCGATCTGCCCTCGGTACTGAACAACCTGACGGACATCGTGAGTGCGCTGAGCACCGCGGCTCGCGGCTGGTTCACCCCGGAGACCTGCGAGGTCATCAGCAACCCGGGCACAGCCTCCGAACTGGGCCAGCGCCTGGCTCTGCTCGCTCCTCAAGCGGAAGATCTCCTGTTCGTCTACTACGCCGGCCATGGTCTGCTCGACAGCCGTGGGAATTTGTACCTGGGGCTGTCCCACACCCGCAGGGATCTGCTGCGCTACACGGCCATGCCGTTCGACGGTGTGAGGGAGATCGTCTCCGACAGCCCCGCGCGCAATCGTGTCGTTGTACTCGACTGCTGTTTCTCCGGACGCGCCATCGACGTGATGGCCCCCGATGACGTGGTGATGGACCAGACACAGATCACCGGCACCTTCACTCTCACGGCCACTGCGAGCGGGGTGACCGCGCTTGCGCCCGAAGGGGAGCGGAACACTGCCTTCACTGCAGAGCTGCTGAGACTCCTCACCAAGGGAGATCCACGGGCACCCGAGCAGTTGACACTGGATCATGTCTACCGGTCCCTGTATCGGGGACTGCGCAGTCGAGGTCTGCCGGAACCGCGTCGACAGGGCACGGACACCGTCGAGGATCTCATCCTCGCCCGAAACATCGGCTACCGCCCGCCTTCGGACGAGAGCCGCCGCGGCACCGCCGACAGCGAAGTCCGGGGCTCGTCCCGGTTGCTTGTCGAGGACGCTGAAAGGCTGGGGCGCAGCGGCGACCCGGAGGCTGCGGCCCAGCGGTACGACCAGGTCGCCCACCTTCTTGCCCAGCTCTACGGCGCCGCATCGCAGGATGCGCGAAATGCGGAAGTCAGCCGCGACCACTGGGCACGACAGGTCAGGCAATCGTCCGGATCAGCGCGGAGAAGGCCGGCCTCCCGTGCCCCGGCCAATGGCAGGGCGATAGGCATCGACTTCGGCGCCACCAACTCCGCTGTCTGCCTGCTGGAGCGTGGCGAGCCCACCGTCATCACCAACGCCGAGGGTGCCAGGACCACGCCGTCCATCGTTGCCTTCGCGGAGAACGGCGAGGTGCTCGTCGGCGAGGTCGCCAAGCGTCAGGCGATGATCAACGTCGACAGGACCGTACGATCGGTCAAGCGCCACATGGGCACCGACTGGCGGATCAACCTCGACGGCAAGGACTTCAACCCGCAGCAGATATCCGCCTTCATCCTGCAGAAGCTGAAGCGTGACGCCGAGGCCTACCTCGGTGAGAAGGTGACCGACGCGGTCATCACCGTCCCCGCCCATTTCAACGACTCCGAACGCCAGGCCACCAAGGAGGCCGGCGAGATCGCGGGCCTCAACGTCCTGCGCATCATCAACGAGCCCACCGCCGCCGCCCTGGCCTACGGCTTGGACCATGACGACCAGACCATCCTCGTCTTCGACTTGGGCGGCGGCACCTTCGACGTGTCCTTGCTCGAGATCGGCGAAGGCGTGGTGGAGGTGAAGGCCACCAGCGGCGACAGGCGACTGGGCGGCGACGACTGGGACCAGCGCATCGTGGACCATCTCGTCAAGCGATTCAAGAGCGGCTACGGGCTGGACCTGGCCCGGGACAAGAAAGCAATGCAGCGACTGTTCGAGGCCGCCGAGAAGGCGAAGATCGAGCTGTCCTCGTCCACCGAGACTTCGATCAATCTGCCCTACATCACCGCATCCACCAAGGGCCCGCTGCACCTGGACGAGCGCCTCACCCGCGCCCAGTTCCAGCAGCTGTCCGCGGACCTGCTCGAGCGCTGCAAGATCCCGTTCCACAACGTCATCAACGACGCGGGCATCCAGCTCTCCGAGATCGACCACGTCGTCCTCGTCGGTGGCTCCACCCGCATGCCCGCGGTCACCGACCTGATCAAGCAACTGACCGGCGGGTGGGACGCCAATAGGGGAGTGAACCCGGACGAGGTCGTGGCCATCGGCGCCGCGCTCCAGGCCGGTGTGCTCAAGGGCGAAGTCCAGGACGTGCTGCTGCTTGACGTCACCCCGCTGTCCCTCGGTATCGAGACCAAGGGCGGCATCATGACCAAGCTGATCGAGCGCAACACCACGATCCCGACGAAGCGTTCGGAGATCTTCACCACGGCCGAGGACAACCAGCCGTCGGTGCAGATCCAGGTCTACCAGGGTGAGCGCGAGATCGCCGCGTACAACAAGAAGCTCGGTGTGTTCGAACTGACCGGCCTGCCTCCGGTCGCCCGAGGCGTGCCACAGATCGAGGTTACTTTTGACATCGATCCCAACGGCATCATGCGCGTCACGGCAAAGGACCTCAGCACCGGCAGGGAGCAGAAGGTGACCGTCACCGGTGGCTCGGCGCTGCCGAAGGACGACATCGACCGCATGATGCGCGAGGCCGAGCAGTATGCCGACGAGGACTACAAGCGCCGCGAGTCCGCCGAGACCCGCAACCAGGCCGAGCAACTGGCCTATCAGACCGAGAAGTTCCTCAAGGACAACAGGGACAGGGTCCCCAGTGATGTCAGGACCCGGGTCGAGGCCGCCGTCGCGGACCTGAAGGAGAAGCTGAAGGGCAAGGGCTCCGCCGCCATCCGCGAGGCCACCGAAAAGGTCTCTGCCGCCTCGCTCGAGTTGAGCCGAGTGATGGACAGCCGACGCCGTGACGCCAACTGAGCGAGCACCCCGGATCACCGAACGATCTACAGTCCCGAGCCGGGATCACGTGCGGCCGACTTCACCGCCGCAACGAACGCAAAGCCGAACACTTCCTCGCGTTCCGTCGACGCGTGAGGTGGTGTCGAAGACGGAATCGCCAAACCAGGTCCGCTATTGGGGCGGAGTGGTCAATATCAGATGGAAATGACTATTAGTTAACATTTTTTCCGATCTCAAGGCATATTGGCCAAAGGGGCGTAGGGTGCTAGCCGGGTCGAGGAACGTTCGATCCGAGGGAGTTCCCCATGAGTAACAGCAGGCACAGCGCCTGGCGCGCGACGGGACTCGCCACCGCATTCGCCACGGCAGCCGCAATCCTCTCCATCACGCCGGCTCACGCCTCCACCGCAGACCTGTCCGCCTGGGTCAGCGACGGTTGGGGCGGCGGAACCATCACCAGCCAGCCCGCCGGAATCAATTGCCACCAGGCGGCGTGGGACCCGTACGCGACCAACGAGTCCCAGCCGTACCCGACCGGCACCTGTACGGCCAGCTTCGAGATTGGCACCACTGTCACCTTCACGGCCGTGCCCGACCCGGGGTCGTCCATCAACTTCGGCCCCGACCCGAACCCCGTGACGGTGCACGCAGGCTACAACTGCACGTGGGTCATGTTCTGTCCGAACGACGGCCTCTGCTCCGCAGGTTAGAGCGACTCAGGCCCACGTCCGTTCGCACTCCTACGACAACGAGAAGAGTCCCCCGTCGCCTTCGGCGACGGGGGACCGCGCGCAAGCAGAGTGGGCGATGTCCCAGTTGTCGAGCGGTTCCTGGCGGGACGATCTCCCGTTCTGAGGCATGACCCGGTTGGTGTGCCGCGTTCGGTGTCGGACCGGCACGGCCTTCGTGCCGGGTGTGGGTGTTTCAGTTCAGCGTCTGGCTGCTACGGCTGCCGCGGCCACCGTGAGGATGCGGTGCAGGACGGGGACCGGGATCGCCGGGTTGGTGACCGCTGCGCTTGCCGTGTCGCGGTCGTGCAGCAGTCCGGCCAGGACGCGGGCCGGCAGCCGCGGATTGCGTACCGCTGCGCTGCGGACAGAGCCGTCCGGGTCGTTCAGCAGTCGCACCGCATCGGCCGCTGACACCCGGGGGTCCTCAGCTGCGCGGCGGCGCACCTCGGCTTCGGGATCCCGGGCCAGCCGGGCGACGTCGGCCGGCGTCGACTCGGGATCGTCCAGGGCCAGGCGGCGCATCCGCCCGCTGGGGTCGGCGATGTGGCGCAGCAGGCCGGTGCGGGGGAAGTTGGGGTGGCTGCGGGGCCGGCCGGGGTGGCTGAAGCTGCCGTCCCACCAGCGCCAGACCTCCAGCAGCATGTCGGCCGGCGCGTCCTCGCACGATTCGGCGAGGAACAGGCGGACCACGCGGTCCTCGTCTTGCGCCAGGCGCGCCACGACATCCGGCGGGAGGTGCCGGGCTCGTGCCACGCTGCGGCGGACCAGCGGGTGGGAGGACGCGGCGAGGCGGCGCATCGCGTCGGCGTCACCGTGCAGGTCTTCGACCCAAGGCAGGGTCCGCGACATCAACGTCGGGTCGAAGTCGTGGCGTAGCGAGGCACGTTGCTTCTCGGTGAGGTCGGGGCGCAGCGCCACCACGGAGCGGATGTCGTCCCTGGGGTCCTGTGCCAGCACGGCGACGCCGTGTGTGCTCAGGCCCGGGTTGGCGGCCAGCGCCCTGCGTACCTCCGCGTCCGTGTCCCGGACCAGCTCTGCCTCCAGTTCGGGCGCGAGGCGGCACCGTTCGAGCGCGCGCTGCGGGTCGGGCAGGGTGGCGAAAACGTTGCGAGGGATCGGTATCCCGGTGTGGTGGGCGAGCAGCGCGGCCGTTCGCACCACGGATTCGGTGTCGGCCAGCAGCCGCTCCCGCAGCGGCGCAGCCAGGTCCTGCCACCGGGCACAGGCCGCGGCCCGCACCCGGGGATCGGTGTCGGCCGCCAGGCGGGGAGGTGCCGTGCGGGGAGCCCCGGGAGTTCGGCGGCTTGCGCGCGGGACGGGCCGGCCAGGAGGTCGTCGTACAGGTCCTCGGGGAGTTCGGCGCCCCAGATGCCGGCGTGCTCCGCCCAGAGCACGCGCCGGTCCGGCGACGGTTCGGAGCGAATCGCGCGTATCCACTGGTCGGAGGTGAGCTTGGGCCGGAAGGTGTCGGCCGGCCTTGACCGCACCTGCGGATCAGGGTGCGCCACGGCGGCGTCGAGGACGGCGGGCCGGTCGCATCCGTGCAGGAAGCCCTCCTCTACATCCAGCAGCCGGATCAGCAGTTCGTCCGTCGCGGCCGGATTGGACCCGATCCCCTCCGCCCAGTGCAGCGGCCAGGCAGGTAGGCCGGGCACCGCCGCCCACACCTCGGCGCGCTCGGCCTCCGTCTCGAGCCCGGCGGCCGCGGCGGCCTCCTCCAGCCGCTCCGGCAGTCGGTCGAGGGCCGTCACCCGAGGTCCGTCCGCGCCGGGCACCTCGGCCAGCAGCACCTGCCCGTCGAGGGAGAGCGCCACGAACCCGGGGTCCCCGGTCAACTCCGGCACGCCGCTCCCTGCGTGCCGGACCCGGGTCCACCACGCGTCGTTGCCGCCGATCCGGTGCCTGAGGACGGCTACCAGGAACTCACCGTCGGCATCGCAAAGACGGTGCCACCATTCCGGATCGAGTGCTTGGCGGGCCGCTCCGTCCGGCGCCGCGATTCCCCGGGCGATCCGTCGGCCGGCCTCCGGCGGGAAGATGCTGCCCGGGCGTACGTTCTCGACGACCGTGAGCCCGGCGCGTGCGAGTAGTGCGTGGAGTTCCCTTTGGCGCTGCACGCCGTCATGATCCCCGCCGACTCGCGGTGGGACAAGGCCCGCAGCCCCGGGCCCAACCAGCCCTGAAGATGTCTCTTGCGCTGTTCAGCCCCTTCGGGGCAGGAGCAGTGCCGTCATGGTGGCGAGCAGGGAGGCGGCGGACGCGCTGAGGAACACCGCGTGAAAGGCGCTTTGCGTGGGGACGAGAGTCCCGTGGAAGACGGTCACGTTGGTGGTCAGGATCATGCCGAGCACTGCCCCGGACGAAGAGGTACCGAGTGACCGCATCAGGGTGTTGAGGCCGTTGGCGGATGCCGTTTGGGTAGCCGGTACGGCGGTCATGACCAGCAGGGGCATCGTCGAGTAGGCCAGCCCGACGCCGGCGCCGATGATGCAGGCGGTGAGCACGAGTCACCAGACGGTGTGGGTGAGTTGCAGGCCGAGCAGCCAGCCGAGCGTGACCACCGCACAGCCCGTCGCCAGGGTGGTGCGGGCGCCGAACCGTGCGGACAGGCGCGCCGACGGCTGTGAGGACAGCAGCATGACGAGCCCGGGGGGCGCCAGGTACAGGCCGCTGGCGAGCGTCGACAGGCCCAGTCCGTAGTGGGTGCCCTTGGGCAGTTGCAGTAGCTGACTCATCGAGTACGCCAGGGCGTAGGTGGCGTAACCCACCAGGACCGCGGTCACGTTGGTGACGAGCACCTGCCGACGGGAGGACACCCGCAGGTCCACCAGCGGATGCGGCTGCCGCCACTCCCACCGGCCCCACCAGGCGAGTACTGCTGCGGCGGCCACCAACAGGCCGTAGACGGGAGGGCTCGTCCAGCCCCAGGCCCCGCCCTCGGACACCGCGAGCAGCAAGGCGACCAGGCCCACGGCGAGTCCCACGGCTCCGCTGATGTCCATCTTGGGGGCCGACGCCGGGCGGGACGACGGGGGCACGACGGCTCGCACTCCTGCGAGCGCCACCAGGGACAGGGCCGAGAAGACCCAGAAGAGCAGGTGCCAGGTGACGCCGCGGATGAGCAGGGCCGCTCCCGGGAGGGCCAATGAGCTGCCGACGCCGACCATGGAGCTCATCAGCGCGATGGCCGTGCCGACCCGGGCGCCGGGCAGTACCTCTCTCAGGATGCTGATGCCCAGAGGGATCACGGCCAGCGAGCACCCTTGGATCGCACGACCGGTGATCACGACGGGCAGTGAGTCGCCGAGCGCGCAGAGCAGGGAACCGGTGAACAGGGCCATCAGCGTCCACAGCAGGACGCGGCGCTTGCCGAACATGTCGCCGAGGCGCCCGATGATCGGGTTCGCGACCGCTCCGGTCAGCAGGGCGGCGGTCACTGCCCAGGCCACACCGGAGGGGGAGGCGTCCAGCAGGTGCGGCAGCTGTGGGATGAGGGGGACCACGGCCGTCTGGGCCATCGATGTGATCAGTCCCGCGAAGGCCAGGGCAACGGTCACCAGCCCTGCGGCGGGAGCGGTGTCCGTCGTGCCAGTGCCGCGGATGCGGGTGCCGGGTGTGCGCTGGAGGCTTCTCATGATGTGGCTTGTCCTTCGAATCGGTAGGGGGAGGACGCAAGACGGTGCCGCGCGTCGCCTTCGGATGCGCGCGGCACCGTCTTGCGTGCGCCGCTGTCGGGCGGTGGCCTGCGCTCAGCGGTGTCCCACCGAATCGGAGGAGACGGCCTGGTGGATGACCTGCAGATCGGTGAATCCCTCCAGTGCCCAGTGGCCGTTCTCCACGCCGACGCCGCTCCACTTGATGCCGGCGAACGGCTGGTCGAAGGCCACGGCGGTGTGGGTGTTCACCCACGTCATGCCGGCCTCCACGCGCTCGGCCACGGCGGCGGCCCGCTCGGGGTCGCTGCCCCAGACCGAGCCGCCCAGCCCGAAGTGGGTCGCGTTGGCCCGGGCCAGCGCGTCCTCTGTGTCGCGGTAGCCGATGATCGGCAGCGCGGGCCCGAACTGCTCTTCGTCGACGATCCGGACGCCGTCGCTGACGTCGGTCAGGATCGTGGGCTGCCAGAAGTAGCCGTTGCCCTCCATCGGGCCGCCGCCGGCGGCGATGGTCGCCCCCTGGCGCACGGCGTCGTCGACCAACTCCGCGATACGGTCGCGCTGGGGCCGGTTCTGGAGCGGACCGTACTGTGTCGTGGGGTCCGTGCCGTCGCCGACCCTGGCCGTGCGGGCCAGCTCCGCGAATGCCTCGACGACCGCGCCGCGCAGCCTTTCGGGGACGTAGATGCGCTTGGGGGCCACGCACACCTGCCCGGTGTTGTGGAAGGCGCGCGGGAAGAGGCCCGCGGCGACAGTGGCCGGATCGGCGTCGTCCAGGATGATCGCCGCGTCGTTGCCGCCGAGCTCCAGCGTGGTGCGCTTGAGATCGTCGGCGGCGACGCGCGCGATGATCTTTCCGGTGGCGGTGGACCCGGTGAAGCTGATCTTGCGGATGAGCGGGTGCTCGGTCAGGGCGGCGCCGGCCTCGTTGCCGCCGCTGATCACGTTGAACACGCCGGGCGGCAGTACGCCACGCAGTACCTCTCCGACCTTCAGCGAGGACAGGGGTGTGTACGGCGAGGGCTTGAGCACCACCGTGTTTCCGGCGGACAGTGCCGGAGCGATCTTTCCGGCCCCGATGATCAGCGGGAAGTTCCACGGCGTGATGATCGCGGACGGTCCGAGCGGGCGGCGCACGATGTGCACCAGGGCCTCTTTGTCGTCACGGAGCACCTGGCGCTGGAGTTCCATGTCCGCGTAGTAGCGGAAGTAGGCGGCGGCCGTGGCGACCTCGCGAGCCGACTCGGCCAGCGGCTTCCCCTGCTCGGCGGTCAGGATCTGCGCGATCTCGTCCTGCGCCGCCCCCACGGCGTCAGCGGCGGCGTGCAGGGCGGCCCGACGCGCGGCCGGGTCCGACCGCCAGGCGGCGAACGCGTCGTAGGCGGCTTTCACCGCGGCGTCGACGTCCTCCGCCGTGGCGTCCGGGGCGGAGGCGAAGACCTCGCCGGTGGCCGGATTGATCACGGGTATGCCGGCCCGGATGGGATGGGCCTGGCCGGCGATCGTGGCCGTCAGGGGTGTGGCCGGCGTGAATGTGGACATGAGCGTCCCTCCTTGTGCGGTCGCGCCTTGATCGGCGATGACCTTGTACCGAACGAACTAGTTCGGAGCCTATGCACCGCGACGCTGTTTGTCCAGAACTAGTTCGTTCGGTGCGGTGGCGAAGCCGCTCGGGCGAGGCCCTTGATCAGGGGTGGAGCACCTGCACCGGCGCGCACCCGTCTCCGGGTGGACCCGCGCGATCGACGGCGTCCCGAAGCACCGCAACACAGGCTTGCCCACCAGCCCGGACAGCACTCTGCGACCGGAGCTGCAGTGACCGACGGAAGAGGAAAGCACGTCATGACGAAGGTGTGGTTCATCACCGGTGCCTCCCGGGGGTTCGGCCGTATCTGGGCCGAAGCCGCCTTGAGTCGTGGTGACCTCGTGGCGGCGACAGCACGGGACACGCGGGCACTGGAGGCCCTGCGCGAGAAGGCCGGCGACCGGCTCCTCCCGTTGCCGCTCGACGTCACCGACCGCTCGGCCGCGGTTGAGGCCGTCGACCGCGCGCACAGCTACTTCGGGAGGCTCGACGTCGTGGTCAACAACGCCGGTTACGGGTTGTTCGGCGCCGTCGAGGACATCGGCGAGGAGCAGGCCCGCCGGCAGATGGACACCAACGTCCTCGGCACGCTCTGGGTCACCCAGGCCGCGCTACCGCACCTGCGAGCCGCAGGGACGGGCCACATCATCAACGTCTCCAGTGTCGGCGGAGTCGTCGCATGGCCTCTCTTCGCGCTCTACAACGCCACGAAGTTCGCCGTGGAGGGCCTGAGCGAGGGACTCGCCAAGGAGGTGGCCGGTTTCGGCATCAAAGTCACCATGGTCGAACCGGGCTTCTACGCAACGGACTGGGGCCGCTCCTCCTCCGTCCAGGCACACCCTTCCCCGGCGTACGAGGCTCTGACCGAAGAACGAGCAGCCCTTGGCGCCTCCGTCCCGCAAGGTGATCCGACCGCCACCGCACCGGCCATTCTCGAACTGGTGGACAGCAGCGAACCGCCGCTGCGGCTCTTCCTCGGGGACGGGCCGCTGACGTTGGCGAAGGCCGCATACGCCCAGCGTCTCGCCGAATGGGAGAAGTGGAATCACCTCGCAGTGCTCGCCCAGGGCTCACAGGCCTGAGGAGGAAGCACCCAAGGCGTGGCCCGAGCGAACGGCGTGACGGCCGAACGTGGAAAGGCATCGCCGACCGCGTCGAGCGGTGCGTCCTCGCGCTGCTCGACGCGATCCGGCACATCAACAAGCGGCGAGTGCGCTGCAGATGCCTGTGAGGCAGAGCGCAGGCGTGCGGGGTGAGGTCTACCGGAACCAGGGCAGCTGCGATGTGACGTGCTGTCAGGGCTTCGAGGGTTCGTCCTGGACGATCCGGCTGACAGCGGTGACCACCGCGGCCCTCAATTGCTGCCATCGATCAGCCGACCATGGCGCGCCGCCGTCGGCGACTTGCAGGCCCAGTGGAGTGAGTGCCTGCACGTGCTGGATGGCCCAGTTGATTGCGTAGAGATCGGCGGGCGCGAGCGCCTGGCCTGGTTGCGCTTCCGCCAGCATGGCGAGGCGCTGCTGATAGTAGTCGAGCTCCGGCTGGGTGGGGGCGGGTCGCTCCAACTGACGCCACAGGGTCAGGCGCACTCGGTCGGGCTCGGCGGCGTAGTAGTCGAAGACGGCACCGGCCACCTGGGGGAGATCCTCGAAGGAAGCCTGCACCCTCTCCACGGCGAACCCCAGGCGCTCCGCGACCACAAGGTCGAACAGCTCCTCTTTCTTGCCGAAGTATTCGTAAATCGCACGCTTGTTCGCTTTTGCGTTCTCGGCGATCCGGTCGATACGGGAGCCGGCCAAGCCGTAAGCGGCGAACTCGCGGTAGGCCGCCTCGAGGATGCGTGCCTTGGTGGCGCTGGAGTCTTTGGGCATGCCGCGAGACTACCGAACGAACCAGCTCTTTCGTCTACGTTGAAGGCGTATGATTCGAACCAGTTCGTTCGGCAGTCGCCGGCAGCTGGCCTCGCCCCCGGCGTTGTTGCGGAACAGGGCGGACGCTTCGGTGCCGCAGGCAGCTTGTGCCTTCCCTTCCGCTTGCGGGAATGCGCCTATGAGCTCGTAACACGATCTTGCTCAGTCGCCGGCTTCGAAGTCGAGTCGCTGGGCGTCGTCAGGGAGCCAGGGGGCCGGGGGGCCGTTGCG